>CAMVMF010000003.1 GCA_947168515.1 uncultured Bacteroidales bacterium
TGCTATAAAAACTATAAAGTAAAAACTAAAAACTAAAAGTGGATAGACAGATGCTATAAAAACTATAAAGTAAAAACTAAAAACTAAAAGTGGATAGACAGATGCTTTAAAAACTACAAAGTAAAAACTAAAAACAAAAAGTGGATAGACAGATGCTATGCCAATAAACTTTTTAGTTTATAGCTTTTACCTTTTACTTTATCACAATCTCTCCACTCTCAACCCCGTCCACCCTTTTAGTTTTTAATTTTTACCTTTGACAACTCCCTTTTAGTTTTTAGTTTTTACCTTTTACCTTTGGCAACTCCCTTTTTAGTTTTTAGTTTTTACCTTTTACTTTATCACAATAACGGTCGTTTAGCTTTAAAGCCACTCGTCAAACCACGGTAAGTGGGTCCGACACACACAAAAAAAGCCCCTATCTCGCGATAGAGGCTCTAATCTAAAACCTAAAACAAATTACTTCTTGGAGTATTTCTTGTACTTGTTCATGAACTTATCGACACGTCCGGCGGTGTCAACGAGTTTCAGCTTACCGGTGAAGAAGGGGTGGGAGGTGTTGGAGATTTCCAATTTCACCACGGGGTATTCATTGCCGTCGGTATAGGTGACGGTCTCTTTGGTAGCTGCACAGCTCTTGGTGAGGATCATGTTGTCGTTGGACATGTCTTTGAAGACTACCAGTCTGTAGTTCTCGGGATGGATTCCTTTTTTCATTTTTTCGGGTTGTTTAGCCGTTTTAAGCAGTGGCTCTTAAACGATTGTTATTATTTATTTTAACTCTAATTTTCTTGTTCAAAATGGGCCTTTTCGGCGTTGTTTTGAGTTTGCAAAGATACACACTTTTTTTGATATGGCAAACTTTTTTCTTGTTTTTTTCCTTCGGGGAGGGGTGAACCCTACTTCCATCCAATCATTTTTTTGACGTGAGGTTTCATGAAGTTCTTTAATCGCTGTATTTGGTAGAACAGCAGGTAACAGCCGCTGTCCAGGGCTAGCGAAGCCGTTTTCACTTGTCGCTGGTGGGGGTATTTCTGCTGCCATAGCTCAATGCGATTGTCTTCTGTGAGCCGGGTGATGTGTCCCTGTGTCCTTACGGTGCCGTCACCTATCTGCGTTGTGACAATCTGCCCGTAACGCGTGTATTTCCTCCATTTTTTTAGAGTGACAGTGTCTACAAATGGGTATCTTTCTGTGGTTGGCAGGCTTGCGATGTCCATAGGCCCTTCGGGATAATAGGTGGAGCGCGGTGGGGCTATCAGCCTGTCGGGGAACAGGAAGTTGCCCATGCTGAATACCACCGATTTGTTATTCTTGTGGTATATGGGTTGTATGCAATGTGTGTGTCCGCCAAGTACTAGGTCGGCCCCCGAAGCCATCATCAGTTTTGCCATTTTGTACTCATGGTCGGTAGGGTAGGCGTGGCCTTCTCTTCCCCAATGAGGTATCGAAACGACATAGTCGTACTGGTCCTTGCATTTTCGTATTGTCGCCTGCACATGGTCGTCATACATGGGATTCACGCCCCAGGCGTTGTCCGTTGCCATGGGACACCAGCCTACCGTCTCGTCGCGCCAATCGCAAAAACCCACAAAGGCCACTTTCTTGTCGCCAACCACCATTACGGCAGGCTTGGAGGCTTCTTGTAGGTTCTTGCCAGCGCCGATGTGCTGTATGCCCATTTTGTCGAGCAGCTCTATTGTGTGTTTGGCACCCTCCTCGCCCAAGTCGAAGAAATGGTTGTTGGCCAAGCTGACGATGTCCATGCCTAGCTGCGTTAGTTTCGGCATGTCGCGGTCGAGGGTGTATATCACATCTTTTTTGCGGCTCATTTTCTCCTGACTGAATGTGGGACTGTTGCCCACGGCCGTTTCCAACGTCCCCACCCGGATGTCGCCGCCCTTGAGGATTTCAGTTATTTCCGGTGACATATATCCCTGGTCTACTCCCGTCAGTACACCTCCGGGCATTATGTCACCCACGCCTATTATACGAATCATTGTCATTGGTTTAAATTGTTGTTTTCACTATGGGGAAGGCCCATGGAATAAAGTGTTTCGCGTTATGCTAAGGTCTCCCCCGTGGGGTAATCGGACTTCCCAACGGTCAGAGCCCGTGTTCAGACTCCAGTTCTTTGAGGAAGTGACGTGCGTATTCCTGCTCGTCCTCATCGCCGTACTTAACCATCTTCTTCAGGTACTTATGCTCCTGCTTGTAGTTGCCTAGTTTGTGGTAGGTGTTGGCTATGTTGGAAAGTACGGTGCAGTCGTGTCGGTCCTGTTTCTCGGCTTTGAGGAGATAGCGCAGGCATTCTTCGGTCTGCCCTAGGGCGTTGTGGTACACCGCCATGATGTTCAGCTGGTAGATGTCTTTGGGGTAGTACTTGAGCATCCGCTGGGCTATGTTGGCCATGCGGCGCAGCATGAGGGAGTCGTTATGCTCCATGGCCGAGAGGTTGGTCTCCTCCACCAGTGTTTGCTGGTATTCCAACACTGCCTCGGAGATTATCTCCTTGTCGAATCGCTCCATGCCGGGGTACTCCCACAACTTGTTTTTTGTCGTGGCAAAACGGTCAATCAGTTCCTCTAAAGTGTGCTCGAAGTCGTCCCAACGATAGACCATGCCTAAGAAATGGATGCGCCCCATCCACATGTCCATACGGTAGGGGTACTTCTCCAGGCCTCGCTCAATCCACATGAGGGCGCTGTCCGCCATCAGAGGCACTATGGTGGGCGTGCTCATGCCCAGATAGCCTGAAAGATCGCCGGTGCTATCGGTAAAAGAGAAGGTTCCGCCCTCCAACTCCTCGGCGTTGGTGGTAAGGAGCATAGTGCTGAAGAGAGATTTGTTGACGTAGAAATTGAACTGGTCGATATAGTAGTCGGCCTCGGTGGGCATGCTTTGTCTCCAGGCAGCGAGTGCGGACCTTTGGGCGTTTGTGTCACCGTCCGATAGGGCTTGGGAGAACTGCTGGTGGTAGTTCTGGGCCCAGAGGTCGGCCCCAAGCCCCAGTACAAAAAACAAAAAAAGCGTTTTCTTCATCATGATGCGCATATTGGTGTAAGTTAGAATTTCATTCTTAGCGTGACGGAGGTGATGATGTCTTGTTTCTGCACCTTCTCGGGTACAAGACTGTGGTATTCATAGTTGAAGTTCCAATCCAGAAAGAGGTGTTGGGTTAGTTGCGACGAGAAGCTGGTGATGCTGGAGATGATGTAGTCGTTTCTGAGGTCGGCCATGGAAGGCATATAGAATGTGGTATGTTTTATCGCGATGCCGTCATTGATTTTGTGGCGCATTTTGAAACGGAGCGACACACGACTGACTTGTGGCTCCAGGATGGTGGTGTTGGTGGTGAAGTAGTCGACATATTCGTATACGTATGCGGCACTAATGGAGTAGTCGCATACGCTGTTGGAGAAAAAGCGGTATTTGGCACCTGCCAAAAAACTCAGCTTATACTCATATCCTTTGTATTTATTGTTGTAGTAGGTGGCGGCCACAAAAGGAGATATGCGATTGTACTGCCAAATGTCAATAGTTAGGTTGCCTGTCAGGCTCTTGTCGTATTCCACATGGTCCTTCTGTCCATAGACGATGGCGTAGTTTGCGTCTAGGGCCAAGATGCTGTCGTTTCGCTCCACACCGCCCTTGTTGTTGAAGGTGAAGGTGTTGACATTGCCCGACTTATATTCGCCACCCATACTGAAGGAGTAGTGCCATTTGTTTTGAGCCGATAGGGTTAGCGCGGCAGTGGTCATCAATATGATTATTAGTACCTTGTGCATTATTTGTCTACCGATTATAATGTTTTGATATTCTGCAAAAGTACGAAAAAAAAACGAACTATCTTGATTGGTGCAACAAGTTTTTTGCTTCCAGTTTTCCCAAAGAGAGATTAATGCTATTCTTGTTGGGGTGATGTCGAGACTCTCCTGCCGTCAAGGTTTGGCTTGAGAGACCATAGGGTATGGAATGGGATAGTCGCCGATTTGAAAAAAAAATGTATCTTTGCAAACAAAAATAAAGTGATTTGATTGATAAAAATGTTCGTAATATGAAGAGAATTACCCTTTTTGTGCTTTTTGTACTTGTGCTTTCCTTCGGTTCGGCCTTTGCCCAAAGCGATAAGGAACCGGAGACCGACCCTGTGATTCTTAACCGTATCGACCAGTGGCAGGACCTGAAGTTTGGTTTTATGATGCACTGGGGCATCTATTCTCAGTGGGGTGTTGTGGAGTCATGGAATCTCTGCAACGAGCCTTGGATCGACCGCAAGGGGGCCGCCTACGACCAGTACAAACATGATTATTGGAATCTTAACCGCACCTTCAATCCTACCCAGTTCCGCCCCGACCAGATGGCGGCTGTGGCCAAGGCTGCCGGTATGAAGTATGTGGTTTTTACTACCAAACACCACGATGGCTTTTGCATGTTCAATAGCAACGAGACCGAATACAGCTGCACTGGCCCCGAATGCCCCTACAGCAAGAACCCCCAGCCCGACATCACTAAGAGCATTGTGGACGCTTTCCGCGGTGCGGGCTTTTGGACGGGCCTCTATTTCTCTAAGCCCGACTGGCACAACGACGATTACTGGGCTCACGAATGGGCCACGCCCGACCGCAATGTCAACTACGACATCAACGAGCACCCTAACCGTTGGGAAGATTTCAAAACCTTCACCCACAAGCAGGTGTATGAGCTGACGCATAACTATGGCGACATCGATATACTGTGGCTCGACGGGGGCTGGGTGCGTCCCCAATGGAGCATCAACGACGAGACGCGCCCCTGGTTGGGGTGCTACCAGCGCGTGCAGGACATCGACATGAACAAGTTGGTGAGCATCGCCCGCTCGGGCAATCCCGACCTCATTGTCGTAGACCGCTCGGTAGGGGGTCGCTACGAGAACTACCGCACCCCCGAGAAAGAGGTGCCCGACAGTTTGCTCTCCTATCCGTGGGAGACCTGCATGACCATGGGCGACAGCTGGTCCTATGTGCCGGGCGACAAATACAAGAGCACCACGCAGCTCATTCACATGTTGTGCGATGTGGTGGCCAAGGGCGGCAACCTGCTGCTCAATGTCGGTCCCGATGCCCAGGGCCGGTTGCCAGAGGAGGCCGTCAGCCGTATGAAAGAGATAGGGGCTTGGCTGGATGTCAACGGCAAGGCTATCTATGCCACCCGTCCGCTATATCCTTACAGCAAGGGCGGTATCCGCTACACACAGAGCAAGGACGGCAGCCATCGCTATGCTATCTGCCTTATCGCCGAGCCTACCAAGAAAGCTTCCTTCCACTTCCCCTTCGATGTGAAAAAGGTGACTGCGTTGGCTGGCAAGAGTGTAAAAGCCAAGGTGAAACAGGCCGACGGCGGAACCCTCCTCACCCTCTCATCGTCCTCACCCATGTACCATGCCGTGGTGGTGGAATTTTGATAAAAGGCTTAGCTAAACCCATTGAAGGGTACAAAAGAACAGTATTATCTGTAGTATAGAAAACTGAAGTTGTCTTCGGCTAAGATTTCTTGGGCGACGGCTTGCAACTCTTCGGGAGTTATGGCCAGAATGTCGCGATTCATCTCTTCTAGAGTGTCGACATGGTCGAAATTGAGGTAGGCTTTGCCTATGCTTTGCATCTCGTTGAGGCCGCTGTCGTTGGCTATGGCCATCTGTCCGATGAGTTGTGTTTGCGCGGCATGCAGTTGCTGTGGGCTGAGCTTATTTTCGCGCAAACGGCGCAGCTCCTGTAGGATGAGTTGTGTGCTGCGCTCGGCGGCATCGCTGTCCACACCGGCGTAGATGTAGAAAAGCCCGGCATCGGAGAAAGGCACATATTGTGACTCAATGGTGTAGCAGAAGCCCTGGTTTTCGCGTACCGACACGTTCAGCCGTGAGTTCATGGCAGGTCCTCCCAAGATGTTGTTCAGCAGGGTGAAGGCGTTTTTCTTCTCGTCATAGATGGTGGGAGCCGGACAACCCGCCAAAAGGTGCACTTGGTGGGTGTGCTTGTTGAGGGTGGTGTTGAAGTGTTGGTAACTGGGCTTCGGGCTGCGCGCGTCGGCCTTGGGCTTGCTGACCTCGCTGGCTAGGGCGAAGTGTTTCTCGCACAGGTGTACCAGTTTGTTGAACTCCACATTGCCCACCACGGTAATCACCATCTTGTCGGGTGTGTAGTTCTGGTGGAGAAAAAGCGACAGCTGTTCGGAAGTGAAATGCTTGACGTTTTTCTTGCTCCCCAAGATGTTGTGGGCCAGGGGATGGCTGCCGAAAATCATCTCTTCGAAATCGTCATATATCAGCTCGGCAGGAGAATCCTTGTAAAGGTTGATTTCCTCTATCACCACGTCCTTTTCCTTCTCAATCTCGTGCTGGGGAAAGGTGGAGTGGAACAGGATGTCGCTGAAGAGTTCTAGGCAACGCTCCAAATGCTGTGTCAGGGCCGATGCGTAGACGCATGTCTCCTCCTTGGTGGTGAAGGCATCCAGCTCCCCACCCACACCGTCGATGCGGTTGCGGATATGGTATGAGCGCCGATGTTCGGTGCCTTTGAATATGGAGTGCTCAATGAAGTGTGCTATGCCTTCTTCTGAGGGGTTTTGCTCGTTGCGTGAGCCTACGTTGATATATACACCGGCATAGACAACATTGGAGTTGTTCTGCCGAAAGACGATGCGGATGCCGTTGCTAAGGGTGTGGTAGAGATACATGGATTATTTATGTCGGGATAGGAGGGCGATAAAAAAAGAGGTGAATGTGATGCCGGCGAGGGTCTCTAAGGTGTCTTCGCTAACAAAGGAGATGAGCACGATGCAGAGGAAGGCAGTGAAGAGTATGCGCCGACAGCTGTGGGTGCGGGCGATAGCGCGGATGAAAAAGAAGGCGATGACAGAAAAGCCTGTCAAGCCAAAGGCCAGGAGGAAGTTGAGGTACTGGTTGTGGGTGTGCATCTGCTTTTGAACCAAGGGCGATTGGGTGGCTTCCAGGCGCTCTTGGCAGACATCGGGAACATCGCCAGTACCCACGCCAAACAATGGATGTTGCAAGAAAACGCCTAGGCCGTTGCGCCATAGCTCTATTCGTTGCAATGTGCTGAAATTGTTTACGCTGCGGTAACAGCGGTAGTTCTCGAACTCGTAGCACAGTACGTACACCATCTTGCGTGGTCCTGCCTTTAGGTAGACTGGGTTGGCTATCCCTTTTTCTATGGCGGCAATATCCTCATCGGTCAGGTGGGTCATGCCTAGGCTGTCCTTGGTCACCCCGATGCCGCCCAGATAGCGCAGTAAGGTGGAATATACCGACCATCCAGTAGTGGTCGTAGCGTCAATGGACATGTTGCTCCGTTTGCCCCATTCCCGCTCCATCTCTTCTTCGCAGACATAATAGTGGACGTAGTTGCCGTTCTCGATGAGGCCGTCTTTGCGGTGCTGGTAGGGGTTGCCGTTCGGGGTGGTGGATGCCAGCGCTCCCGTAGAAAGTGGTCGCAGGTGGTAGTAGTCGTAGCAGTAATAGCCGCAAAGGCCGATAGTGAGCAGCAAAATGGCCCCCACGCCGACGGTGGCGGCATGGCGGTAGGGGAGAGGCAGGCGATGTCGGTAGGCCAATAGCAACACTACGGAGGTGGCCAGTAGGATGATAATGGAGGTGTATGAATGGATGAGCAACAGAAAAATCAAAAACCAGAGTGACAGCAATGCGTCAATGAGGTAGAGCCACGGACGGTGGAATTTGAGTGTTGCCCAAATGAGTATTGCCAAAGAGAGGCAAACGTTTAAACCGAAGCGTATGTGGGAGATGTATGGGACAATCTCGCGATAGGGAAGGTCCTCGATAGTGAGAAAACGCACCAGGCCTATAATGGTGACCACCAGTACGGTACCTACATAGCAGATGCCTATGTTCAAAGCTTCCTTGGGCTTCGGCGGCGGGGTGGTGAGAATGACGAGGGGAATGAGGAACAGTGGCAGCTTTTTTTGTAGGTCGTAGAGCGCATACTCCATGTTTTCAGTCCCTATAAGCCAGACCAAGTGCACAACCAAAAGTGCCAAGAACGCCTGCAAGAGGTAGTTGTGCCTGAAGTCGGCAAACTTCTCACGCCAGTTCCATTCCACCACCCAATTGGCCAACAGCAGCACCCACACCAAATTGGTGAAGAATACCGAGGTCGTCATAAAGACCGCCAACAGGCACAGCAACAGGATGTATATGGTACGATGTATTTTGTGTCGCACAACGTCAGACAGTATTTGAATATAGGGTCTGATAATATGGGGAAGTTCCTATATCTAAATCTATATTACGAATTATTATCCAGTACTATCCGTTCAATAACAAGTTGACCTATATTCGTTTCTCCTATTTATTGTCGGAACTCAGGATTTTTTTGTACTCGCTTGGGTTGCCGAGAATCTCGGTGGCCTTTTTGATGTCGGGATCCCATTCCAGGGCGGCCTCGATACACCCTTTGCGGTAGTAGTAGTGGAGGATGATGGCATCGGCCAGCAGCTCGCTGATTTCCTCGCGATTGCGGTTGAGGTCTTCCTTTTTGGCATCCTTATAGGTCTTTTCCAATTGGTCTATCTGCTGCTTGAGATTGTCCATATAGTTCTCTTCCTCTGCCACCTTGCGCAAGTCGGCAATCAGGTTTTCGGTGTAGGTTTTGTACTCGTATGTCTTGTCGGAGAGGTAGTTGACGAAATCGTTCCATATCTCGTCCGTGATTTTGAACTCACCGGCAGGCGGAATGCTGGCGTGCTCGCGGTGGTATTTCATGGCGTAGTTGAAGAAGTGGAAACGGTTGTATAATGCCACAGAGAGCAATGAGCTGGGCTCATGTTCCACTTCGACATCGGGCTCGATGCCGAAACCGTCATAAACCGTACGTCCGTTGCGTGTTTTAAAGGCCGTCTTGAGCGAGTCGGGCACTTTGGTGGCACGGCCGTCGGCATCGCGGTGTTTATAGTCGATGGCCTGTATGCAGCGTCCGCTGGGGATAAAATATTTCGACACGGTTACCTTCATCTGGCTGTTATAGGGCATGGGCAGGATGTTCTGTACCAATCCTTTGCCGTAGGAACGTTCGCCGATGATTACGGCGCGGTCAAGGTCCTGCAGGCTACCGCTGACAATTTCGCTAGCCGAGGCGCTGGCGCTATTGATGAGCACTGCCAAAGGAATGTCTAAGTCTTCGGGGGACATCCGAGTGCGGCTTTTCACGTTCTTTGAGGCTACTTTGCCCTTGGTCTCCACTACCAGTTCGTTGCTCTTCACCCAGATGTTGACAATGTCTACGGCCTCGTTCATAAGTCCGCCGCCGTTGTTGCGTAGGTCCAGAATGAAACCTTTCATATCGGGGTGCTCGCGTTTGAGCTGGCGGAAAGCCTCACGCACATTCTTGGCAGCGTCCTGGGTGAACTCGTCGAGGCGCACATAGCCTATATTGCCGTCAACCATGCCGTAGTAGGGGACGTTGGGAAGCCGTATTTCGCCGCGGGTGAGTTTGACCTCGAACTCTTTGCCGTCACGTTCGAGACGGAGGGCCACTTCGGTGCCCGCCTGGCCGCGCATGGCGCTGCTGACGTCGCTGGTGGTTTTGCCCTTGGTGCTCTCACCGCCTACGGCCACGATGCGGTCGCCAATGCGTATGCCTGCCTTGTCGGCAGGGAGGCCCTCGTAGGGTTCGGCGATATATACGCTGTCGCCTTGCTGGTGTATCAGTGCGCCGATGCCTCCGTACTGTCCCAGCACCTGCATTTTCACGTCCTCCATGTCGCTCTCGGCAAAATAGTTGGTGTAGGGGTCCATGGAGGCCAACATGGCATCGATGGCCACCTTCATGGTCTTGCCGGGGTCGACATCGTCTACATAGTTGATGTGGAGGTTCTTGTAAACGTTGGCGAAGATTTCTAGGTTCTTAGAGATTTCGAATCCTTTGTCGCTTTGTTCGTTCTGTGCCATGGCGGTCGTCCCTGCCCATAGCAGCAGCAATATCAGAATTTTTTGCTTCATATTATGTTGTAGTCAAAAATGCTTGAATAAGTTTAATTTTATTGTCGCATAAACCCGTTTACGCTTTGAGCACGGAGAATTATCCAAATGCTATGCCAATAGACCTTTTAGTTTTTAGTTTCTACCTTTTACTTTTCCTGTTTGGCCTCATATTGCTGCATGGTCTCTTCGTAGTGGTCGAGTAGCTCTCCTACATCGATGTTCTGTGGCGAGATAAACATCACTAGGTCGCCCTCCTGGAACCGCTCGTTGCCCGAGGGGTTGAAGAGCGTCGTGTCGCCGCGTTTGATGCCGATGACCAAGGCGTTGTATATCACCATGAGGTTGGCCTCCTTGATGGGTCGTCCCACGAGGGCGTGGCCTTCGGGTATGACCATGGTGTAGTTGTTGATGTTGTGGTCGCTGTGGTCGTGGATGAGCATGTCAGGCTCCACCGTGATCTGGTTGCGCACTTTCGCAACCTGGTCTTCGCTGCCGATGAGCGTCACTTTGTCTCCGGGCAGCAGCTGGGTTTTCTTGTCGGGCAGGTCGTAGACGATGCCGGCACGTTCGATGCTCACCACATTGACTCCATAGCTCTTGCGGATGCCGCATTCGCGAAGTGCCTTGCCCGACCATGGGGAGTAGGGGGTCACCATGGTGCTGTCCATATAGAAACTGTTCTCCAACTCCTCGGGTATGGCAAAGGAGTTTTGGGCCTGCCGTGAGTTGAGGTTGGTGACAAAGTGGTTCTCGATGCGGTGGTAGAAATCAATGACGGGCTTGGAGGCCAGGCTGACGAATACGACCACGATGGCTATGACCAGCAGGAGGCCTACGGCAATGTGCACATAGCGCGATACGACCCAGCCTACTGCCGTCAGGGCCACAAAGTAGCGCAGCAACAATAGCGGCAGTACGATGGCCTGGCTGTTGCTGCCTATCTCCAGCATCTCTTTCTCCAGCTTTTTGTTCACCCCTTTGACGGCCATGGCCCATAGGAACGGGGCCAGCGCCAGCAGGGTTGCCGTCATGCCCAGCAGGTTGCTCCAGATCTCCGGTATCCCCAGGTCGGCAAAAAGATTGTTGAGGAAGGGCTTGAGCAAGATGAAGCTAAGCAGCGACAATGCGGCGATGATAATACCGTAGAACAGGATGCCCTGCACCTGTTTCTTGATGAATGCGGTGAGTTTGTTTTCGTGCCCCGAAGTGCGGGAGGAGTTGCTGTACCGCTCCAATATGCGCTTGACTTTTTCGGGAATCTTGGGGTAGATCTTTTCGTAGGCCGGAGTGCCTGCCTTGATCATGTAGGGGGTTACGAAGGTGGTGATGATGGACACCGAAACGATGATGGGGTAGAGCTTTTCGTCGATTACGCCGAAACTCAGGCCCAACCCTGCGATGATAAAGCTGAACTCTCCGATGTTGCAGAAACAAAAACCGCCCTGCATGGCCCCCTTGAGGGGTTTGCCGCTGAGGAGGATGCCGAGGGTGGCACTAAAAGATTTGAACACCACCACGGCCAGGGCGATGATGAGTATGTAGTACCATTGGTGCAGCAACACTTCGGGATTGACCAACATGCCCACCGACACAAAAAACACCGCTCCAAAGAGGTCTTTGATGGGGGTGATGATGCGGTGGATGACATCGGCCTCGATGGTCTCTGCCAAAATGGCACCCATCACAAAGGCCCCCAAGGCAGTGGAAAAACCGGCAAAGTCGGCAAAGACCACCATGCCGAAACAGAGCCCCACGGCCACGATGCACAGCGTCTCCTCCGACATCCATTTGCGCATCCAGCGCAAAAAAGAGGGGATGAGGAAGATGCCGAAGGTGAACCACACGATGAGGAAGAAAATCAGCTTGACCATGCTCATGCCCAGCTGCGCGCCGTCGAACCGGCGGCTGACGCTGAGGGTGGAGAGAATCACCAACAGCAACACCGCCACCAGGTCTTCTACCACCAGCACCGCCGTGACGGTGTTGGTGAACTTCTGCTGCTTGAGCTTCAGGTCCTCAAACGACTTGATGATGATGGTTGTGGACGAGATGGACAGCATACATCCCAGGAAGATGCAACTCATGTCGCTCATGCCCAAGATATGGCCTATCGTGTTGCCTATCACAAACATGATCGCCAATTCGGTCAACGCAGTGACGGCCCCCGTGGCCCCCACCTTCTTCAGTTTCTTGATGCTGAATTCCAATCCCAAGGCAAACATCAGAAAGACGATTCCGATGTCGCTCCAAACGTGGATGTTGGTGTCGTCGCTGATGGCAGGGAACCATGGAAAATAAGGCCCGATAAAGAACCCCGCAACAATATAGCCTAGCACCAGTGGCTGCTTGAGCCACTTGAAAATCACCGTTATGATGCCGGCAGTAATGAGGATGATGGCAAGGTCGAGAAATATTGGGGGCAATGATGACATTGTAAAACGTATTTTATTAAAAAACCTATATATAACGCACCTTCCCCTTTCTTATTGTTCATCAAATGCCACAAAAATCATTTTTTTATCAACTAGTAAGAGCTATCAATCAACAATTAGAGGGCCAATTAACCTATGAACCAGTTCATAATCCATGCTTACTATCATTTAATAGATTGTATTATTCGTACTTCTTTCCTGCAGCATCACTCCAACCTTAGCCAGTGCCATTGCTTTTATTTTTTTGTTCTTAATGATGGACAGGAAGATGAGGATAGGGGCTTTGTTGCAAATACTCAGGCTTTTCTACAGCATCGTTTTGCCTCTTGACGGGCATGAGGTGGTATGGAAATTGTTGTTGAATGTTTTATGAGCTATATTGACACTAAGGATATAGGGGTTTTTGATATCAGGGCCGGCGAGTCCGACGAGATGATTCAGCGTGGCAATGCCACCCAGGTAAGTGGGCTGCTTTTGGGCATTTGTGACCGAGGAACGTGTTCTTATCTGTTGAGTCAAAGCCGGCATGACGTTGGGCGCAACGGTGTTTTCTTTGCCCTCCCAGGTCAGCTCTTTTCTGTGCAGGAATACAGTAGCAACTTGGAGGCCACGGTGGTTTTTGTCACCTCAGAGTATCTGCTTAAAATGGGTTCGCAGAGCGATATGCTTCTCTTGCAAGGCAATGAACCTGTACGGGGAAAACTATTTGACAGTCTGAGCAAGCTTGATGGCGGTGTCCCTCAAGATATTGTCCTCACAGACGAAATAGCGGAGGATGTGCGGCACATTTTGTTGGTGCTTAAGCGACATGCCTATCCTCAGAGCGATAAGAGTAACCTGCTGATGTCTGTGCCGCTCATACAGGCACTGTTGTTGCTGGTCCTTGAGTCTCAGCCACATGATGGCATGAAAGTGCGTTCCCTCTCTCGTCACGAACAGCTGACCAAGGATTTCTTTGTGCTGCTGTTGCAGCATCACAAGGAAGAACATGACGTATCCTATTATGCCGAACGGCTTTTTGTAACGCCCAAATATTTGAGTACTGTGGTCTCCAAAACCACCGGGTCGCCAATACAGGATTGGATTTCGCGTCTGCTGCTGTTCACCGCTAAACAGCTATTGAAAAATAGTAGGCTTAGCGTACAGCAGATTTCCAGTGAATTGCATTTCTCTACTCCATCCTCTTTCATTCGCATCTTCCGTCGCATGACGGGTTTGACTCCACGGGAATATAGGTTGTAAGTGTAGTTTTGCTCCTACTTCTTTGGGTCTATCTTGGCGTAGCCTTTGGCATCGGTAATAAAAGTGACGCCAAGCATTAGTGTCAGGATAGCTATGACCACGATGGCGACAGCGTCTAGTATTCTTACCTCGTAGGCTATTCCGTAGACGTTGACCGTACGACACCACTCGCGGATGCCCGCAAAAGCAATCATTATGGTGTTCATAATAATGATAATGAGTCTGAACTCGGTAGGACCCATTTTGGCATAGGTCAGCCTGAACTCGCCTTTGAGGTGGGCATTGATGCTGACGTTGATGGTCATGATAAGGTAGAGGACATAGGCGATGAGTGCCAGGTGGAGGTGGACAAAAGGGGAGAGACCCACGCCGATGAACATCAGGCCTTCGTTCACGCAGTCGATGGTGTGGTCGACATAATAGCCGTATATGGGCCGCTGGGTGTTGCGCACCCGTGCCAAGGTGCCGTCGAGCGAGTCGCCGTACCAGTTGATAACCAGTCCCAACGAACTTAGCCATAACCAGTTTATATTGATGTTCGATAGAACGAAGCCGGCGGCAACAATGGCCGATCCCACAAATCCAATAAAGGTGAGTAGGTCCGAAGAAACCCACTTGGGCTGGCGCTTTGCCAGCCATACCAAGGCTTTCTTTTCCATTCCGTTGAGTACGGAAGTTTGTATTCTCTGTGATTGCTTGATTTCCATAAATTGTTTGTTGTCTGATTTATAATTGGGCGGAGAAAAGACGGGCAATGTGCTCGAAAAGTCTCTGACGGCAAGGCCGTTCAGCCCATTGTTCTTTGGTGATGTGTTCTGAATCTTTTTCGTCCGCCAGAAAGATTTCCTTTATCGTACGGGTGTACTTCTCATCTTCTATAAATGCATTGATTTCTAGGTCTAGCAGGTAGCTACGTGGGTCTATGTTTGTGGAACCGATGGTGGCTATTCGGTCGTCGCAAGCCACAATCTTGGAGTGCATATACCCTTTGCTATAAAAGTATATGTCCGCGCCTGCCTCCAGCACTTCTGACAGATAGGATTTGGAAGCCAACGGAGTAAGGATACCCCGGTCTCCACGGGGCGGAATAATAATGCGGACGTTCACCCCTCGTCGGGCGGCTCTACAGATGGATTGCATGACCTCCCGGGTAGGAATGAAGTAGGGCGACTCCCAGTAGACGTATTGCTGGCTGGTGTCTAATATTCGACACAGCTCCTTCATGATGGTGGGCCCCTCGCCAATAGGTCCCGAGGTAAGCACTCTTACCGGTAGGTCCCCAAGACCTTCTACTTTTGGAAAATATTTCTTGTCTGCCAACAGTTTGCCCGAGGCATAGCGCCAGTCGCAGAGAAAAGCTAGCTGCAGCTCCCCAACGGCAGGACCCTGAAGGCGTATTTGGGTGTCGCGCCAGTTGCCCCAGCGAAGGCCTTGGTAATAGCGGTCGGCAATGTTCATACCTCCCAAATATCCTTTCTTGCCGTCAATGACCACCACTTTTCGGTGGTTGCGGTAGTTGTCCTTTTTGCGGAGGAAAGGAATGTAGGCGGGCCCAAATCCGCATACTTCAATTCCTTCGCGCTGTAATTTTTTGTAATACCATTTGCTCTTCATGTTAGCCATGTCGTCGTAGAGCAACCGTACTTCTATTCCCTGCTTGGCTTTGGCTATCAATGCGTCGCCAATACATTGTCCTATGGCATCGGCCTCGAATTTGAAAAACTGAACATGGATGAAATGCTCGGCTGTTCCGATGTCTTCCAGCAGTTGCTTCACCATCGGATGGAAGTCGGGGTAGGTGTCTATGAGGTTATCTGTTGTTTGTTCCACCTGCAGTAGACTTTTCCCCGTCTCGTGAGTATGCGATGGTGCATTTTCTTCCCGGCCAGTGGAATCGCCCACACTGGGTCTTGCTTCCATACATCCTGCCAGTTTGGCTCGGTCGGCCTCGCTGACGAGTGGGATTTGGCCAGGTTTGCTTGTGAGCCACAGGAGCCAAAGAACTACCAGAAAAATAACGATTAGTGCTGTCATGGAGTTTTCTTGTCAATGATTTCCATGAATTCTTCGCCGGTGATGGTTTCTTTCTCCAGCAGAAGGTTGGCTGCGGCATCCATTTGGCTGCGGTTTTCGATGATGATTTTCTTGGCCAAGGCATAGCTGTCGGCTATCATCTGCCGCACTTCGTTGTCGACGTCGGCGGCAGTCTCTTGGGCACAAGAGAGCGAGGTGTCGCCCCCTAAGTAGGCGTTGTTCACCGTCTCCAAGGCCATCATGCCGTATTTGTCGCTCATGCCGAAGCGGGTCACCATGGCGCGGGCCAGCTTGGTGGCTTGTTCGATGTCGTTGCTGGCTCCGGTGGTGATGTTGCCAAAGAAGACCTCCTCGGCAGCGCGTCCTCCTGTGAGAGTGGCTATGCGGCCCAGCAGTTCGGTCTTGTTCATGAGCACCTGCTCGCCACTGTCCACCTGCATGGTGTAGCCCAAAGCCCCCGAGGTGCGGGGCACGATAGTGATTTTGTGCACAGGTGCCGAACCCCCTAATCGGGCGGCCACCATGGCATGACCTATTTCGTGATAGCTGATGATGCGGCGCTCTTTGTCGGAAATCATCTTGCCTTTGCGTTGGGCACCGGCCATGACGGTCTCGATGCTTTCTTCTAGGTCTTGCTGTGTGACAGTTTTTCTGCCCATGCGCACGGCCCGGAGGGCAGCTTCGTTGACGATGTTGGCAATCTCGGCACCGCTACTGCCCGCCATGGCACGCGCTATCAGGTCTAGAGAAATGTTCTCTTCGTGTTTTATATGTTTCAGGTGCACATTGAGGATTGCCACACGACCTTCCAGGTCGGGCAGTTCCATCTGCACACGACGGTCGAAACGTCCAGGACGTAGCAATGCCTTGTCGAGCATTTCGGGTCGGTTGGTGGCGGCCAGAATGACCACGCCTTTGCGGCTGTCGAAACCGTCCATTTCCGTGAGCAGCTGATTGAGGGTCTGCTCGCGTTCGTCGTTTCCGCCAAATCCCGAGCTGTCGCGCCGTTTGCCAATGGCGTCAATCTCGTCTATGAAGATGATGCAGGGAGCCTTTTCGTTGGCCTGTTTGAAGAGGTCACGCACTTTGGATGCCCCCATGCCCACAAACATCTGCACAAACTCTGAGCCGCTGATGGAGAAGAAAGGCACGTGGGCCTCGCCTGCCACGGCACGGGCAATAAGTGTCTTACCCGTGCCTGGAGGGCCAACCAACAATGCCCCCTTTGGCAGCGAAGCACCAATATCGGTGTACTTGGTGGGATTATGTAGGAAATCGACCATCTCTTGGAGGGCCTCTTTGGCTTCGTCTTGTCCGGCGACATCGGCAAAGGTGGTCTTCACCTGGCTGTCGGCGTATATCTTGGCCCCACTATCGCCAAACGACATGAAATTGCCCATTCCGCCACCGCCTCGTTTGGACATCTTTTTCATCATCATGTTGAAGAAAAAGTAAAACAAGACTCCGGGCAGCACCCACCACATCAAGAAGTTGGCCAAAGGCGAATTCTCTTTGGGTATCTCCTGTGTGAAGACGATGTGCCCGCTCTCGTTGGAACTAGGGGCTTGGCTCAGACGCTCGACCAAGCCGGGGTCGTCCATCTGCCCGGTGACGTAGGTGATTTTTTTGTCCTCTTTGTTCTGGTCGCTTATGGCAAAATAGATTTTGTTTTCCTTTATCAGCACCTCTTCCACCTTGCCGTCGTTCACATATTGGGTGAAGGTGCCATAGTCGGTCTCTTTCAGCTGCGACTTTACCAGCAGCGGCTGCAGGAAACCGTTGAAGAGCAGTAGCAGACAGCAGGCCGTTATCAATGGCCACCAGGCGTCCAGCCAGCCCTTGCCTTGCTTATTGCCGTTCGTTTGCAGTTGGTTGTTTTTCATCACTGTTTATTATGTTATTATTATCTATGCTATCCCTATCAATTATTCTGCCATCTCTGCCCTCAGACGTAAAAGAGAGACCTTTGGGCATACAATAAGCGAAGTTGGGTATATTATTTGTTGCCATAAAGGCTAAAATGGCAGGGTTGTGATGCCTTGGGGTATAATTGAGTGAGACGGACGTTGGGCAAGCAGACGATAGTACCAAACGCATTTTGCCATACGCTGAGGTCGGAGGATGGCTTTGTCAGCATGGGCGTTGGCCAGGGTCGGGCAGAGGCCAAACATTTCACTTTTTCCATCTTTCACACAATATTCAAAGGGAAGAGCCGTTAATAAATAGATTATTTAATAAAAAGATACTATCACACCACAATATGTTACATCCAAATAGTGTTGCAACTATGGCAAAAAAATACAGCAAATTAACGCTACTAACGCTGCTGGCTTTGGTGCTGGCCCTTCCAGCCCAGGCCCGCAAAAAACCCAACTACGAAATCACCCTTAAAATCAACAAAGGTGTCGACACAATGTTGATGCTGGGCCACTACTACGGCCGCGGCAATCAGGTGTTGGATACGGCTTATCGTGATAAGAAAGGCCGTTTTGTGTTTTCCAGCACCACGGACACTTTGCCTGAGGGCCTTTTCTTTTTCGCCAACGCGCAAGGCAAGTATGTCGATTTTGTGGTCTATCACGAGAAGCCTTTCTTCCAATTCGAAACCCAGCAGAAGGATTGGACCACCTACATGGAGGTGAAGGGTAGCAAGCAGAATCAGTTTTTCTTTGATTTCTACCGCGACGAAGGCGTTATCTCTACAGAGTTGGACCGGCAGCAGATGCTGATGGATTCGGCAGAGTATGCTCCCTATTACCGTCAGCAGATAAGAAAACTCGACAGCATTAAGTTTGCCTATACGGAGAGGGACCCCAGTATGTTCCTCTCCAAGATGATGTTGGCCACCAAGGATACGCCGCCGCCACTGGTGGACGAGAGGGGCGACACGATGACCGACCTCCAACGCCGCGACTATTATCTGGCTCATTATTTTGACAATATGCCCCTTGAGGACAATGCCATCCTGAATACCCCCCGGGCGGTTTTCTACGACCGTGTGATGGGCTATTTCGACAATGTCCTCCGCTATGCCCCCCCACAGACGATCATCCAGTATATGGACCCCATGCTCGACCGCTCCAAGAAGGCCCCCAATGTGTTCCAGTATCTTTTGATCAGCTTCACCCAAAAGTATCTCCAAAGCAAGGTGATGGTCTATGACGAGATTTATGTGCACTTGGTGCAGAAGTACTATGCCTCTGAAGACAACTGGTGGACCTCTCCCAGTTCTATCGACAAGGAGTCGCAGCGGGCTGCCAAATGGGAGCGGCTGCTCGTGGGCCGCGAGGCTCCGGAGCTGATTCTTTATGACACGCTGCACGTGCCTCACTCTCTCCATGCCATGCCCTATAAGTGGAAACTGCTGATTTTCTGGTCGCCCAATTGCGGCCATTGCCAGCACATCATTCCTGAAATCTATCGTGTGTTCGAGAAGTATCAGCAGCAGTACAATCTGTGTGCTTTCACCATTCTCAGCGACCCCGACGACAAGACCCGCAAGGAGTGGAAGGAGTTTATGGCCAAGCATGGCATGAACAGCCCCAATTGGCTCAGTCTCGACGGCGGCGAGGCCAATGTCGATTGGCATGACGTGTATGATATCCAGTCTACGCCCCAGATATACCTTATCGATGAGAACAACATCATACAGGCCAAGAAACTCGGCGAGGCCAGTATTGAGAACATTCTTACGGCCATCTGCGGAGGCCAATGATGAGAATTTTTTAAAGGTAAAAGGTAAAAACTAAAAACTAAAAGGGTGGACGGGGGTGAGAGTTGAGCGTTGAGAGTTGAGCGTTGAGAGTTGAGCGTTGAGGGTTGGTAACCTCCAGAAATGTCCTGCGAGGGCTTAAACAGATCTAGCCCAATGGCAACGCCTTGGGTGAGAATTGAGTAATCGAAAACTTTAAAAATAGATACAATGACAAACAAATCTAAATTTCTTGCCCTCAGCTTTGCGGCAATGACGCTGCTGGCCACGGGTTGTAAAAAAAACATGGATAATCCTTTTTTTAACGAATGGGGTACCCCCTACGAGATTCCCGATTTTGCCAAGATCAAAACGGAACATTACATGCCTGCCTTCCAGGAGGGCATGAAGCGTCAGATGGAGGAAATCGACGCTATTGTCAACAACAGCGAGGCTCCGACCTTCGCTAACACCATCGAGGCTTATGAGTACTCCGGCGAGCTGCTGAACACAGTTTCGGGTGTTTTCTTCAACCTCAGCGAGTGCGAGAACAGCCCCGAGATGGAGGCCATCGCCGAAGAGGTGACTCCGCTGCTGTCTGCCCACGGCGACAACATCGCCCTCAATGCCAAGCTCTTTGAGCGAATCAAAACCGTATATGACCAGCGTGAGACCCTCGGCCTCAATCCGGAGCAGATGCGCCTCTTGGAGGAAATCTACAAGGGCTTCGTTCGCGGCGGTGCCAATGTGCCACAGGAGCAGCAGGCCCGTTTCCGCGAGCTCAACGAGCAGATAGCCTCCCTCACCCTTCGCTTCGCCCAGAATGTGCTGAAGGCTACCAATGCCTATCAGTTGGTTCTGGACACCGCCCCTGCCGGTCTCACTCCCGACCAGATTGCTGCTGCCCGTGAGGCTGCCGATGCCGATGAGGCCACCAAGGGCAAGCTGGTCTTCCAGCTCAATATGCCCAGCTGGGAACCCTTCATGCAGAACTGCCAGGACCGTAACCTCCGCAAACAGATGTGGGATGCCTACACCAGCCGCTGCAACGGTGGAGAGTTCGACAACACCAAGATTATCGACACCCTCACCAACCTCCGTCTCGAACGTGCCAACATCCTCGGTTTCCCCAGCCATGCCGACTACGTTCTCGACGACTGCCTGGCCAAGACTCCTCAGAATGTCATCAGCTGCCTGATGCAGATATGGAACCCCGCACTGGCCAAAGCCAAACAGGAAGCTGCCGAGTATCAGAAGTTGATTAAGGCCGACGACCCTGCCGCCAAACTGGAGCCTTGGGACTGGCGCTACTATAGCGAAAAGCTCCGCAAGGAGAAGTACGAGCTGGAGGACAGCGTGGTGCGCCCCTACTTCTCGCTCGACAATGTGCGCGAAGGTGCCTTTGCCACCGCTAACAAGCTTTACGGCATCACCTTCCGCGAGAACCCCCAACTGCCTACCTACAACAAGGAGGCCCACTCCTATGAGGTCATCGACGGCGGTCAGGTGATTGGCATCCTTTACATGGACTTTTTCCCTCGTGCCAGCAAGCGCAGCGGTGCCTGGATGACTGAGTTCCGCGGACAGAAGGTCAACCAACAAGGCCAAAACGTCATCCCCATCATCCAGGTGGTTTGCAATTTCACCAAACCCAGTGGCAACAAGCCCTCGCTCCTCACCTTTGACGAGAGCGAGACGCTCTTCCACGAATTTGGCCATGCCCTCCACGGCCTTCTCAGCAAGTGCCACTATCCCTCGCTGGCCGGTACCAATGTGCCGCGCGATTTCGTTGAGCTGCCTTCTCAGATTATGGAGAACTGGTGCCGCAACCCCCAGGTGATGAAGACCTATGCCAAACACTACCAGACCGGCGAGGCCATTCCCGACGAACTTATCAAGAAGATTGCGGCCGCGCAGACCTATGGGCAGGGATTCATCAACACCGAGCTTCTGGCCGCCTCTCTGCTCGACATGGACTATCATAGCATCACGGAGAAACAGCATATCGATGCCAATGCTTTCGAACAGCAGCATCTCGATGCCATCGGCCTCATCCCCGAAATCATCAGCCGCTATAAGAGTCCCTATTTCCAACATATCTTCACCACCGGCTACGATGCTGGCTATTACAGCTACACTTGGACCGCCATCCTCGACCACGATGCCTTTGCAGCCTTTGTCGAAAGCGGCGACCTGTACAACCCCGACCTGGCCAAGAAGTTCCGCCACATCCTGGAGAGCGGCAACACGGTAGAGCCTATGGAGTTGTATCTCCAGTTCCGTGGCAAAGAGCCCAGTGTCCAACCCCTCCTCAAGGACAGGGGCCTCATCTAGCCACCCTCATGGCCCGAGGCGCGTGCATCTCGCGCCTCGGAGCCTTATTTACAATAGCCTCTATCCCAACTCCCAACACTCAACACTCAACTCTCAACTCTCCCCCCCCGTCCACCCTTTTAGTTTTTAGTTTTCACCTTTTACTTAAAAAAAGCATTATGTCTGAAACACCAACACCCAAAAAACTATTTCGCAAAGCCTCTGACAAAAAGATAGCAGGGGTTTGCAGCGGTATTGCCGAATACCTCAATGTCGATGTCACTGTAGTGCGCATCCTTTTCCTTATCGCCCTTATCTGTGGCAGCATCGGCTTTTGGATTTATCTAATTGTATGGATTTGCGCTCCTGAGCGGGCATAGACATCCCTGTCCTGTTATGAAGAAAACACTAGCCATCCTTTTAGCCACCTTCCTGGGTGCGGCCATTTGGGCGCAGGAGGCCGACTCTGTTGGTAAAGGTTTCATCACCCCTAACTTTAAGTTTGTCTACGGTGCTACAACAGACACCGCAAGCCCCTATTATTACCCAAAGTTGGTTCAACGTTTTGCCGAGGCCGACACTGACTTAACCATTTTTGAACTTCAGGCTTTCTATTTCGGCCAAGCTTATCAGCCCAATTATTCCCCTTATTCCGCCGGACAGGACGAGTTTCAGGCCATCCACAGTATCATGAGTAAGGAAGAGGAACCTACCCGTGCCGATTTTGACAGCATAGTGTACTATGCCGACCAAGTCATTGCCGAACACCCTGCCGAACCTATGGCCTACTACTATAAGTTCATCGGCCTGAACGCCATTTATCAGAATTACGGCGGCGACACCACAGCACGCACCCAGGCGCAAAGGCAGTTCGAGATGCTTTTCTATACCATCGAAAGCACCGGCAACGGCCTCACTACCTCACAGCCTTTCTATGTGGTAAGCACCAGACATGAGTATATGATGCTCAATATGTATGGCTTTGAACCCAAAGGGCAGGCCCTGATTCATGAAAGCGAGCATTCCTTTGATTTGCTCTACCTGCAGGAGAACGAGTACGGGGTCGATTCGCTTTATTTCAACATCGACCTACTCATGAGTAGTCTTTCCCAGATGTTTGACTCTCACCTCGACTTTGATCCTGAAGAGAAGGTCTCGTCCCTCAATCTTCCCATTGGGACCAAATTTGTGATCGAGATGGTCAAAACAAAGCGCAAAGAAAGCACTTTCCGCATCCTTTCTATGGAAGAAATTTCCGACACGCTCAACACAAGAGATTCCTCGCTGTTTCCCAACCCAATTCCCGAAAATCGGGTGGTGGGATATTTCGCACCAGCACGCCTGAGCTCGGACAGCGATGCCGTTTTCAATTGTCTACTTTTCAAAAGCAACATCTCCAAAGACATGCTCTTCATGGATACATACATCCGCTATATAGGGGCTTTGAAGTTTGAACCTACCTCCAATAGTGGCCTCATGCGTGGTGTGCTGATGAACGAAATGTGGGACACCTCCATCAAGCAAATCCGTATTTCTAACATCCGCACCAAAGAGTAATGGGTATAAGTAAAAAGGTAAAAACTAAAAACTAAAAAGTATAGCATTTGTCTAATCGCTTTTAGTTTTTAGTTTTTACCTTTTACTTTTCAAAATATCTGGAGGTTACCAACTCTCAACTCTCACCCCCGTCCACCCTTTTAGTTTTTAGTTTTTACCTTTTAGTTTGTAGTTAAATCTCTGCTATTATCTGCTGGGCAAGCTCGTTGGCACGGGTCTCGGTGTGGGCTTCGCTGTAGATGCGGATGATGGGTTCGGTGTTGCTCTTGCGCAGGTGCACCCAGCCGTCCTCGAAGTCAATCTTCACACCGTCAATGGTGCTCACTTGGCAGCTCTTTTCGGCACTGTATTTCTCGGCAACTTTCTTCAGCAGGGCATCCACGTCCATGCCGGCCGTCAGGTCCTTGCGGTTCTTGCTGATGATGTAGTCGGGATAGGTCTTGCGCAGCTCGCTCACCTTCATGCCTTTCTTGGCCAGCAGGGTGAGGAAGAGGGCCACACCCACCAGGGCATCGCGACCGTAGTGCAATTCGGGATAGATGACGCCGCCGTTGCCCTCGCCTCCGATGACGGCATGGTTTTTGCGCATCAGGGTGGTGACGTTCACTTCGCCTACGGCAGAAGCCTCATATTGGCAGCCGCTGTACTTGTGGGTCACGTCGCGCAGGGCGCGGGAGGAGGACATATTCGAAACGGTGTTGCCTGGGGTGTGCTGCAGCACATAGTCTGCCACACTCACCAGGGTGTATTCCTCGCCAAACATCTCGCCAGTCTCGCACACCAGGGCCAGACGGTCCACATCGGGGTCAACCACGATGCCAAGGTCGCAGTGCTCGCGGGCCACAGTGTCGGCAATCTGGGTGAGGTTTTCCGGAATGGGCTCGGGATTATGGGCAAAATGGCCTGTGGGTTCGCAGTTCAGCTCCACCACGTCTTTCACGCCCAAGGCGCGAAGCAGACGGGGGATGGCAATGCCTCCGGTGGAGTTAACGGCATCCACGGCCACGCGGAAATTGGCCTTGGCGATGGCCTCTTTGTCTACCAGTTTGAGCCCGAGCACGCGCTCGATATGATGGTCGATAGTGTTCAGGTCTTCGGTCACCTGGCCCAGCTGGTCCACCTCCGTGTAGCAGAAGTCCTCGCTCTCGGCCAGGGCTATCACCTCGTTGCCCTCAGCGGCATCGATAAATTCGCCACGGGCGTTCAGCAGCTTCAGGGCATTCCAATGTTTAGGGTTGTGGGAGGCGGTGATGATGATGCCGCCATCGGCATGACGGTCTATCACGGTCATCTCTGTGGTTGGCGTGGTGGAGAAGCCCGTTTCTATCACGTCGATACCCATACCTTGTAGGGTGCCCACCACCAGGCGGTCCACCATAGCCCCGGAGAGGCGTGCGTCGCGGCCCACCACCAAGGTGAGGCGTTTGCCGCTCTCGTTGCGGCGTTGTAAAAATGTGGCAAATGCCGTGGTGAATTTCACCACATCGATAGGGCTGAGGCCGTCGCCCGGCTTGCCGCCGATGGTGCCGCGAATGCCCGAAATGGATTTAATAAGACTCATACATTTATGTTTTATAATTATACTCTCATTAGCTTGGTAGAAACAGGCTTTTCGTATACGCTCCAGCTCGCAGGAATCCCCCAGCAGCCCCTCTACCAAAACTCTCCTAACGCAACATTTTGTTTTTTATTGTTTTTTGCCACAAAAAAACTTGGCTGTAGATTCAATCTCATTAATTGCTATCCTGAGCGCAGCACCGCTATGACTCACGGTTGTCTGCGATGTCCCGAAGAACAGAGGCGGCTACGTCAAAAGATTTTGAAGACAGGGAGACCGACGGAACCAACTGCACCCTTTGGTACACCTTTTTCCTACTCAGTGTTGCTCTAGTAGCTGGAATGTAGGACCCGGCATTGCCCCTGTGACTTGTATTTTGGGAAATAGCGATAAACATTTAGTGTGATTTGAGTGCACCCCTGTCGCTCAAATCACACTAAATTGTGTGCCGTCTCTTTCTTTTCTCGTGCCGTTTTATCGCCTTGGAATAGGCACTGCGGGTATGATTTAGTTCTGCTTGAACTTTGTTATCATGTCGATGTCGTTGGGCATCTTGTCCGTAGGGATGTAGGTGACTTTCAGGTAGGCGGTGTCCTTGAGAAAGTCGATGCTGCCTATCTGTATGTTGATGATGTCCAGTCCTGTGCGGGCCTTAACGTCGGCTAGCAGCTGGTCGCGGCATTCGGGTTTGATGAGGGCTATTTTGTCGTAGAGGATGATTTTGTGGGCTTCTTGGCGCGTCAGGTGGGTGCTCTCCAGTATCCAGGTTACCAGGATTACCAGCACGTTGGTCACCAGCAATGCCACATAGCTGGCACTCATGCCAAATCCATTGATTATGCTCACCCCAATGATGACGAAGAGGTAGGTCATTTCGCGTACGGGCAGGGTGTTGGTGCGGTAGCGTATCATGCCGAAGATGGCAAACAGTCCCAGCGCAAAGCCGATTTCGATGGTTAGGTTCTGAAGCAGGAACAGCAGCAGGAAGATGGTTACGCTGAACATGATGTAGGTGAAGTAATAGTCGCGGCGGTGGCTTTTCCTATAGTAGAAGAACTGGACGATAATCCAGCATATCAGCAGGTTGAAGGCAAAACGGATGAGCAGGTTCCACAGGTTGGGGCCATCGAAGAGGGGGATGCCGAGGAAGTCTATTGTGCTCACTTGGTCGGCAAATTCGCTGGCGATACTGGGGTCGAAGGCTTCTTGCAGGAGTTTCATGGCTATTGAGTTTTATTTGTTACTATGTTATTTTGTTGGGATGCCTCTATCAGCTTTTCGATAAGGCGTATTTTGATTTTGAAACGGTTGTACTTGGCAGCGGGGTTGGTTAGGACGGTGCCGATGCAGTATTTGCTTACCCGTTTGGGGTGCACGCGCAGCTCCAGCAGGGCTTCCTCTATGACCGACTTGGGTGCGCCCACTTCGTGTTTCACCTCTATGATTACCAGGTCGGAGATGTCTTTGTCGATGCCGGTGTGGCGGTTGTGGAACCGGATGTTGTAGTCTATGGTCACCCGCTCGGTCATGCCTTTGTCCACGAGCGTCAGCCGACTGAAGGCGTTTTCCACCTGTTCGAGCAGCGACTCGACAGGGTAGGGGGTGTTTTCCGCCACAAAAGCCGACACTTGAGGCTGTTGCAGAACTTTGTTGAACAACGATACGTCCACGGGTATGCGCGTCTTGTGGGTCTTGCCCTTGTTGTCTTTGTTCTTCAGCTCAAAGAAGGTGGTCTGCGTGCTGCGGTAGGTCCTGATGCGCAGTTTTTGTCTCCGCCTTTTGCGGTTGTGGTGGCAGGTGTACATCGCCAGGTCGCTGGTGTCGAAGTATAGGGTGCGGTAGTCGGCCACGGCCACTCCGTCGATGCGCTGTACGTAGTAGTATGGGGCTATCCTGTCGAGCAGAAGGGGCAGGGTGGCCTTGTTGGTCATGAATTTCTGATCAACACGGTTCATCAGCTTCACGGCCCCCATCTGGTCTAGGGTGATGGTCTCCATCGTGCGAACGTGCTCTTCCATGGCTCAAACAAGTGGGGAAAAGGTTGCACCTTATCTATAACTATATTCGTATTCTTTGGTCGACACCAGAACCCCTTTGGGGTTGTAGTTGTACTGCTTTTTCTTGGTGCCGTTGGGGTTGTACTCGTATTTGCGAATACGTCTTACCTTGTCCTTGTCGTCGTACTCCACTTCGCGACTGATGCGTTTGCTGGTGCCGTCATACTCGATTACGATGCGTTCGCGCTGGCCGTAGGAGGCATATTCGATTTCCTCGATTTTGCGTCCCAGCGAGTCGTAGGTGGTCTGGTGGTCCAGGAAGTTGGACTGGTGGCCGTTCTTGAGTTTCCATTGCCTTACCACCAAGTTCTTTTTCGTATGTTGCTTGGCATTCTGGGCCCATACGCCTCCACTTATCAGGCAGAGCGATAGGAATAGAATCAACTGCTTGTTTCTCATAGTGTTATTGCTTGCGTTTGTGAGTGTTGTTTTCTTTTCTCGAATGGGGTGTTATGTCTATTTTGTATTATCAATTATTTTATAATTGCACTGTGCAAAAAATAATCAAACCATGACCTTTCCGTCCCCCGTCTGAGCGCTTTCATAATTGCGCGTCGGCCCTGCCGGCACGGAACATCCTAGTCCTAACCTTCTTTGCTGGAAGTGCCTTGTGCCTACCTGGTACACCTACATCGGGCCCGTCTCCTCGCATATTTTGCGGATTTTTTTTCAGACAAAATTTCAATTGTGCTATCGGAAAAGGAGTGTCTGTGCGTTCGCCATTTATATTATGTTTATATTATGTTTGTATTATGTTTTATTTATACTTGATAAGTAAAAGCTAAGTTAAGCATAATGTAAATGTAATTTAAATACGTCGTTCTGAAATTGGGTAAAAAGGTCCGGCTGATGCAGTGCTAGGTTCTGGAATATGGGCGCCGAAAAAGCATGAGCAAGGGTGATTAAAAAAAAGTTCGTTCGGCTCGGATTTTTTTTGTATATTTGCTTTTTTAAAAATAGAATAATAAAATGTCTATTCTTTTGGATGCCAAAAGGATAGACGAATTTGGACATATTATGCACATTGCTATTGCAGGAAATATCGGCTCTGGAAAGACCACTCTGACGAAGATATTGGCGCGCCACTATGGTTACCGCCCTGTTTTCGAGTCTACGGAGACGAATCCCTATATCAACAGTTTTTATGAGGATATGCGCCGCTGGTCGTTCAATATCCAAATCTACTACCTCCACACCCGCACCCGCCAGTTGCTCGACTTCCAGAAAGAGACTCCCAATATCATCCAGGATCGCACCCTCTACGAGGATGCCTATATCTTCACCCCCAATCTCCACGCCATGGGTCTGATGAACACCCGCGACTTCGACAACTATCAGGAGACGTTCGAACTGGTCTCCTCCTTTCTTCAGCCGCCCGACCTGCTCATCTATCTCCGTGCCGACGTGCCGACGCTCATCCGCCATATCCAGGCCCGCGGCCGCGAATACGAGAACAGCATCCGGCTGGACTACCTCACGGGACTCAACAAACGATACGAGGACTGGATTAGCAAATACCACAAGGGTAAGACCATCATCGTGGATTTGGGCAAGCTCGACTTCGTTGCCAGCGACGAGGACCTGGGGTCCGTCTACAACATGATAGATGCCGAAATCAATTCTCTTTTTAACTAACAATACCTCCCCGACATCAAGAACAGAAAAACAACAGAAAGTCCAACATGAAAGTACTCGCCGTCATACCTGCCCGCTATGCATCGACCCGCTTCCCGGGCAAACCCCTGGCCCTGCTGGCCGGCAAACCTATTATTCAGTGGGTGTGGGAGAATGTGGTTGGCGGATCTGGGTTAGCGGCCTGCGGTGACGGATATGTGGCCCAACACCAGCAGCGCAATGGCCAGTGCGAAAGCACCCTCCGACAGGATTGTGCTGCCGAGTCTTCCCAGAGAGGTCCCTCGCAGCAAGGTGCCGGGGCTGATGCCTTTGCGGTTTGCGATGCCGTGGTTGCCACCGACGACCAGCGCATCTGCGATGCTGTGCAACAGTTTGGAGGCAAGGCCATGCTGACCGGCAGCCATCATCGCAGCGGCACCGACCGTTGTGGCGAGGTGCTCCGCAATATGGAGGCCATGGGCCGTGTCTACGATGTGGTGATTAATGTGCAGGGCGACGAGCCTTTTGTGCAGCCCAGTCAGCTTGCCAGCTTGGTAGCCTGCTTTGCTGATGCCAACACTCAGATTGCCACGTTGAAAACGGCCATCCGCAGCAGTCAGGAACTGTTTTCGCCCAACAATGTCAAGGTGGTTTGCGGCAAAGACGGCAGGGCCGTTTACTTTAGCCGTCAGCCGATACCCTTTTTGCGCGGGGTGGAGCCGACGCTATGGCTCGACCGCCAGCCGTACTTCAAACATGTGGGCATCTATGCCTTCCGTGCCGAGGTGCTCAAGGAGGTGGTGCAGTTGCAGCCTTCGCCCCTCGAACTCTCGGAGTCGTTGGAGCAGCTGCGCTGGTTGGAGAATGGCTACACCATACGCGTGTGTGCCACCGAGCAGGCCAATATCGGCATCGACACGCCTGAGGACCTGGCCGCCGCTGAACAATATTTGCTAAACAAGAAAAAATAATATACCCTATGAATATAACTGACCTTATCGTAGAATTCATCAAAGAAGGAAATGTAGTGGAATTCCCCGGCATGGGAACGCTTACGAGCAGTACTGTGAGTGCCCATCACGATGCCGAATCGGGCATATATTATCCCGCCCGCCGCACCGTGGTGATGACGGGTGCCCAGAACGGCAACCAGGCCATCATCCGTAAGATTGCCGAAAGCGAGTGTGTGACCGTGGAGATTGCCGAGATGATGTGGAAAAACTATGTGGGTGCCTTGAACGACAAACTCCAGCGCGACCCCAATGGCCATGAGTTCAACGGCGTAGGCGTCATGCGCCGTGTGGGCAACAAGGTGGTTTTTGATGCCAAGGAAGGTCTCGACCTCGATGCCGACAAGCGCCGTGAGCAACCATTGGAGAATGTGGCCACATACACCCCCAAGAATGTGGAAGACCCATTTGCCGCCTTTGAGAAACCCGCTGAACCTGCTCCGGCTCCCGCTCCCGAGCCTGCCCCGGCTCCCGAGCCTGCCCCCGCTCCCGCTCCTGAGCCCGAGCCTCAGCCCGTCGAGCCCACCCCTGCACCCCAGCCCAAGAAGGTGGAAGAGCCCGAGCCCCAGCCCGCCATCGAGTCCGTGGCTGCCGCCGTGGGCGCTGCCGCCGTTGGTGCTGCTGCCGCCTCTTCGGCCGACCATTTGTCGGAGGTGAAGAAGATGCTGGACGAGATTCCTTCCTCGCCCAAGACCGCCAAGGAGGCCCGCCAGGCCGAGAAGGCTGCCGCCAAGGCCGAGAAAGAGGCCCGCAAGGCCGCCGAAAAGGCCGAGAAAGAGGCCGCCAGGAAGGCTGCTATGCTTGCCAAGGAGAAAGAGGCTGCCGCCAAGGAGGCCGAGAAGGCTGTGCGCCAGCGCGAGAGAGATGCCGCCAAGGCCGAGAAGAAAGATGTCCTAAGCGTGGGCACCCCCCAATCCTCCGCCACCGAAGACCAAGAAAAGAACAAGAAGAAACGCGGCTGGCTCTGGATTGTCCTCCTGCTGCTGTTGGCTCTGATTGGCTGCGCCATATACTACTTCATGACCAAAGGCGGCCAATCCGCTAACAACGGCAACTATGCCAAGGAGGTAGATTGGAGTCGCTACGACTATGCCGACATGATGCCCATGGGCACCATCGACATCGATATGCTCAATATGCTAGAATTTGACGAGAACCGCATTGCCATCACGGCGAACAACCTGCATGTGTACATGTCGGAATATATCCACAACTTCCTGCTGGCCCGCCACTACAGCAACGCTTTTGTGCCTATGATGAACAGCATCGACCAGTACGCCAACGAGCGCCTGCACGAACTGATGGTGCCCGGCATGAGCAGCAAGCGTTTCCATGCCTACACCGATTTCTGGAAAGACCGTCACCTGAACAGCTATATGGCTTGGGGCGGCCGCTACTACCAGTACATGGTGCAGGAAGAGCTGATGGATGTGGAATTGCTGGAAAAGATTCTCGACGACCTCGTGGTCCGTCTGGGACTCCATGCCGACGGTTTTGGCCTGACCAACAAGGGCGCCGCAGGGCAGGGGAAAGGCAACCAGTACAAATCCCTTGTCGACCGTCCGTTTGAGGAGACTGTCCCCGAGGCCCCCACGTTCCGCAACAGCAAACAGGGCTATGACGTGATCGCCGGTTTCGCCACCGATAAGAAGAAAGCCAACAAGCTGGCCAACCAACTGAAGAAGTTGGGCAGCGATGCCTACATCATCAGCAAGTCCGGCGGCTACTACATCAGCATGGGTTCTGCTCCCACACTTACTGCCGCCCAGGCCATGGAAAACCATATCAAGGCTTGGTATCAGGGTCCCGTCTCTATTAAGAACTTCAATGACTAAGAAGCACTATAACAACGATTAATGGGACATCACAAGTTAGAACGTTTCGCAGAAAACCTCACCTTCCCCAACCTCTTTCAGGTCTCTTATGAGATGCTGAAAGAGGAGGGCTTTGCCCTCCGCGGCAAGTGGAACGGCTATTTCGTCAACGACAACCCCATCACGCTGGAGCTTGGCTGTGGCAAGGGCGACTACACCATCGCACTGGCCCGCATCCATCCCGACCGCAACTACATCGGTGTGGACATCAAAGGAGCCCGCATGTGGCGGGGTGCCAAAACCAGCAATGAGGAGCAGATGCACAACGTGGCCTTTTTACGCACCCGCATCGAGCTGATAGAGCAATTCTTTGCCCCCGAAGAGGTGTCGGAAGTGTGGATTACTTTTCCCGACCCTCAGCCTAAAAAGGAGATGAAACGTCTCACCTGCGAACGCTTCCTCGGATACTACAAGCATTTTCTTCGTCCGGGAGCCCCTATCCACCTCAAGACCGACTCGCAAGAGTTGCATGACTACACCCTCAACGAGGTCATCCCTGCCGGAGGGTACCGTGTGGAGTATGCCACTCAGGACCTCTATGCCACACCTGCTGCCGACCATCCCGAAACACCTTCGCTTGCCGAGGCACAGATGACGCAGACCTTCTACGAGCGAATGTTCCTTGCCGAGGGCAAACCAATCACCTATCTGAAATTCTATTTATCCTAATGCAAGGGTAAGCAAACAAATAATAATGTATTAATATATAAAATTTTTTTTTATGTCAGGACACAACAAATGGTCAAAGATTAAGAGAGCCAAAGGCGCAGCAGATGCCAAGCGCTCCAAACAGTATTCGAAAATTCTGAAAGAGGTAGCCGTAGCCGTCCGCGAAGGCGGTCCTGATCCCGAAAGCAATCCCCGTTTGCGTCTGCTCGTGCAGAACGCTCGTGGTTGCAACATGCCCAAGGACACCCTTATGCGCGCCATCAACAAGGCTAGCGACAAGGATGCCGCCGTGCTGCAGGAGATTACCTTTGAGTGTCACGTGGCCCACGGTATCGCCCTTTTTATCGAGTGTCTGTCCGACAACAACATGCGTACCGTTGCCAACATCCGCAGCATCATGAACAAGAATGGTGGTACGATGGAAACCAATGGCAGCCTCAGCTTCCTTTTCACCCGTAAGGGTGTCTTTGTGGTACCCCGCAAACCCGACATGAATGTGGAAGAACTCGAGATGACCCTTATTGACGGCGGTCTTGAGGAGATGGAGGTCGACGACGATTACCTGACCCTCTATACTGCCTACGAGGACTTTGGCAACATGGTGAAGATGTTGGAGGAGCTGCATATCGAGTGCGAGAGTGCCGAGCTGCAGCGTATCCCCAACACCACCCGTGAGATTGACGAAGACTCCATCCGCAAGGTGCTGAAGGTCATCAACCTCCTTGAAGAGGACGACGATGTCACCAACGTCTTCCACGACATGGAGATTCCCGAAGATTTCGAAGAAGAGGAATGAAACTCTATCTAGTCCCCACCCCGGTTGGCAACCTCGGCGACATGACCTATCGTGCCGTCGAGGTGCTCAGGGGGGCAGACCTCATCTTGGCCGAAGATACCCGCACTTCGCGTGTGGTGCTGCAGCATTACGGCATCAGCACGCCGCTGCAGTCTTATCATATCTTCAATGAGCATCAGACACTGCAGAGCGTCGTGGAACGTCTGCTCAGCGGAATGACCATTGCTTTGGTGACCGATGCCGGAACCCCCGGCATTAGCGACCCGGGTTTTCTTTTGGTGCGTGAGTGTGTGAAGAACGACATCCCCGTGGAGACCCTCCCAGGGGCCACGGCTTTTGTGCCTGCCTTGGTGGACAGCGGGTTGCCGTGCGACCGCTTTGTCTTTCTCGGTTTCCTGCCGCATAAAAAAGGACGCCAGACTGCCGTGCGCCAATTGGCTGCTGAGACCCGCACGATGGTGATTTATGAGTCGCCCTACCGCCTGGTCAAGCTCCTCGAAGAGCTGCGGGAGGTTCTGGGTGAGGACCGCCAAGTGAGTGTCTCACGCGAGATTAGCAAGCTGCACGCCGAAACGGTCCGCGGCACCCTCGGCCAGGTGCATTCGCACTTTGCCTCCAAAGAGGTCAAGGGCGAGATTGTCGTCGTGCTGGCAGGCGAATAGTTTTTGTAGCGTAACACTATTGTTAGTTATGAGTTATGAGTGACTGCCTCACGGGCGTGTAAAACCAATTATACTGTCGTATAGCCCTCTTACACTAATAGATATGATTCATTAAATTATTGCAACTTCCCTATGCCTATTTCCGTTTTCCTCAACCGACTCCTCTGTGCCATGACTGCAGGCATCATCATCGGCATCGAACGCCAACTGCGCAAGCGCAACGCTGGGTTGGCAGTAAACTCCCTAGTCTCTGTGGGTGCCTGCATTTTTATACTTATTTCCGAGAGTGTCATCGCTGCTGCCGTCCAAAACGGCGGTATGGTCAACAACGACAATTTGCGTGTCCTCTCGCAAGTTGTTACCGGCATCGGCTTTCTCGGAGCCGGTGTCATCATGAAGGATGGATTGTCCATACACGGACTCGGCAGCGCGGCCACCATCTGGTGCAGTGCTTCCGTGGGCTGCCTGTGCGGTTACGGCATGTGGCGCCAAGCGGCCATAGCCGTTGCTGTGGTGGTCTCCATCAACTGGATTGTCAAGAATATTGAGATTTATGTGGAGAAGAAAAACGAGGACAAGAACAATTGAAACTGAAACTTTTTAACCGTTTTTGCGTATAATAGTACTGCCATCCCCCTGCATACGGGGAGGAGCATGGCCGGACAAGAGGAAAGAAACAGACTATTATACGATTAGATGAAAAAAAATAATACCCCAGAAGAAAGATTAGAGATGGATTTAGTACTTGACGAATTATCTGCCGAAGACTCTTTGGCTCAGAGAGCCGAAATCATACCCTTGGTGTCTAAAGAGGACGAAGCGTTCCTGCTGTTTGAGGAAAGCGTCCCTGACGAGATGCCCCTGCTGCCCATACGCAGCAATGTACTCTTCCCGGGCGTGGTGATGCCTATATCGGTTGGGCGCAAGAGTTCGTTGCAGCTGGTGCGTACTGCCGAGCGCAAGAGCCTGCGCATCATAGCCTGCACCCAGCGCAACGATGCCGACAATCCCACAATAGATGATATATACAACATAGGTGTCATCGCACGTGTGCTTAGGGTCATCGAGATGCCCCGTGGCGAATGCATGGCCGTCATCCAAGGCACCATGAAGTGCACGCTGGAGGCCATCACACGCACAGAGCCTTTTTACATGGGTCGCGCCACACTGCTGGACGAGAATTTCAAGGAGGAACATCCCCGTGCCTTCCACAGCCAGGTTACCACCATTCGCAAACGCTATGCCGAACTTCAGCAGAAGAAGAACGGCGGCAGAGGATTCGCCGCCAAGGATGTGCTCAGTTCTCTCGGCAATATTGGCAGCGACCGCATACTGGTCAACTATGTGGCATCGCACCTGGACGTGTCCAGCAACGACAAGCAGATGTTGCTGGATTGTTTCGGCTATGAGCGCCGTGCCGAAATGGTGTTGGAGTTTATTGACAACGAGCAGGAGTATTTCCGCGTGCGTGAGGATATACAGGACAAGACCCGCCAGGAGATGGACCGCCAGCAACGCGAGTATTTCCTCAACCAGCAGATGCGTGTCATTCAGGACGAGCTGGGCGGCAGTCCCGCCGATCAAGAAATCCAGCACCTGATGGACCGTGCCGCCAAGAAAAAGTGGTCCAAGGCTGTCGACGAGGCTTTTATGCGCAGTATAGAGAAACTGCGCCGCACGCCTCCACAGACACCCGACTATACGGTGGAAATCAACTACGCCGAGTTGCTGCTCGACCTGCCGTGGGACCAATACAGCAAGGACGACTTGCGTACCTCCCATGCCAAGAAAGTGCTCGACAAGGACCACTACGGCATGGAAAAAGTCAAGGAGCGCATTGTCGAATACATCGCCGTCCTCAGCCTCAAGGGCGATATGAAGAGCCCCATACTGTGCCTTGTGGGTCCTCCGGGCACCGGCAAGACCTCTTTGGGCAAGAGCATAGCCGCCGCCATGAAGCGCAAATACGTGCGTGTGGCCCTTGGCGGTCTGCACGACGAGGCCGAAATCCGCGGCCATCGCAAGACGTATGTCGGCGCCATGCCCGGCCGTATTATCCAGAGCATCAAGAAGGCCGGCGTCAGCAATCCCGTCTTCGTGCTCGACGAGATTGATAAGGTGCAGGGCATGAGCCATAACGGCGACCCCACCTCGGCCCTTTTGGAGGTGTTGGACCCCGAGCAGAACAATGCTTTCCACGACAATTATCTCGACCTGGATTACGACCTCTCCAAAGTGCTCTTTATAGCTACTGCTAACACGCTCAGTACCATACAGCCTGCCTTGCTGGACCGTATGGAGGTGATAGACCTCAGCGGCTACATCTTGGAAGAGAAGCTGGAAATAGCCCAGCGCCACCTTATCCCGCGGCAGCTGGTCGAACACGGCTTCGACCGTCGTGCCCTCAAGTTTAGCCAAGAGCTGCTCACCACCCTCATCAACGACTATACACGTGAGAGCGGTGTGCGTCAGCTGGAGAAGGCCATTGCCAAGATAGTCCGTCGCCGTGCAGTGCAGTTGGCCGATGGTCAGCAGATAGACAAGACCATCCATGCATCGGAGCTGAAAGATATTCTCGGCCTGCCAATCCACAACAGCGAGCGACGCGGAAGCGAACCCAAAGTGGGCGTAGTCACCGGCCTGGCTTGGACCCAGGTGGGAGGCGAAATCCTCTTTATCGAGTCCAGCATCAGCAAGGGGAAGGGCACCCTCTCCATGACGGGAAATTTGGGCGACGTGATGAAAGAGTCTGCCACCTTGGCCTTTGAATACCTCAAGGCCAACGCCGACCAATTCGGTGTAGACATGGAAAAGGTGGAGAACAGCAACATACACATCCATGTGCCTGAAGGGGCCACGCCCAAGGACGGCCCTTCGGCAGGCATCACTATGTTTGTGGCCATGGTTTCGGCCTTCACCCAAAGACGTGTCATCCCTACGGTGGCCATGACTGGCGAAATCACGCTCCGTGGCCAGGTCACCCCCGTGGGCGGCATCAAGGAGAAAATCCTTGCCGCTAAGCGCGCTGGCATCTCCGACATTATACTTTGTGAGGACAACCGCCGCGACATAGAGGACATACCCCAGGAGTATCTCGCCGGCCTGACCTTCCACTACATCCGTGAGATGAAAGAGGCGCTGCCTATAGCTTTTGAGAAATAGTGCCGATATGAAAAAGTTTGCTTTCATATTGACTCTTATGCTGACGGTGCATGCGGTGCATGCGCAGCGACCCATCACGGTAGTTCCACAGGACAACGTGAAGCTTTCTTGGGGGCTCAAGAACCTGAGTGTGGTGGATGGCCGGCTCTACGGCAGCAGCAACGGTGTTATGGTAGGGTCCGAAATGTTGGACGGCATGGTGTATATGCTGCGTCCCGACACGCTGGCGCATTTCCTCGGCTCCGATTTCAGCTATGTGGTGCGCAATCCGCATGACAGCCTCCTCTATTTCTCGCGCATGGACGCGTCCAACGGCCGCTATGGCCTCTATGTGCACACACAGGGCCGTGGCCGAAAGAATCGTCAGGTTGATGTCCGTGGCTGGAATATGGCTCTCTATCACCCCACATTCTCCACCGATGGCAATATAATGGTTTTCTCGTCGCAGAACAAGGTGGGGCTCGGAGGCTACGACCTCTGGTGCTCTTTCTGGAACGGCAAAAAGTGGTCCAAGCCCCTTAATCTGGGCAACACCATCAATACCCCCGGCAACGAGCTCAACCCCGTTTTCTACGGCAATTACCTTATCTATTCTACCAACCAGCAGCAGAACGGACCAGCATACGACTTCTATGCTGTGTATGTCAAGCCGGGTTCCACTATCGATAATATCCTTTTTGGCACTTTCCGTCCCCAACGCTTGCCGGCCCCCATCAACAGTGACAGCAACGATGTTGAAATGGCCGTGGACCCTTCGCTTCGGCGAGGCTATTGGATAACCAATCGTGAGGGGTATCAGGAACTCTATTGCTTCGAAGGGCGGCTGGATGGTGTCATGCTCACCGGCAAGGTGTCCGACGAGAAGGGTCGCCCGGTTCCCCGTGCCGAGGTTACGGTGCTGCGTGCGGGCCGACAAGTCAATACCACCACTACTGATGACAAGGGGCAGTACCATCTCTTCGTTCAGCCTGGCGAAGGCTATGAGCTGGCGGTCAGGTGCGATAACTATTTTAACTATTCCACAGTCACGTCGGCCATTCGATCCGACGAAGGATTTTTGGTGGCCGAGGACCGCCACGATGTCACCCTCTCCTATCTGCCATTTGACCGCATTATGGTCTTTGACCATATCTATCGGCAAGGGGCAGATGTGGAACTCTCCGAGGACGGCAAGCGTGCACTTTCGCCGTTGGCAGACTTTCTGAGGGATAATCCTCAAGTAAGCCTTAAATTGACCCTAAAATGCGACCAAACAACCGATTCGATATTTAATAATATGCTTATTGAGCGTAGAATCAGTGATTTGCGTCAATTCTTCCTTTCGGTGCTGCCTACAACAGCCCAAATTTCTTTTGAAAATGGTAATTTGGCAGGCGAAAATGAGGCCCTGGGGAGTGGCGAAAACATTATTTTTGCTGTTTTGAGTAGGGGTGGTAAGTAGTTGTACGATAACGAATAATGCGGTTTGTGGAGGTGGTGAGGAGAAAAAAATGAAAAAAAAATTTGGTCAGTACAAAAAAAAGTAGTACTTTTGCAACCGTTTTCGAGAGGATGAGAATCACAAACGAAACAAAATGTTCGGGGCGTGGCGCAGTTGGCTAGCGCACTTGCATGGGGTGCAAGGGGTCGAAAGTTCGAGTCTTTTCGCCCCGACAACAAAAAAGGATTCGGGAAATCGAATCCTTTTTTTATTTAATCATACAATATTCTTTGTTAATATCCGTTATTGGTGATATTTGTTTAGTAAAATAAAAGTATTTACAAATTAATATTTTACAAGATGAAAAAGTTTTACATTTTATTGTTCGCCCTGCTTTTCTCTGCAGGTGCAGTCTATGCTCAGAACGATGATGAGCTCTTGAAGAAACAGCAACAGGAACAGCAAGACCTCCTCAAACAGCAGCAGAAGGAGCAGGAACGCCTCCAGAAACAACAACAGAAAGAGGAGGAGCGTTTGGCTAAGGAACAGGCCAAAGAGCAGGAAGCCGCTGCCCAAAAGGAGCAGGACCGCATCAAGCGTGAGCAGGCCAAAGAGCAAAACGCCATCCGCAAAGAACAGAAAAAAGCCGAGAAGAAGGCTAAACGTCAGGAGAACTACGCCAAGTGGAATCGCAAGCCCAGCTTCACCGCTGACCCCAGTGCCACTATCCTTACCGACCGCCGTTTCTATGGTCAGAACAACTATCTCAACGCAGTTGGTTATAATCTGGGTGTCGTTATCGACTATCATCGGCCCATTGCCAAGCGTTGGGATTGCAACATCGGCTTAGGTTATCGTTTCACCAACTACTACTACAGTCATTTAGATGCAGGAGTTGTTGGATTCGATGGTAAGGAAGAGGTTCGTTCCTACAGCTCGATTGTCCTGCCCCTCAAGCTCTCCCACATCAATAAAGACAACGACCATGGCTGGTATCTGGGTGTTACTCCTGGATTCAACTTTGGATTCAACAAGTCTTTGCCCACAGGCTATAGCTTCAATAAATTCCGTTGCGATGTAGCCATTGGCACCCAGAGCCGCTGGCTTATCTTCTCTCCTGGTTTCGAAGTCTATTTCAACCTCCTGCCCACCTATAGTTCCAATATTCAGAACGAGGGCAAGATTCACGAATTCGGCATTCGTTTCAACCTGTAGTTTTTTTAGATCAACTAATATACAAAAAGCCCGGGATACCGGGCTTTTTTGCTATAGCTTGTTGTGAGAATGTTTTGCCTAACAACATTGAGGTGACAGACACTCAATGAATGGCGTATATCGGGTAAGGAGTAAACTTATTTGCAATGTCTAAAAGGGCATCCATACATTGCCTCTAAGGCAAACTCTCAAGCAAATACAGTCGGGGTGTCGGAGTGAAGAAACTCCTCTGGGCTTTCGATTACTGAGCATCGCGAAAGAGGAGATGTCAACCCTCTCAAGATTGAATTAATAGAACACATCTTATATGTGCTCTAAAATTTTTTTTGTAGAAATACAATATTATATTTTTATTTGCGTTATATAACTAAAAAAATAATTACAAAATATATTTTATAGTTATGAGAGAGTCTGAAAAGAAAGAACTAACCCGTGCTGAGGAGCAGGTGATGCAGGCCATTTGGTCAGTAGGACAAGGTTTTGCCAATGAGATTGTGGCAGCCATTGAACCGCCCAAACCGGCCTATAACACGATTCTTACTGTGGTGAGAATTTTGGAGAAGAAGGGCTTTGTGGCTCACGAGACTTTCAATAAGTCCAACAGGTATTACCCATTGATTAGTCAGGAGGATTATGCCACTGGGATGCTGGGCCATTTTGCCAAACACTATTTTGGTTCCTCTTTCCGCAATATGGTTTCTTTCTTGGTTGACAAGAAGGAGGTAACTATTGAGGATTTGGAGGCGTTGACCAAGTCGTTAGAATCATCTACTAATAATACTGAGTCATGATACGCTATCTTGTTTTTGCCACCCTAGGCACGGCTTTGTTCTGGCTTGCCTACCATCTGCTCTTGAGGAAAGAGCATTGTTTGCGTCTGAACCGATTCTTCTTGTTGGCGACCCTGTTGCTGAGCTTGCTGCTGCCACTGGTGCACCCTCAGGTGGCTGTTGTTCCCCCGACGGCAATAGGGGGTGGGGGCTATTTGCTGGATTTTTCTGATTTGGGTGGTACGCCAGAAATATCTATAAATAATCAATCCATTAAGAGTGTAGAGGTGTCGGCCTCACAGGGGGTTGACGTGTGGCAGGTGCTGAGTATTGTATATGGGGTCGGTGTGGCTCTGGGAGTGCTGTTGCTGGTCGTGCGTTATGCTGTGCTGTGTCGCAAGTTGCGCAAGTATGAGTTTGTTCTTCATGGTCACTTCCATGAGGCTGTGACCGACAGGGAGGAGCCGTCGTTTTCTTTCTTTCGCTATATCGTGGCAGGGCGAGGCGGTATGTCCGATGCCGAGCTGCAGCTGGTGCTGAAGCATGAGCGCCTGCACGCGGCACAGGGGCACAGTTGGGACATTCTGTTGGTGCAGCTGGTGTGCTGCCTGTTGTGGTTCGACCCGTTTGTGTGGCTGTATGGACGCGATTTGCGCGAGGTGCATGAATACCTGGCCGACGAGGCGGTGCTGCAACAGGGCAGCGAGGGAGAATACAAGAGCTACCTCCGTTTGCTTTATTGTCAAATAACAGGGATGCAGTATGTCCCGATAGTCAATAGTTTCCATTTTTCAACAATTAAAAATCGTATTACCATGATGAAACAACCGAAATCCCACAAAGGCTGGGTCAAGGCATTGGCTGCCTTGCCCGTGGCAGCATTGCTGCTATTTGCCAATTGTAAGAACCAAGAGCCTGCACAGGAGCAGGCCGTTATCCCCGACGGTACCTATTTGGTGGATCCGTTCATCGACACCTACCGCGACGGACAACTGGTGGAACGCGAGTTTATGGGTGTGCTGTTGCCGCTCGAAGAGGTGGAAAACCACAAGGTGTTTGCCGATTCGGCTGAGGCTGTGCACTTTGCTGAAGGACTTGAACAACCGGTGAAATATTTGGTTATACCTATGGTGAACCGTGACGACAGCACGGTGGCGCGGTGGTATGATGTGGCATGGAGCAACGACACAACGGCATTGTCGTGGTGGAACGAGGAAGACCCAGACGTTGGGTTTGCATTGGCTGAATATCCGGGAGGTTCTGAGGCTATGGCCGATTATATTTCCAAGTCGGTTGTCTATCCCGAAAAGGCCAAGGCCGATAATGTGCAAGGCAAGGTGTATGTGCAGTTTGTTGTTGAAACCGATGGCAGCATAGCGGAGGCCACTGTGTTGCGTGGTGTTGGTGGCGAGTGCGACGATGAGGCTTTGCGGGTGGTGAAGTCCATGCCGAAATGGCAGCCTGCCACATTCAAGGGCAAGCCTGTGCGTTCGAAGTATGTGATTCCTATTTACTACAAGTTACAGTAACCTATGCGGCGACTTGCCATCTTCATCGTTTTGATGCTGCTCTGCTGCGGCTGCGCCACGGTGCAGCCGCAGTTGGAGGGCGGCAGCGCCGTGGAAGTGGCCAGGGTGCCTGATGCCATTTTCCGCGCCTTTCTGATAGAAAGTGGGTATGTCAAACCCTGCAAACCTCCCTCGCGAAAGCCCTGGCACCTTGTCCGTCCTCAGGAATGGGTGGAGAGTACCCGCCTTGGCAGGGCTACTCAGCTTATCGACTGTCACCGAAAGGGAATTGAAAGCATCGACGGCATAGAGCTTTTCCCCAATTTGGTCCTACTCATTTGTAGCGAGAATCCTATCTCTCGGATCGACCTAAGCCACAATCCGAAGCTTAAACAGCTGGTGGCCATCGAAACCCCTCTTCAGAGGCTCGACATCAGCAGAAACACCCAGCTCAAAGTACTCCAGATTAGTTATGTGCGGATGCGGTCGTTGGATGTCAGCCATAACCCACACCTCCAAGAGCTGTTTTGCATCCTTTCCCCCGGCATAACTGACATCGATCTCTCCAACAATCCCGACCTCCGTTCGCTATACATCCTTGGGACGGCAGTGCAGTTGGTTGATCTTCGCCACAATCCCATGTTCCGTAGCCTTCATGCCTACAACACCCCGTTGCAGTATATCGTGGTGTCGCCACAGCACAGCCTCGACAGCATCAAGGCCGATGTCGAGGACCACGTGCAGGTTCTTACCCTCCCGGCTTCAGCACAGGTGCCCGTTTTGCAGCATATCGAAGTCCCCGACTCGTTGTTGGCAGTAGCTCCCTTTCGCAACCAAAGGGTGCAGCGGGTGCTGACCCATGCCCAGGCCGCTGCCGAAGGCATCGATGAGAATTACCTGCGCGATTCGGTCTATCGTCCGGCATGGACTTTTGACACCCTTTCTAAGACTTACGAGGAATGGGGGCTGGTGCGTTCTGACAAAGATTTGGTGCAATTCATCCTCACGTGGAAACTGTTCCTGCAGGGCATTGCGGAAGAAATGGAGAACCAAAACCTGCAATTAGACAAACCGTATCACGGTCATTGCTTAGTGCTCTTTGCTGAGGACGGCTATGTCGACTATTTCCTTTACAACTTCCTGGGGGACGAGCGTCCCTCGGAGGAGCAGCAGCTCCGTTTCGCTCAGGTGATGCAGAGCTATATTTCCAACAACCCTATCGGTTTCTATGGCTCGCGACCGTTCAGCCAGTGTGGCGGATTCATCCTCCAGCCCCACGGCATCGACGCGGACGAGGAATAACCCTCACCCCTATTGGTCTCATAAATAGTTTCCCGGGAACATATATAAATTGCCCCAGAGTGGCAAACGCTCAATAATCCCGCACTCATAGTGTGATGTATACCAAACGAATACATCTTAGCGTGCCGGAGGCACGCGCTCTCAAAACATATTAATAGAGCCCACCTTCCTTTACAGCACCTTTTCCAGCTCCCACATGCGGGTGCCGTTGGAGCCTTTCAGCAGGATGGTGCAGCCGCTGAGCGGGTTTTGCTCAAAATAATTCGAGGCGGCCACCACATCGGCAAACCACATCAGCCTGGGCGAGGCCATTTCCTGGACAAACTGGAACTCTGGACCCACTAGCACGCCCCTCATGTCGTCACGGCCAGTCAGCCGTGCGACAATCTTCTCGTGCTCTGCCCGGCTCTCGGTGCCCAACTCCCTCATGCCGCCCAGCATGGCTACCTTGTTGTCGCGCTGCAGTGCCTCGAAGTTGTCCAAGGCCACCTTCATGCTCGAAGGATTGGCATTGTAGCAGTCCAGTATCAAGGCATTGCGGCCGGTGTCTTTGTATTGCGAGCGGTTGTTGGAGGGGGTATATTGCTCTATGGCTTCTTTGATGTCCCAGTAGTCAACGCGGAAGAAGCGACCCACGGCCGAGGCGGCCATGGCGTTGTCGAAATTGTAGTTGCCCAGCAGTTGCGACTGTATGCTGTAGACGTTGTCGCCATCTTCCATATAATATTTCATGTAGGGCTCGGAGCCGACGAGATGGCCGCGAATTTGCGCTGTGTCGGTGTCGCCATAGCTGATGGTGGAAAGGTGGCAGTCGGCGGCTTGGCGAAGGAGGATGTCGTTGGCGGCATTCACAAAGGCGGTACCCTGCTTTTGGGCAAGATGGCGGTAGAGTTCGGTCTTGGTTCGAACCACACCCTCGAAACTGCCGAAGCCTTCCAGATGGGCCCTGCCCACATTGGTGATGAGGCCGAAGTCGGGGTCGGCAATGGCGCAGAGGGCTTCTATCTCACCTGGGTGGTTGGCCCCCATTTCTATAATGGCTATTTCGGCATCGGCGGGGAGGGAGAGCAGGGTTAGCGGCACGCCAAGGTGGTTGTTGTGGTTGCCAGCGGTGGCATGGGTGCGGTATCGGCGGCTGAGCACGGCATGGACGAGTTCTTTGGTGGTGGTCTTGCCGTTGGTGCCGGTGATGCCTATGAAGGGAATGGAGAGCTGGCGGCGGTGGTGTGCGGCCAGTTGCTGCAGGGTGGCAAGCACGTCAGGTACCACAATGCAGCGGTCGTCGACTTTGTATTGGGGGTCGCTGATGACGCACAGGGCGGCTCCCTGGTCGAGAGCCTGGGGTGCGAAGGTGTTGCCGTCGAAGGTCTCCCCACGGAAGGCAAAGAAGATGCAGCCGGGGGTGATATGCCGCGAGTCGGTGGTCACCCGCCGCGACGCAAGATATGTTTCGTATAGTCGCTCAATCATCGTTATTATAGATTTTATATGCAAAAATAAACGCAAGCCGCTGCTTTTTATTGTGACATGGATGCAAAATGTCCACCCGTGGGGCATATCTCACGGTGTTCATACGGCTTTGGTTTGTCGATTGTAGAAAAAAATACCTAGTTTTTAGGTGTTTGTGCGTGTAACTGTATTATAGTCACTGTTTTTATAACAGCACAGAGCAGTGCTTGGACACTAATGTATTGCGGTGTTCTTCTGCGTTAAAAAAGGTGTTGGAGAAATAAAAATGTTTTCCGATTTTGGCCCTTTTATATATTAGGGGTGTGCAGATTTTTCGTCCATGTCGGGAAAAACTCGTATCTTTGCACTTGGAAAAATAATTCAGTCATGTCCAAACTCAATATTATCAGGCCACCAAAAATAAGCGTGGACACCAGAAAAGCTTTCTGGAAGCAGATTGTCATGATTGTAATCGGTACAACCATCTCGCTGTTTTTCACGATAGGTTCTGCAACTCTGATGGAGAAACGCCAGCGCGTCAAGGACCGCAAACTGTCGGCCATGATGGTGCTGAGCAACATCGAGAAGTTTGCCCGTATCCTGGACGATCACGCAAAAGAACTTGGTCCGACTGACAGCGTCGCCGCCTGGTTGCTGAGCAAACCCATCGAGGAACTCGAGCTGATGCCCAATGAGGTACTCGATGCCAAGGTGAATCAGGTGGTCACCTTCTTTTTCCTGTCGTACGACAAGTCGGCCGAGAGCATCTTCTCCAACAACATCGAGACATGGAAGAACATGGGCAACGTACAGTTCATCGACCAAGTGGGGAAATGCTTTTCCGTCATGCACTCCATCGAAGACTATTGGAACAAATGGACGACCAATGTGAACGAGGCTGCCACCGACATCGCGGACCATCCCGACAACTATGAGGGTGGCACTTGGGCTGTGAAATGCCTCCGCAACGAGAAGACCAGACATTATATCCAAAGTATCCACATTATGAGAGGCTGGTGCTCATACACAGCCGCAACCATGCGCTACCAAAACCGGCGCAACATGAAGGCCATTGGAATCGAGGAGCAGGAGGTGATGGACTACACCAATGCCCGCGAGATGAGTGTGGATATTGGCGAGGCGGCTCCCAACCCCCAAGATTACTACACCGCCCCGCTCGACCCAGCCAACTTGACGTCTATGAACGACCTCGATGTTATGCTAGACAGCATCATGGGCCGGTAGACGACTCCAATGCCATTTTGCCAACGTCCGCACCGTTCGTATTCGAAAGGTGCGGATGTTTCGTATGCTCGGCATGAGTATTGGGAACATCTAAAAATACGAAAAATACAAAAATTATAAGATGGTAAATGTTGATTATTGGTTGGTTCGTAAGTTAATAGGTGCTTTAATTCTTGATTAAGGATGGGTGCAAAATAGTGACGCATACGACGGTGGGCTAAAGGGGTGGTGAGGGTGGGGGCGAAGTGTAGTACGGTGGCAACTATGGCGCACGGTTCTTTCCCTGCCCTTTCTGTTCCCCTCTGCCCCAGGTGCAAAGACGCTGCAAGTACCCTCTGTGTCCGTTCCGGGGCCGTTCCGCAATCGGGGGTGGAACGGCCCCGGGGCGGCGTTGGTGCGGTTGTACTGTGTCACGTGTCATGCCTGACAGGTTATGTTGTCGGGGATAATTCGGATGGGTGACAAATTGTCAGAGTGGCCAAATGGTAGGTCGGTTGGCATGATAGTTGTTTTTATGGTGTCGGATTCATTCCTTAAAAGGATGGATTGGAAAACATAAGTATCAACAAGAAAATAAAAAAAATAGAATATTATGGGTAAAATCATTGGAATCGACTTAGGAACAACTAATAGTTGTGTAGCAGTCATGGAAGGTAACGAGCCTGTTGTCATTGCCAACAGCGAGGGCAACCGCACCACCCCTTCGGTGGTAGGCTTCATCGAGAACGGTGACCGTAAAGTGGGTGACCCTGCCAAGCGTCAGGCTATCACCAACCCCCACAACACCGTTTACAGCATCAAGCGTTTTATGGGCGAGAACTTCGACCAGGTGCAGAAAGAAATTGCCGCCGTCCCCTACAAGGTGGTTAAGGGCGACAACAACACTCCCCGCGTCGACATCAATGGCCGTCTTTATACCCCACAGGAAATCAGCGCCATCATTCTTCAGAAGATGAAGAAGACTGCTGAGGACTATCTGGGCTCTGAGGTCACTGAGGCCGTCATCACCGTGCCCGCATACTTCAACGACAGCCAACGTCAGGCCACCAAAGAGGCTGGCGAAATCGCAGGTCTTAAGGTGCGCCGTATCGTCAACGAGCCTACGGCTGCTGCTTTGGCCTATGGCTTGGATAAAAAGAATAAAGATATGAACGTGGCCGTCTTCGACCTTGGCGGCGGTACGTTTGATATATCCATCCTCAACCTCGGCGACGGTGTCTTCGAGGTGAAGAGCACCAACGGCAACACCCATCTGGGCGGCGATGACTTCGACCGCAAGATTATCGACTGGTTGGCCGACGAGTTCCAGCGCGACAAGAACATGGACCTCCGTAAGGACCCCATGGCTATGCAACGTCTGAAGGAAGCTGCCGAGAAGGCCAAGTGCGAACTTTCCAGCAGCCAGCAGACCGAGATTAACCTGCCTTACATCACCGTGGCTGACGGCGTTCCCCAGCACTTGGTGAAGACCCTCACCCGCGCCAAATTCGAACAGCTCTGCGATGACCTTATCCAGTCCACTCTGGAACCCTGCCGCAAGGCTATGCAGGATGCTGGCTTGAACAACAGCGATATCGACGAGGTCATCCTCGTGGGCGGCTCCACCCGTATCCCCGCCATCCAGCAGATTGTAGAGAAATTCTTTGGCAAGGTGCCTAGCAAGGGTGTCAACCCCGACGAGGTTGTGGCTGTGGGTGCTGCTATCCAGGGCGGCGTGCTGACCGGCGAAGTCAAGGACGTGCTGCTGCTCGATGTCACTCCTCTGAGCCTGGGTATCGAGACCCTCGGCGGTGTCATGACCAAGCTGATTGATGCCAACACCACCATCCCCACCAAGAAGAGCCAGGTGTTCAGCACCGCTGCCGACAACCAGCCCGAGGTGGAAATCCACGTGCTGCAGGGCGAGCGCCCCATGGCTAACCAGAACAAGACCATCGGCCGCTTCCACTTGGCAGGCATTCCGCCAGCACCCCGTGGAGTACCCCAGATTGAGGTGACCTTCGACATCGATGCCAACGGCATCCTCAATGTCAGCGCCCTCGACAAGGCTACCGGCAAGAGCCAGAACATCCGCATCGAGGCTTCCAGCGGTCTTTCGGAAGAAGAGATTAAGCGCATGAAGGCCGAGGCCGAAGCCAACGCCGATGCCGACAAGAAGGCCAAGGAAGAGATTGAGAAGATCAACAATGCCGACGGCATGATCTTCCAGAGCGAGAAGAACCTCAAGGAATATGGCGACAAGATTCCTGCCGACAAGAAGAGCGCCATCGAGGCCGCCCTCACCGAGTTGAAGGCTGCCCACAGTGCCCGCAACGTCCAGCAGATCGACCAAGCCATGGAGAAAATCAATGCCGCATGGCAGGCCGCCAGCGAGGACATGTACAAAGCCCAGCAGCAGGCCGGCGGTGCCAACCCCGGCGCCGGCTTCGACCCCAACAACATGGGCGGTAACCCCGGCCAGCAAGGTGGCAACACCAACCAAGGCGGCAGCGACAACGTCACCGACGTCGACTACGAGGAGGTGAAGTAACCGACGAGTAGTCAACGTTTGAAAAACGACTACGAGGAGGTGAAGTAAATGTCCAGTGGACATTTACGATAGCGGAGCGGAGAAAGCATCCCTTGCGGATGCCGCGGTCCCAAAGACCGCTCCGCGGATCCGAATACCGCGGAATCCCTGCGTCAAGTCCTACAAACAAAAAGAGTGTGCCTCATATAAGCACACTCTTTTTTGCTACATAGCACAATAAAAGTTGTGGCCATGCGTTATCATAACAAAACAATCACGATATGTCATACGCTCAATTAGCACAGTTGGAACTACTGAATGCCCTGAAGAACATCAATTCTGAGGCGGAGTTGAATGAGTTCAAGGACTTGGTGGCGCATTTCTTTGCAGAGAAGGCGCAAAAGGCAATTGATGCCTTGTGGGACGAGGGTGTTATTAACGAGGAAACCATCAACCAATGGGGCGCAGAGCACATGCGCACCCCCTATCGTTATGCGACGAATCGTACTTGACACCAACTGCCTCCTGCAGACCTTACCCACCAACAGCCCGTACCATAAGATGTGGACAGGAGTGTTGTGCGGCGACATTGTTCTTTGTGTTAACACTGAGATTCTAATCGAGTACGAAGAGATTCTTGCGCAAAAGACCACTAGGGAGATAGCCCGTAACATAGTGGAAGCCATCGCACGACTGCATACCACTCATTTTCAAGAGACCTATATCCATTTTGGCCTAATAGAGCAGGATGTCGACGACAACAAGTTTGTTGACTGCGCTATAGCCTCCGATGCCGAGTACATCGTCACCAACGACAGCCATTTCAAGGTTCTAAAAGAGATAGACTGGCCAAAGGTCGCCATCTTGACCATCCAAGAGTTCGCCTCGCAGATATAATATGAATCGGCTTTACGACAATATTATTATTCAGGGTATAAAAAGAAAACACGTCATAAAACACATTTCAAAACTTATAGTCTCGTAATGTTTAACGGGACGGCGTGACAAGATGCCATGACCGTCCACAACATTCAAGACACAATGGGTAAAAGTAGAAAGAAAATATGTGCAGGCACATGGGTTGCCTGCTCGCAAAAGAGAGGGAAAACTAATAGCTACCGACGTTTTCGCCGTAGGGAAAGGACAATGATTCAAAGCGCGATGTATGACCGCGTACCTCTTTTACAGCGTGAGTTAACAGACCAGTATGACCTCGGAGGCGACGGCAAAGCCTACTGGCACGTCGACGGTGAATTGAGAGTCCAATTGATGCGCAAATGAAAACACTGACAAGTGATGCAGGCCCGCAAGGCAACAACCCCAACGACAACTTCTCCAACATCGACTACGAGGAGATGAAATAAGGAACTCTACAATCAAAAATAGGTGTAATCGCAAGGTTACACCTATTTTTGTTTGCCATGCGGAGAAAAAGTTGTATATTTGCCGCAGAATATGCGGAGAATAATAATTGTATAATCCGCACAAAAACAATAGAATATGTATTTGTGGGAACATAAAGAATGGCCTAAATACAAATGGGATGAGCAGAAAATCAACGAATTGCTTGTGCAAGTGAGGTATCGGCAAGGCAGACTTTTGGGAATGGCAGATACGCTTGGATTCGATGTGAAAAGTCCTGTTGTTCTTGATACAATGACTTCGGACGTCATAAAGTCGTCGGAGATAGAGGGCATAACATTAAATGCCGACGATGTACGCTCGTCGGTGGCGTGGCAATTGGGAATAGACCGTGTAGGAGTGCCATCTTCCGACCACTATATTGAAGGGGTGGTGGAGGTGATGTTTGACGCCGTGCATCATTATGACGATCCTTTGACGCAGGAGCGGCTGTTCCGTTGGCATAGTGCTTTGTTTCCGAATCTCAACCGATTGGCACACATCACTGTTGGAGGCTGGCGTAAGGGGGATATGCAGGTGGTGTCTGGGCAGTATGGCAAAGAAAAGGTCCATTACGAGGCACCTCCCAGCAAGGACGTGCCCCAGATGATGACGGAACTGCTGCAATGGATTAACAGTAAGGAAATAGACCCCGTGCTTAAAGCTGCCATCGCCCATCTGTGGTTTGTCAGCATACATCCTTTCAGCGACGGTAACGGCCGTTTGGCCAGGACCATCACCGATATGCTTCTGGCCAAATCAGATGCTACGCCCTACCGTTTTTACAGTATGTCGACGCAGATTGCGTTGGCTCGAAAAGAATACTACGACATACTGGAGCAGACTCAGAAAGGGACGCTCAACATCACCGCGTGGCTTTTTTGGTTTCTTGGCAGGATGATGATTGCTGTCGACACTGCAATGAAAGCCATAGAGCGCACACTAAATAAAGCCTCGTTTTGGGAGAACCACCGTCACGTGTCGATGAACGAGCGGCAGACCAAGATGGTCAATATGCTGTGGGATGGTTTCGATGGTAAATTGACCTCATCCAAATGGGCCAAAATAAACAAATGCTCTCCCGACACCGCATTGCGTGACCTACAAGACCTTGTAGCAAAAGGCATTCTTGTCCGCACCGACTCGGGTGGCCGCAGCACCGGGTACGACCTGGCAAAATAGTTATATGATGGAAAGGAGCGCCAAAGTTGACGCTCCTTTCTTTGTGGCTTCTTTGTGGCTTCTATGTGTGTTATTATTCTACACATCTTTGGGGCCGCACGGGTTGCCCCTTTCCGTTATGTCGGATTTGCAATCCGGCATTTGTTATTATCAGGATTTGTAATCCGCCAAGAATCAATTCTGTAATAATTTTTTTGTGGATTGCAAATCCTTATATTAAGCTGCGTCGGATTGCAAATCCGCCGCAACGCTGTCGAACATCCGCCGCGACGGGATTAATACTGCACGTAAGGCCAAGTTGAAATAAGTTATTATTATATTAGATATTCTTGCCATAGATTTTTATGGGTTTCCCAAAATTTCTCTGGTGAAAATCCTGTGGGACGGTATGTTGTGTCTGTTATCCTAATATCACTCAGCAAATACAACGGCCAAATCGTCTCCATACGATAGCTCGTATGTCCCAAAACATACCAAACGAAATCTTTCATTACCAATCCTCTTGGTTCAAATAGTTCCTGATGATAAGGGAAACCAGTTCTTGGATGATGGTAGTATAAATCAACACACTTTTGCTGACGGATGGCATCCATCAGAATATTCACATTCTCTACCCCTGTGGCTTTGCAGTCGATGTACATATACTTTTTGTTTTCTTCCGAATCCTGCAGCTGCTTCATTGCCGCTGATGTTTCAAAAGCAATTAGAAACGGCATTGTCCAAGGATTGTTGTTGCTCCGAGGCTTTTCCACCAGCCGATAACGATACCTTCGGTTCTCTTCCGACAATGCTTTCTTCCAAACCTCGTGTTGAAGGCGGTTGACACATTCTATCTTGATACCAAACCTGTCTCGGAGTTCTTTCAAATAGTTGTGAAATGTCCGCTTGGGCAGAATATTCTCCATATTCGGTTCATCGACAAGCTTGTCGATTAACTGGTCGAATGTGATTCCTGTCTCTCCGGCTCTCCGGAACTGGGCAACCAACCAGGAGAGCATTTCCAAATTTTTGTAGTCCATCTGATGTATTGTTTCTCGCTGCAAAGATACAATAAATAACTGATATGTAAAATAAATGTTATACAAAAGTTAATGTATTTCGCATACTATTGAGATAAATTGTTGATAAATAGTAGAATGTATATTATGCTAAAAGTTGTTGATTGAGGTTCTTCGTATTATATAAGCAGGCACAAAACTTAAACAATATGAATACCTGCAAAGAAAACAACCTTCAAAAGAACCTCGACGAGGCCATCGCCAACGCCGCCAACGCGTGCAAAGTTATCTGCGCCATCAACACCCGCTTTGCCCAGCACGGTATCCCTATGCTTGTGATTGGCGAGAGGCACAGTATTATGGGCGAGAAAGGCAACCGCACCCTCTGCATCGACCGCGACGACCTGGCACTCCTCAACGCCATTAGTATGCGCGAGACATTGAAAATCGCTGACCTAGCCGTCAAAATCAAGCAGCGCGGCAGCTACCCCTACCCTCCTATCAATGTTATCTTCAGCGGCGACGCCCGACGGGGAATGTATTGGGCGAATCTGCTGGATGAGTTGCTGGCCCTCCACCTCAAAAGCCTGCCCTTCTCCTCGCTCTACAGCGGCAAGCACTACGACGGCAAGGGACTCTTCATCATCGCCTCCGACCTGCCGGTGGCCGAGTTGAAAAGAGGCTTCCCAAAACTGTACTCGGATGTCATACTCTTGGAGAATACACCTTCAGGAGTATGACTTCCAAATGTCTGCTCTTTAGGAAGTCATCTGTTAGAAATATTTGGTTGATTGAAAATAAAGTTGTACCTTTGCACACACAAAAAAACTGTTATGAAACACCGTACTCAAATTTCCAACAAAGAGGTGGTTAGGGAAACCCTTCGCTTGTTGAATGAAAATCCAGAATGGAAAGACCGCTATGCACAGTATGCAATGGCCATCAAAAAAAACAGTGAAATTTACGGAAGCAACTCCAGAAAATTTCACTTAAGCAAACCGCTATACGTTTACAGTAGTATTACAAAAGCAAAAAATGACAGTTCTACGAGTACCTTTGATATGCGTTTTGCTGGTCAAAGTGTTGGTGAGATAACCGTAAATAAGAAAGGTTTGGTATCATTAAAGGTAAGTGACCAGCAAGCAAAATATGCAAAAGTGCATTTTGGTTATAATAGAGCAGAGGGCTTTTCCGTTGAATGGCGTACTCAAATAGCTTCTGAATATCGGAGTCTTTTTTCGACTCAAAAGTCCACAAAAGAAACTAAAATCCATAGCCAAGAACATCGAATTGAAAACTGGATGCTTGCAGAGTTCGCAAAAAAGACCCGAAAAGAAGGCAAATTACTCTGCAACATTCAGCCCGTAAGGTTGGGTGGTAAATTTTTCCAGTTAGCCACCCCTCTTTCAGCTAGCAATCACGGAGAGAAGCCCAAATATTCGTCTCAAAACGGTGGAGGTATTGACATACTGGCCAGAGTGAATCATACAATATACAGAAGGGATAACAGGTTTGCCGTAATTGAATTGAAAGATGAGAATAAACCGGAGGAATCACAAGCAATGACAATACAACAGGCGTTAACCTATGCTACATTTTTGGCGTGTCTACTGCGTAGTGACAGTGGCAACGTATGGTGGAATATTCTTGGAAGAAGCAAAGATGTACCTGCCGATTTAATAATTGATGCTGTCACTCTTATGCCTAACGAAGGTGATTCAGAAGAGGGTTTAATGGATGCAATAAAGATTGACGAATTAAATGTCACACTAATGCCCTACACGTTGTACTACAAACCGGACAAAAATGGAAATCCAATGTCTTTTGGAGGTACACTTAAGGAAACGCTAGCAAATAAAGGACAATGACCATCACCATCCATCGTGGAATCAACCAGATTGGCGGGTGTATCACGGAGATTGCATCCGCTAAGGGCTCAAAAATACTGATTGACCTCGGCCACAATCTACCGGAGGGGGAGAACCGAGACAATGACCCTTTGGAGAAAGCCGAAAACATCGACCCCATCCTCAAGAGGGTGGACGCCATCTTCTATACCCACTCCCACGGCGACCACGTGGGATTTGAGTCCTATGTGGCATCTAAAAATATCCCGCAGTACATAGGAAAACTCTCAAAGAAACTGCTGCTGCTTCAACGTGGCAATATCCTCTATTACCATCCAACCCCCGAATTGAGAGCCAGTAAGAAAGCCATCGAGAGTTTCATCACATACGAGGCCACCAAACCCGTGGAAGTCGGTGATATTGTAGTTACTCCCTACTATGTCAGCCATTCCTCCCCAGATGCCTATATGTTTGTGGTTGAGTGCGACGGACATACCGTGTTGCACACGGGAGACTTCCGTGACCACGGCTATCGTGGCAAAGGTCTGGAACCTACTATCCAAAAGTACATTGACCCTCGCCACATTGACGTACTTATCACAGAAGGCACAATGCTGAATCGTGACGATGGTCGAATGATTTCTGAAGAACAGCTGTGTAAGCAAGCCACCAAGCTGATGCAGAAATACAAGTACGTCTTCTTTATGTGTACTACCCAAGATGCCGACCGAATTTCTTCCATCAACCACGCCACAGACACCGTGAGAGGCCGTCGGATGTTAGTGGACGGATACCAGTACAAGGTGCTTGAAGCTTTTGAAGAAGAATTGGGGCAAGGGAAGTTCTTCCGCTACCAATATAATAGAAAACACTATTTCCGTAAAGACTGGAACTACGTACTTGATAAGGACTGCAAGCGTGGTTTCACGATGCTGGTTAGAAACAATCGAAACATCAAAAAGAGCCTCGATGAGATGATGCCTTTGCTGGACAAAGAGCAATGCTGCTTGGTATATTCACAGTTCAAAGGTTATTTAGACCCCAATCACTCGGCTTTTATGCAGAGTGCTTACGACTTTATCCACACCTACAACTGGCATTTCGAGTATCTTCACACTTCTGGTCACGCTTCGCGTGAGACACTGGAGATGGTGTGCAAAAAGGTGAATCCCCAACTGGCCATTATCCCTATTCACCGTGAAGCACAAAGTGATTTCCGAGAACTCAACTTGTCAGAGGAACTGAAGAACAAGGTGATTACAAAAAGCACTTCAATTGAGGATGTGACAATCGTCGTTAAATGAAGATTCTCCATCTATCCGACACACACGGCAAACATAGAGAACTCACCGATATGCCATCCGCTGACATACTGGTGCATAGTGGCGATTTTACCTTGGCGGGCGGTGATATGGAAGCTCTTGACTTTATTGAATGGCTCTGTGATTTACCTTACAGACATAAAATATTCATTGCAGGAAACCACGATGACTGTATGCTGGATGCCTCATTGGAAGGGTTGCCGAAAGATGTGCATTATCTTTCCGATAGCGGTATCACAATTGATGGAATATCATTCTATGGTGCTCCGATGTTTGTAGTATTCGATGGCGAGGAATTGAAAGAGGTAGAACACTACGAACAAATACCAGACAACACTGATATTTTAATAACCCATCGTCCTCCGCTTGGCATTTTGGATAGCATCGACGACCACATACACTATGGCAGTTCCATCCTACTGGACAAGGTTTCCAATATAAAGCCAAGAATGCACCTTTTTGGACACGTTCATTCTGCTTACGGAACAATTGGTTGGAAAGGGATAACTTTCTGTAATGCAAGTCTTACTGATTGGAAATACGACATCCAGTATTCTCCTCAATTATTTGAAATAAAATTATAAGTTTGAATTGGATATGGTTGAATTGGTCTTGCCATTATCTGCCATCTCTGAGAAAGTTTCAAATAATACGTTTGAAATAACCCCCTCAGCTAAAAATGAAGATGGGGAGAAAAGTGGGGGGGGTAAATCAATTATCAGATAAATAGTAAGATATTCCGTTTTTGTTAAGTATCGATGACGACACTGTCACTCTATGCTCTCCACTTTGCTCTGAACTCATCACTGTTGTGAAGCCTTTCGATAATCTCAACAATCTTCTTGTCGAAAGACACCAATAACTCATCGTGTCCATCTTCTTCATCAAAAGTATCATCACTAAACCTAATTGAATAATGGTTATATATTGGTTTTGATAATGGATGCTGCATGATGTCAAAAAGAACCTTGGTGGCTTTCTTGAACAGGGCAGGATTCGACTTCTTCCACTTCCGCAACGTCTTGTCGGCAGCCTTAGAGTATTCGGCCTTGTACATCATAAGCTGTCGAAGTATTGTTGCATCTCCTCGGGAGTGCTGCACACTACGGTCTCGCCATCGGCAGACTCCTTACGGGCTTTCCTGATTCTGGTGCGGAGCGCAGGGGTGATAGTGTTATCAAGGCGCACCACATGCACCGAGGCAACTCCTCGTATCAATAGCAAAGCCTTCCTAATCTCGGACAATGCTGCACCTTCCTCAAGTGTAACAATCACTTGGTATGATTTCGGTGTAGATGTTCCTGTATCCATCTTGTTTTATAATTATGCGGTGTTAAATGCGAACTTTTATTGAATTGTCAAATGCTTGTTTTCCTTGTTTATAGACGGAGAATGTACTGCGTCATTCTTTCATGTTGTAGCTGATATGTTTCTGCGTTTTATAACATATTCATTGTATCATTTTCACACTGCAAAGATACACATTATTTTCTATTTGGGGAAAAAAATGTCGGTTGTTGTAAATTATGGTCACCTCTGAATAACTGCCCGAGTCCGAGTGGCGCGCCAAGGCTTTGGCCAAGAGGTACCGCTCGTTTGTTGACGAATACAACACGTTTTCGCACCGACTCGGGTGGCCGCAGCACCGGGTACGACCTGGCAAAATAGTTATATGATGAAAGGAGTGCCAAAGTTGACACTCCTTTCTTTGTGGGTTCTATGTGAGTTATTATTCTACACGTCTTTGGGGTCGCACGGGTTGACCCTTTCCGTTATGCCGGATTTGCAATACGGCATTTGTTATTATCAGGATTTGTAATCCGCCAAGAATCAATTCTGTAATATTTTTTTTGTGGATTGCAAATCCTTATATTAAGTTGCGGCGGATTGCAAATCCGCCGCAACGCTGTCGAACATCCGCCGCGACGGGAAATCCGCCGCAACGCAGTCGAACATCCGCTGCGACGGAATATTCCACGCAGAATATGCGGAGAATCGACATTGCAGGCTAGTGGCGAGGATTGCAAATCTTATCTATTTTGTCTTCTTTTGTGGGAAATATTACTTTTTCTAGCCCATGTTTTCTCTAGAATGTCGCTTTTCTCAATGTGGCATATCTCTTAAATGTCATTTTTTTTGTACCTTTGCAGGCAAAATACGATTGGACTTTATGGTTTGAATAAAGCAAAATGCACTAACAGCTATTGAATTAGGCATCGGATTTACTAGGAAGACAAAAACGATTTATAATTCATTCTACATTGCCAAACAGGAAAATTATGCCCAAAAGTAAGACTAAAAAAGACATCCACAATCTAACTCATCCATTGCTGAGCGCTATGGCTTGTTTGACCAATGGTTATATCAACAATCCCCTGCACAAGACTAGCCAACAATGCCCTATCGGATTATCTCTCCATCTCGGTAGCAGCATCTCCCTGCAGTTTGGTAATCAACCTGTCAAACAATTCCTAATAAGCTTAATCAGCCTTAAGGCTGTCGCACGTGGACTATACCTCAAGGCCATCCAAGTGGCTTCTAATGGGTGCCTCGCCAGCAAGAACCAAACCGACTGCCCTCCCCACCTTATCGATAATAAAAACAAGATATGCTGCTTGGAAAGACCTATCCTGATGCCATATTGAAACCCCTATCTTTACTGCACATGAAACGATTTATCTTATTCTTATTCCTATTTCTCGCCACTGTTGCTCAGGCACAAAAAGGACAGGTGCGTGGTCGTGTGGTCGATGCCAACACTGGTGAAAATGTAGAATATGCCACCATCGCCTTGCTCAACCTGCAGGACAGCACCCTTCGTGGCGGATCGGTGAGTGAGGCCAACGGCACCTTCAGCATCGAAGCCCCTTATGGCACCTATCTCCTCCGTATCACCTTCATCGGCTACGAGCCGCAATACTATAACAGCAAGGTGACCCTCTCTGCCGACCGTCCCAACCGCAATCTGGGCAAGATAGCCATCAAGGCCACTGCCACCCTGATGGAAACCGTGGAGGTGGTGGCACAACGTAGCATGGTGGAGTACCAGCTCGACAAGCGGGTGGTCAATGTCGACAAAAACATCGTGGCAGGAGGCGGTACGGCAACCGATGTGTTGGAGCAGGTGCCCAGTGTGGCTTTTGACAACGATGGCAACGTCACCCTGCGAGGGTCCACCAATGTCAAAGTGCTGGTCAATGGCCGCCCCAGCGAATTGCTGGCCTCTGACCTCACCACCTTGCTCGAACAGATACCCGCCTCAACGGTGGAGAATGTCGAGGTCATCACCAACCCCTCTGCCAAATACGACCCCGAAGGCATGAGCGGCATCATCAATATCAAGCTCAAGGAGCGCACTGCCGGTGCATTGGGCCTCAACGGTGTGGTCAACATCAATGCAGGAGCCCCGTTGCCCTTTGCGGTACCCGATTCCCTGCCAAGTTTCATCCCCACAGCCACTGGCAATATCAGCCTCAACTATGCCACAGAGAAATACAACCTCTTCCTCAACGCCGATTTGGGCAGACGTGTGCGTGGCAGTTACGGCCGCACCGACATTGCCCATCGAAACAATTGGCAAGACTATACCCATGACCTCATCAACGAGTACAGCCTCAATCCCGGACTCATGGGGAGTGTGAAATTGGGTGGCGAATATTTCTTTAACGAAAAAAACAGCCTGCTGCTATCCTATCAACTCAGAGGGGGCAGTCGCCAGCGGCAGAACTGGACCTATGCCCAAGACTTGCTCTACAACGATTCCATTTCCTATACCCAAGTCAATACCAGCCTCAACAGCAATATCAACCACTCCGTCAACCTCCTCTACACGAAGAAATTCAATCGCAAGGATGAGGAGTTGACCTTCGATGCCACCTTCAGCACCCGTCAGGTGCATGGCGACGGCACCCAGGAGCAAACCTATGCCCACCTGTTGCCTAATTGGGACAACTACTACCTGCGCAACAGCATCACCACCAACCACCATCAGGCCCTTAATCTCAAACTCAACTACCTGCGCCCATTTGATAATGGCTGGCGGTTAGAAACCGGCTACGAGGGTCGCCTCGACTGGCCCAACCAGCAGGCCGACTACTACCGCACCGAGTACAACCCCTCGCACGACCTATACAAATACTACGACTCGCTCTCCTCCACCCATTTCGACTACAATTTGCAGGTGCATGCCCTCTATGCCACCTTTGGGGGAAACTTCTCCGATGCCTTCTCCCTGCAGGCAGGGTTGCGAGGCGAATATGCCTACACCTATGGTCAGGATGTCAACCATCCTCTCACCCCTGCGGTTGAAAAGAGTTACTGGAAGCTTTATCCCACCCTCCATCTTTCCTATCAAATCAATGCCAAGCAGAGTGCACAGCTCAGTTACTCGCGCCGTGTGCGCCGTCCCCACATGTGGGACCTCAATCCCTACATCAATGTCATGGAAGGGCAGCATCTGGGATTTGGCAACCCCAACCTCGACCCCGAGTTCACCAACGCCTTTGAGCTCAGCTACAATCTGTCCCTCAACAAACTAAACCTCTACACCGCTGCCTATTATCGACAGAGTGACAACATGATTACCTGGTATGGATTTGTTTGGGACAGCCTTTCTGCTTCGCGCTACGCATGGTGGGAGCCCTACAATAGTCAGTACGACGGCTATTGGGCTGCCGGCCCGCAGAACCTTGCCAAGAGCTTCAACTACGGATTGGAATTCATCTTCGACTGGCAGGTAACAGCATGGTGGAAACTCAATGTCAGCCTCAACCTTTATAATGAACGCATCGAAGGCACCGAACTGCTCAACGACGACTATTCGGAGATGTTTCAAGGCAGTGGCAAATTCAACTCATTCATGACCCTGCCACGCGACTGGACCATCCAGTTCAGCGGCCAATACATGGCTCCTGGCTTAGACCTACAGGCCAAATTGGATGCCAGCTATTGGTTCGACCTTGCCGTCAAGAAAGAGGTGTTGGCCAAGCGTGGCACCCTCACGCTGCGCCTGAGCGACATTTTCTGCACTGGCGGTTGGGGACATCTCAGCGACGGCCCTCAGCTCTATCGGTTTGTTAAGAACCATCGTCTTTCGCCCACCCTCACCATAGGCTTCTCCTACAAAATCAACAACGGCCTTAAACAGCAACCCCAGCTTCAAGAGAGCGACGAGGCTGCCAGCGAGAGTATTTATTAAATGACCTCAGTGCTATCAATCATGTACTACATTGCACATTACCAGTCGCCCTTGGGCAACATCACCATGGCATCCGACGGCAAATCCTTGGTGGGTTTGTGGTTCGAAGGGCAGAAATACTATGGTGCAGGCATTGGACTTGATTGTCAAGTGCGTCCCACATTGCCCATTTTTAGCCTAACCTGTTGTTGGCTCAACGAATATTTCAGCTCTCGGGAGCCCAGATTCACCCCTCCCATTTTGTTGCTTGGCAGCACCTTCCAACAGCGAGTATGGAATGAGCTGCTGAAAATCCCCTATGGTTCTACCCTCTCCTATGGTGCCACCAGCCCAACGTCTGGCTATGGCTCAACCCGACGTATGCGTGTCGGCACGTGCTGTGGGTGGCGCTGTGGCCCACAACCCCATCTCGCTAATTGTTCCCTGCCACCGTGTGGTAGGGGGCAATGGCTCGCTGACAGGTTATGCTGGCGGATTGGAGAGGAAAGTGCAACTCTTACAAATGGAGAGATCATTAGCTTCCCCTGCCTTAGAAGAAATGAGGAAGGGTGGTTCCTCAAAACAATTCGTCGATGATTTCCCATTCGTCAAGTATCACTAAAAAAACAACTATTCGTCTAAACTCAGTTCAAAATCGATCAATAATTATTGATTAATAAAAAAAACACCATGAGAATACCATTTTTCAAACTACTCGTATTAGCCATGTTGCTGTCCGCCACTATGAGCTCCTGCATTGTCTACCATGCCCCAACCACCAGCCTGCCTTTGTTGACAGAGAAAGGCGAGAAGCAACTGGAGGCTTCGCTTTCTGCTTCGGCCCCCTTGGGGCTTGCTCCGGCACTGAATGTCTCCTTTGCCTATGCACCCACCAACCTCCTCTGCACTCAGGCAGCCGTCAGCTTCACCAATGAAAAAGCGTTCCAGGCGCAGCTGCAGGCGGGTATCTATAAGAATTTTCAGCCCGCAGTGCTGGAGTGGTATGTCGGCTATGCCTACGGCACCTCCTATTCAGGCAAGTCTTCCGATCTGAACAAGGACAATTTTTATTACGACGGCTATTATCAAATACCCTTCACTCAGCTCAATTTTGGCTTCCGCAAGCTGTTGCATGGCTTTGTTGATTTGGGCGTTGGCTTCAAAGGTGGCCTGATGTTGCCCCATTGGGATAAAGTACTGATTGCCGATGATGGCACCCTCTCTCCCGAATACACTTTCGACAGCCCCTTGGGACTATTCGAGCCTCAACTCATGCTGCGCTTTGGCTTTCAACAGGTCAAGCTGACCCTCAGTCTCGCCTATACCCACCTCTCAGGCATCGAATATGGCAACACCCCCTTCACCTACGAGCCTATTGGCATAGGCTTGGGGGTGAACTGGAGCTTCTAAGGATAAACCCAAATCGGTCATTAGGCCGACTTTACAATTAATCTCTCTTTTTCAGGTCTGTTTTCGCCTTCAGCAGCGTAGGTATGCTGGAGCATTTGTTGGTCGGATGCCACAAAGAGGGTGTCAGAGCCGTCGCCCCAAAGGATGCTGACGCTGTCGAACATCCGCCGCGACGGGAAATTATTTTGTGGATTGCAAATCCTTATATTAAGTTGCGTCAGATTGCAAATCTGCCGCAACGCTGTCGAACATCCGCTGCGACGGAATAAGAACCTCGGACACGCGTTATCTCAATTCTCAATTCTCAATTCTCAATTCTCAATTCTCAATTCCCAATTCTCAATTCTCAATTCTCAATTCCCAATTCTCAATTCTCGCCCCCGCCCATCCTTTTAGTTTTTAGTTTTTACCTTTTACTTTATCACAAATTCTCGATTCTCAATTTCTATGGCAAGGACTCCTTGTCGGCACCGAATCATGCAGTCGCGGCACTGGGTACGATCTGGTGTAATAGAAAGTATCTGAATGATACACACCACACTGCCAGTGCTGTATGGTCGAAGGCCTTCCTTTTCCAGGCAATGGCTAAAGGTTCCCAATATTTATCATGTCAATGGGATGGATGCCCAACTTGTCGACTTTCAAAAGGATAGAATGCTGTGGTTCGAACTGCAGGGTATAGGGTTGGCTCTTACCATGGTGGTTCACGATAATACGACGGGTGGCACCCGTGTCGCTGTAAGCATAGCGGTATTCGAGAGGGTAACTAATCGTCTGAGTAAGAGGATTGGCAAAGAAGATATAATAAGTATCTGCATCCTGCCTACACCAAAAGTCTGGCAGGCTGTCGCCCTCTATTAGGGGTTCGGCTTCGATGATCGAGGCTCTGCTGCCCACATTACGACACTGATGCAGCAGCTTAAGAGTTTCGGCATAGTCATTGTGCTTCACCTTGCCGGGTTCTTTCGGGTCACGCAGCATGCAAATGGGCAGTCCTTGTTGGGCAAGGCGCAGTATCTCTCCCAGAGCCTCCCGTTCCATATACTCCACATCTATGTACAGTGCTTTGAAGTTGCAGGCACCGCAATGCAGCACTCCGTCAGAAAAAGAAGCTTGGCTGAGGAAGTGTTTGTTCACCCAAAGCGGCTGCAAACCCTTGAAATCCGTAGGCGTGTTGATGAACCGCATTTCATACTCGCCCCAAAAGAAAGCCTTCACTTTGCGCACCGAATCAGGGTAGGCACCACCCATCCAAGCATCTTCCAGTGGAATGTACACGGCCAGGTCACTGTAGTTGCGGCCCCGACTCATGTAGTCCGACACCTGGGTCATATACTGGTTAAACCGTCTAAGCGGCTCGCCGGTGAGCGAGTGCTGTGGGTGAGTGCTTATTTGACAGGTCGTATAGAAGAAATTACTTGTGTCGCCCACCCTATTGAACGGCATGCCATGCCAAATAATCTGGTTGGTGCCGTTGGCAAAGAGGGCATCGCAGATTAGTTTGAGGTCGGCCACCTGCTCTCTACCCTGATAGGGGCTGTGGCCGCGACCGTTGTTGTAGAGAAGGCTGGTCCAGCCGTAGGCACAGGTGAAAGTCTCTGCCGTCACCACCTTCTTGCCAGCCAACGAAGCAGCAGAGGCAGCAATCTTACTGAACGAAGGCTCGTACAGGAGTGCCTCGGTTTCGGGCACATCGACGAGGGAGAAAGCCGTCAGAAGGTCGGTCGGTGCACCCCCACATTGTGCACGAGAGAAGGCACCCACGCTGCGAGCATTTTCGGCAAAAGGCGAGTAAAACTCACGTAGCACATAGTTGGACAGAGTGCTCATATAATCGTAAAAGACCTCAGCATTTGCCTCGTCGAGCAACGTGCGTCCCTCCATATAGGGCACAATATCGTAGCCATGCTCCTGCATGAAGCGTTTTTCAAACCCCTTGGTCCAGAGGTACTCTGTCTCAACCTCCCAAGAGTCAACAAAAACGCCTGAAGGGGAACCCCTGTAAGCCTCAGCCAACCCTCGGTTCATCTTAGCCGCATAGCGGAAGAAAGCCTCGCGGTCTAGATGGTTCAATATTCGGGCCTCGCGGGGATAGTCCCACGTGTAATTGCGGCGGGCCGGCCCAACGGAGTCGAAGAAAGTGCGCGCCTGATCGCCATCGGGCAAATCCACGTCGCTGAATGGCCAAAGCGTGCCAAAGGTGAAGTCGCAACCAAGCCCTAGCGAGTCGGCAACCCTTTTGGCATATCGGACATGGTCAGCCCACCTAGGAGAAAGAAAAGCCGGATGGGCTGTGGTAGAGTCGAGGCCCATGGGGTATATCCAAGCTATCTCCACCCCGCCGAACTCATGGTCGCGAAGCCACACCAACTGCTCACGGATGTCGTTGTCGTCAATTTCCGACGATAACCACCACCAACGGGTATAGGGTTTGTGCGAGGCATAGAGGTCCATATCCTGCCGCTGCTCGGAGCAGGACACCAGCAGCAGACTCATAAAGGCAACTAAGGCAAAAAAAGACCTTTTCATAACAATTTAGTTTTTATTTTTTACTTTATCACAAATTCTCAACTCTCAATTCCCAATTCCCACCCCCGTCCACCCTTTTAGTTTTTAGTTTTTACCTTTTACTTTTAAAAAACTCTCAATTCTCAATTCTAACGGCCTTTTACTTTAATCAACCGCGACGTGGCCATTCCTGCAGGGCTGTGAATCCGGATGAGGTATGACCCAGAAGGGAGATTGGACAAATTGAGTGTGAAGTGGTTGGCTTGTGGATGGAGACATCTGATGACTCGGCCTTGGAGGTCAAGGAGTTCTATTGTATTTATCGTCTGCGTATAGTCAACTTTCACCTGATGGCTGGCCGGATTGGGGAAAAGTACCGGAGAGGCGATGCTGGCTGTAGCAATGCCTTCGGGAATGCTGGGCTCTTGGGTAGCAGTGTAGGTGAAACTATACTCGGCCGACATGCAGTGGCGTGATGCGGTTACGCTGATGGTGTATTCGCCCTCGTGGGCATAGAGGTGATGGAGGTCTTGGGTGGCAGGGGCCGTAAAGAGGGTGTCAGAGCCGTCGCCCCAATGGATGCTGACGCTGTCGGCGTGGGTGGTGGCAAGGGAAAAGGAAACGCTCATGTAGCTAGCGGTGTCGGCAAAAACTATTTCGATATTGGGTTGAGGACGCTGCCACCCCGACAGAGAGTCGAAGACAACAGCGCGGACGGCAGCGCGGATGGTGGCGGCCATGTCGGGGTCGAGGGTTGCGTCGAATGTGATTTCCTCGGGGTTACGGAGGAAAAGCATCGTATAAAAAGAGCAGGCGGCGGCATAGGTGCCAGATACCGAGGGATGGCTGTTGTCGGGTTGGTACAGTTCAATCTCAGGATGGTTGTCCCGCAGGTAATGCCACACACGGCCTACAGGACAGAGCGAGGCATCGTTCTGGTCGGCCATCATGCGGTAGCGCAAGGCCAACAGGCTGTCCATGCCTTCGTAGCTGCCGATGGGTGGAAATATGCGGCCGTTGTGTTCGTCGCCATATTTGCGTCCCCAAGTCATGTAGAACATTGGCTCGGCACACGGCGAGGCGGCGTAAACGGCCTCTACAAGCTGTTGGGCATAAGGGAAAACCTCTCTTTGCACCTGCTCATCGGGGAAAGCCGGATATTGGCTTTGCTCCTGCAGGACCACGGCATCCCAGCCACCGCGGCGGATGAGCTCCATGGAGCGGTTTTGGCAGTGTTGGCTGAAGGTGCAGCCCCCGGGAGTGTTGCTTTCGTAGACCAGCCTGTCGCCAAGGCTATTGGCTATGTCGCTCACCATGTTGGGCAGGTTGTTCACCTCGGTGTAGCTGTTGCCGACAAAAAGAACCTTCTTCACGGTTTGGGCGTGTGCTAACGTTGTTGCAAGAAGGAGTGTCGTAAGAAAAAAGAGTTGCTTTTTCATTTGTTCTGTATTTTTGATTTTTTGCTCGGGTGGCCCTGTAGGGGCAGCCCATCTTTTAAAATTAAAAGGTAAAAACTAAAAACTGAAAGGGTGGGCGGGGTGAGAATTGAGAGTTGAGAATTGGGAATTGGGAATTGAGAATTGGTAACCTCCAGAAATGCCCTGCAAGGGCTTAAACAGATCTAGCCCAATGGCAACGACTTGGGTGAGAGTTGAGAATTATTGAGTTGAAAGCTTATTCAATTGTAGAGGTGAGGTGATGGCGGCCGGAGGGGAGGGTTTGGCGTTGGTAGCCGCCCACGGTGGGCAGCCATACCTCGGCAGTGGTGTTGGCGGGGATGAGGATGTCCCATACAAATTGGTTGCCTTGGCGTCGCCAATTGCTCTCGATAAGGCCGGAGACGGACTGGTAGGAACAATTGACGTAGTTGAGGCCTTTGATGGGATAGGGTTTGAGTTGGATTTGGCTGTAGCCGGGCTGCAGGGCGCGGATGCCGGCCAGGTATTCATACTCCCAAAGAATAAGGTCGCCCAGAAGCATGACGTGGTTGGCGGAGTTCATGGCAGGGTCGCCAGTGTCGCCGTTCCACAGCTCCCAGATGGTGGTGGCACCATGGGTGGCCATGTATCCCCAGGAGGGGTAGGTGGTGTCGGTGGCTAGGTGCAGGGCCAGGTCGGTGCGGCCGCGCTCGGTGAGGGTGCGCATGAGTTGCTGGATGCCCACTACGCCGGTAGAGACATGGCTGCCGAAATCGTGTTCGGTCTTGTCGATGATGTTGGCAAAGACCTTGTCCTCCAACTCGGGTGGCACCATGCCGAACCAAAGGGGCAGTATGTTGGCGGTGACGGTATTGTTGGCATAACGACCAGTCGTGCGGTCGAGATATTTGGCGTTGTAGGATTGTGTGACGAAGGCTATGTCGTTGGTGAACATGGCGGCATCGTCTGTCCGACCCAACAGTGTGGCAAAATGGGCCATCTTCTTCGCCAGATAGCAATAGAATGGGGTGGAGATGACGGCTGCCTCGGTGATGCGCGAGGGGTCTTTGGAGTGTATCAGCTCGGGGCTCTCGGGCGGCATGCACCAGTCGCCATAGCAGTCGCGTGTCATGATGCCGTCCTTCATATACCACAGTTTCATGTGCAGCAGCCATTTGCGCATGGCATCGTAGTGGCGGCGTATGGGCTCGATGTCGCCAAAACGGGTGTAGAGCATATCGCTGGCAGTGATGAAGGCACCGGGCCAGGTGAGGTTGTCGGTGTAGTTGCGCCAATAGGCGGGGGCCACGTCGCTGAGTTGTCCGTTGGGCCATTGGCAGTCCTCCAGGTCCTGCAGCCATTTGGCATAGAGAAGGTGGTTGTCAAAGATGAAGCTTTCGCCATAGCAGCCCGTGGTGCGGTCGCCGGTCCAGCCCATGCGCTCGTCGCGCTGGGGACAGTCGGTGGGCATGGAACGATAGTTGCCGCGGATGCCCCAAAAGGCGTTGCGGTACACGGCGTTGATGACCTCGTTGTCGGTCTCGATGTGGCCGGTGGTGGCCATCTGGTCGTAGAGGACTAGACCGGTGAAGTCGTCCACCGTGGGTCGGCTGCCCTCGGGCAGACCGCTGATTTCGACATATCGGAAGCCGTGGTAGACAAACTGCGGATGCCATGGGCCTTTGCGCTTGGAGGAGGCGATGTAGCGGTCGGTACATTCGGCCGAGCGCAGGTTGGCGATGTAGAGGGTGCTGTCGGCTGTCAGCAGTTCGGCATAGCGGAAGACGAGGGTGTCCGTCCCCTCTGTTTTTTTAGCCAAAAGGGCTGCCATATTGTTGACTTCGAGCAATCCCACCATGTTCTGCCCCATGTCGAGAATCCAGGTGTTGCCATTGCGAAAGACGGACTTGGGCCCCAGCCGCTCCATCACGCGGATGTTGGTACTCATCTGCGGAGTGAGCTGATACTCCAGGCGACGGCTTGCAATCTCTGCACTGTCGGGAAAAGGCATGGAGGCGTCGTATTTGTCGTCGCGCCGTTTCCATTTGGGGTTGAAACGGTCTTCGAGATTCATGTTATGGCGGTCGTAGTGGTCGATGGCCTCATCCCAACGGCTGTCGTTGTAGCCGGGTTGAAGCCATGGGCCGAGAGCTATATCGTATTGTTCGTCGAAGGTCTCCCCGTCAAACTCGTTGGCCTTGCGTATGGGACCTTTGTTGGTAATCTTCCACCCCTGCCCAGAGGTGATGATGTCGGAGGTGCCGTCTTTGTAGTACACCTCCAGTTGCAGCAGCAGCTGGGGCCTGCCGTAATGGGCGGCGTGGTTGATGCCGCACCATTCAAGATAATTGGTGTCGTGGCGCACGGTGGTGAAACGTCCCGGAGCCAGTATTACGCCCACGGCGTTGTCGCCCTCGCGGAGCATGGAGGTTACATCGTAGGTGTTGAAGTATACGCGCCGGGTGTAGTCGCTCAGGGCGGGTTTCAGCATCTCGTCTTCTGCCACCTCCTGCCCGTTGAAGAAGGCTTGGTAGGTGCCGAGTCCGCTGATGTAGAGGCGGGCGCGGTCGATATTCTTTTGCAGCTGGAACTCCTTGCGTAGGTAGCGGGCGGCAACAGCCGTGTGGCCTTCTATCTTGTCGTCGGCATAGTCGCGGCCTATCCAGTTGGCCTGCCAGTCGTCGGGGTTGAGGAGGCTGATTTCAAACTGCTGCACGTCGCTCTCCGTCTTGGCCGTTTTGTCCTGGCTGCCGTAGGTGACGGTGGTAAACACTTTCCAGTAGGCAATGGTGCGGCTTGTCAACTCTTGCCCACTGTAAGGAATGTAGAGCATCTGGTTAGAAGGGATGACCTCAGAGTCCCACAGGTCGCCAATTCCTTTCTCGGCTTTCTGGCGGGTGGTGGATACCACAATCCGGTAGTCCCTTTGTACTACATTTTGATGCTTGGTCTCGTACTGCCAGCTGAAGCGTGGCAACGCTGTGGCCAGTGCTTGTGATCCGTCTTGCCCCTCCACGGTGAGGTTTTTCAGTTCTACACCGCTGCCACAGGCCGTCAGGAGAAGGGTGGCGAGGAGGATAAAAGTTATTCTTTTCATCATGGTAGTATGTGTTAATGGTGTGTATCTCTTGTTTATTGTTTATATCGTGTGATTGAACTCTCAACTCTCACCCAAGGCGTTGCCATTGGGCTAGATCTGTTTAAGCCCTTGCAGGGCATTTCTGGAGGTTATCAACTCTCCATTCTCAACTCTCCATTCTCAATTCTCAATTCAAAAAAGCCTTTTACTATAAAAAAACTCTCAACTCCCAACTCTCAACTCTCACCCCCGTCCACCCTTTTAGTTTTTAGTTTTTACCTTTTACTTTAAAAAAACTCTCAACAATCAGTTGTTGACTGTCCATTCTCCGGCCGTCAAGGTCTGTTGATGGTCGGTGCCGGGAAACACGGTGGCCGTTGTGCCAACGGGCACTGTCACCGTCATGGAGTCGGCCTGTATGGCAACGGTTATGTTGCCGTAGGGTGTTGGTTGTGATGCCTTGACCCATGTGATGCCGCTTACTGGCTGAGGGTCGATAAAGAAATGGCGGTAGCCGGGTGTCTCGGGGTCGGGACGTATGCCGGCAAGGGCTTGGTAGAACCAAATGCCGATGCCGTTGTAACAGTTGTGCACATGGCTGCGGTCGCCGTTCCAAGACTCCCAAGTAGTGGTGGCTCCCTGCGAAATCATGTGCAGGTATCCGGGATAATCAGGTTGTCGCAAGAGGGCTGCCACGAGGTTGGCTTGGCGCTCTTGGATGGCCCATTGGGTGAAGATGGGGATGCCCACAAGGCCAACGGCCAAGTGGGTATTGTGTTTGTTGTAGGATATGTCTATAAGTTGTTCTTTCACCGCCTTGGTGGTAGCACTGTCGGGAGGAATGCCAGCAAGCAGGGCGTAGGCGAGGTCGAGGGGGGTGCCGTTGGCGTAACTTTCTGATGTGCTGCCTGGCGTGGAGGCTGCTTGTCGGTCGGCGTCGGTTGAAGGGTGTTGGGAGTGATAGAAGTGTGAGTGTATGGCAGTGTTGAGTTGGTTGCGTTGCTGCAGGAAGGTTTGGGCTTCGTCGGAGCGACCAAGCATCATGGACATCTGTGCCATATCGGCCAAGCATTCGCTGAGGAAACAATTGCTCACGTGCTTTGCCGAGGTCCCATGGACATCAATTCCTTCGGGGGCCAGCCAGTCGCCCAGAAACCAGGTGTGGCGTTCGTTGTCGGGCCACGGCTGGAGGAGACCGTCGGAGGTGTGGCTTTGTAGATAGGCAAGCCACCGTTTCATGTACTCATATAGCTGTTGCACCATGCGGTCGTCGCCATAGTTGAGGTAGGTGCGCCAAGGGGCTTTGATGATAAATCCGCTCCAGTAGGGGCCGCCGCCGGTGCGGTAGTCGGGAGCCACATAGGCCAACTCGCCATCGTCGGCTACGGCATCCTGCCAGGCCGTGAGCCAGTTGTAGTAGGTGGAAGAGACGTCGTAGAGGGTTTGAAGGGTGGGGGTGGAGGAGTTGCCGTCGCCGCCATAGCCCATGCGTTCGAGGTGGGGACAGTCGACCATATAGCCGCTGTAGGTGAGGCAGCTGAGCGTGTATTTGATAAGGTCGTGAATGGCGTTGAGCCGCTGATCCGAACAGGCAAAGTTGGCAGCCCGATGGGGTTGCAGGGCACTGAACTGCAAAGCCTCAGCTTCTTTGACGGCGGCACCCGTGAGCCGTACATAGCGGAAAGCGTGATAATGGAATTTGTTGCAGAAAAAGGGATTGAGGGTGCCGTTTGAGATATATAGGTCGCTCTCGCCCTGGGGTGAGAAAGAAGCTCCTGGTGGGATGTGGTCGGCATATTCCATGGTGGCCACGGAGTCTTTGGCCATGGGCTGGAATTGGATGTTGAGCCAACCCGTTATTACGCGGCCAAAGTCCAGCAAGAGCGATCCGTCGGATTGCACGGTAATGGTTTGTGGCGTAAGTGTGTCGATGAAGGTGTTGCCTTCGAACTGCTGTGGGGATGAGTGTATGCCCTCGGCGGCAATCTCTTTGGCGTGTTTCCATTTCGGCTGAAGGCGGGAGTCGACGCATTCGCCCCCGAATTGTAGTGGCTGCCAGCTGCCGGTGTAGCTGTAAGCACTAGGCGAGGCCTCCCAGGTGCTGTTGGTCTTCAGTAGGGTGCGCCAGCTTCCCTTGTTCAGTTCGCATACTTCTGCCTGCACCAACGCGTCGGTATGGTATATGCGCCCCCACCCTTGACCTACCCAAAGTAGGATTTGGTTGCTGCCTTTGGTTAGATAGGGCGTAACGTCGTAGGTGACGATGAGGGTGCGTTTGTTCAGTTGCGAGACTGCCGGCTGCAGGACTTTGTCTCCTACCCGCTGACCGTTGATGTATAGTTCGTGGTAGCCCAAGGAGTTGACATGGACGAAAACCGGATTGTTGCCCGAGGTATGGAAGCTGCTGCGAAACATGGGCGTTTGTGCCAGTGAGTCGCTCGGCCCACAGCCAATAAAGGATGCCGAGAGGCCCGAGAGTGGCCCTACGGCAAATCGTTCTGCACGGCTCCATGGTGTGCGGTTGCCTTTTTCGTCCCAAGTGCGAAGCCGCCAGTAGCAGAGCTGCCTTTCGGCAAGTTCCTTACCTTGGTAGGGAACCCGCACCTGCTGATGGGAGGCTATGCGGCCACTACGCCACAGGTCGGCCTTTCCTTGGCGGAGGAGGAGGCTGTCGGATGCCACTTCTATCTCGTAGGCCCTCTGTTGTTGCGAGTTGTGGGTGAGGGTGTTTTTCCAACTAAAGTGCGGCTGGGTGGTCTCGATGCCCAAAGGGGCCGGCAGGCCTTCCACATGGAGGTCGTAGACTTGGGCACTTGCCGGCAGGACTATCTTGCTGAGTAGCAGCACGAACGTGGGCCGCCAAAGGCGTAGCCATACAGTATTTGCTTTTCTCTTGTGACAAATCATCTGCTTTTCATTTATTTTTATGATTATCAGCACTTCTCAATTCTCACCCAAGGCGTTGCCATTGGGCTAGATCTGTTTAAGCCCTTGCAGGGCATTTCTGGAGGTTACCAACTCTCAATTCCCAACCCCGTCCACCCTTTTAGTTTTTAGTTTTTACCTTTTACTTTTAAAGAATTCTCCATTCTCCATTCTCACCTCTCAATTCACAAAATTGCGAGTGCAAAAATACAACTTTTTTTCCTCAAAATCTATAAAAGAAGCATTTTACGAAAAAAAATTGTATTTTTGCACCGCCTTTCTACAGAGAAAAGAGTGTACTTATATATTGATTAATACTATGTTTGTATGAGAAAATGTACTATTATTATGCTGACGGCTGCCATGGTGGCACTGATGGCACAATGCAGCCCTAAGCAGGAAGAAAAACAAGAAACATCAATGAATACTGAACTTAAACCTTTTGATGTACAGAAAGATTTCACAGACAATGGGTTCACCTATTTCACCAAAAATCTTATTCTTTGTTCCGGCGATAGCACGGAGCACAACGCCATGACCATAGGATGGGGTGCTATCGGCAATTATTTGGGCCACGACAGACCCACGATGACTGTCTATGTGGCTCCGGCGCGCTACACTTACGAGTTTATGGAACGCCACCAACGTTTCACCATCATGGAGTTTGCCGACCCCAAGGTGTGGCAGTATATGGGCAAATATAGCGGGCGCGATGGCGACAAGGCCGCGGCTTTGGGTTTGCACGTGGCGTATACCGAGAACGGTACTCCCTATTACGAGGAGGCCTTGAGCGTTATAGAGTGTGAGATACTGACTTCGTGGCACCAGACTGCCGAGGATTTCCGCAACGCTACCCCGCAGAGATGGTATGAGGGTTTCGATGCCGGCATACATACCATTTATATTGGCGAGGTGATTGGTGCTTGGAAACGCTAGGCGCCTATGGGATTGGCAGCCAGCCTGGCTGACCAGGGGATGAGGGCGAGGACGGCGGTTGCGGTCCTCGCCCTTCTCTCTTTGGGCTTATTTTCTTTCCCGCAGGCTGACGGCAAAACCGCCGCAGGGGGCCATGCGCAGTTTGAGGGTGGTCTTGGAGGTGACTTTTTGGGTGGCGATGGTGTAGGCTTGCGGATTGTAGGTGTCGCCGGGGAGGCCGGAGGCGTTTTTGGCATCGGAGTAGATGACGGCATCGTATGTTACGCCGGGCTTGAGGAAGTCCAGCTTCACTTTTACCTCGCGGGCGTTCTCGTCGGTTACGCCACCCACATACCACACGTCTCGTGGCTGTGCCCCTTGCAGGTCGGCAGCGGTGGCTGTCTCCGGCAGCGCGTAAACAAAGCGGGCGGCATTGGAGAGCATGTCTTTTTTGCCGTCGGCCAATTGGGCGACACCCTCGGCGGCTTTGTTGAGGGTGGCGACTTTGGGATGGCGTGCGGTGACGATGTAGTCGCCGGGCTCAGCCATCAGATAGAGGGAGGTGTCCCAGTCCACGGCCACATCTTTGATGAATTGGAAGGCATCCATGAAGGGGGTATAGTGCTCGGGGAAGTCCGCGGCCATTTGCAGGGGAGAGTAGAAGGTTACATATAGTCCCAGTTGATTGCATATCGTGTGGCGCATCTGGTTGCCCTTGCCCCAGCTGATGATTTTGCCCATGTCGGTCTCAAAGATGCCGGGCGTATAGTCCATGGGGCCACCCTGCAGGCGGGTGAAGGGCAGGATGGTGGTGTGGCCGGGTTTGATGGCTCCGCGAAATTCGGTTCCCATGGCACTTTCGTTGCCTATCATGTTGGGCCAGGTGCGGCAGAGTCCTGTCGGACGCACGGCTTCGTGTGCGTTGACCATGATGTGGTGGCGGGCCGCTTCGGTGATGGCATAGTGGTAGTGGTTGATGAGGGGTTGGCTGTAGTGGTGTTCGCCGTGGGGCACTATCTTCCCCACATAGCCGCTCTTGACGGCATCGTAGCCGTACTGATTCATGAGGTTGTAGGCCCGTTCCATGTGGCGCTCGTAGTTGGTCACCGAGGAGCTTGTCTCGTGGTGCATGATGAGACGGATGCCTTTCTGGTGGGCGTAGCGGTTGAGCTCCGGCAGGTCGAAGTCGGGGTAGGGGGTAAGGAAGTCGAAGACATAGTCTTTCTCCTTGCCGTACCAGTCCTCCCAACCGATGTTCCACCCTTCGATGAGTATGGCGTCGAAGCCGTTTTGGGAGGCAAAGTCGATGTAGCGTTTTACATTGGCGGTATTGGCGGCATGGCGGCCGTGGGGGGTGCAGTGTTCATAGTCGGTCACTCCCAGTTTTACCGATGGAAAGTCATTGGTGATGCTCCAGCAGTTCTTGTCGCTGATCATCTCCCACCACACGCCCATGTATTTCACAGGATGAATCCAGCTGACATCTTCCAAGGCACAGGGATCGTTGAGGTTGAGAATCAGGCGCGAGCGCAACACGTCGGTGGCCTTCTCGCACACCTGCACGGTGCGCCAGGGGGTCTTGCAGGGGGTCTGCAGCCGTCCTTTGTAGCCTGTGGCATCGGGGGTCAGGTGGGTGCGGAAAACGTATTGGGTGTCGTCGAAGTCGAGATTCATGGTGGGGTAGTCGAGTACTGCCGCCTCGTGGATGTTGATATACAGGCCATCGTCGGTTCTCATCTGCAGGGCGGTCTGCACGCCGGTCTCCGAGAAACTCTCCCAAGGCCAGCCGCCGCCAATTTGTGCGCTGGAGTGGAGACTGCGAATCTGCGAAAGGCGGCTCTCGGTGTAGTTGAACTCCTGTGTGTCGTAGTCGCCCGGAATCCACCATGCCGTGTGGTCGCCAGCCATGGCAAACTCGGTCAGCTCTTCTTTTATCCAGAAGTAAACCAAGGCGTTGTATTTCTCATCGGAAGTCCTCTTGGGGGTGATCTCCATGGGGAATTCGTACCGGAAGCCCAGCCCGTCGTCGTAGAGGCGGAAACGAATCTGCATTACCGAAGGGCGTCTCTCGGTGGAATGGTCCATGCTGGACACGGCACCTGCGGGTTGCTCCAGTGTGATCAACAACTCGTTGTAGCGATTGCGAATGGAGGCTTCTTCGCCCCAGACAGGGTGCCAGGTCTCGTCCTTGGAGTCGCGCGAGATGGCACGGATCACAAAGGCATGGGCCAGGTCGTCGCGCCATTCCAGCGTAAAGCCCATCCGCGAGGGCAGCACGACGGCTTTGCCGGCACGGTCCAAAGCGTACTGCGGTATGCCGTCCACTACCGCAAAACGAAGCAGAAGTTGGCCGTCAGGACTCTTAAGTGTGACAGCGTTTTGGGGCATTTGGCGAGTGACGAAATGGCTGTCGGCAAATGTGGCCTGTGCCAACATCGTGGCCAGACAATAGATGAGGAATAAACGTAGTTTCATATCGTTATATTTTTATTATGCATATTCAACAGTTTGCAAATATACACCTTTTTGCCAAATAAGGATAACTTTTTTTTCCACCGTCTTCCACCGCCCTTTGGCAAACTCGCAGCCCCCCGCTAATTAAAAGTAAAAAGTAAAAACTAAAAACTAAAAGTGTTGAGAGTTGAGTGTTGAGAGTTGGTAACCTCCAGAAATGCCCTGCAAGGGCTTAAACAGATCTAGCCCAATGGCAACGCCTTGGGTGAGAGTTGAGAATTGGGAATTTGTACTAAGGTAAAAACTAAAAACTTTTTTTGTTGTCAGTTCCTTTTGAAGGATAAATTTGGAGCTTGGCAGGGGTGCGGTTTGCTGAATCGGGATTTGAAAGGAAAATAGTTTTTATGTGAGTCGTTTTTTTTGTGTATTTTTGCAAAGCGTATTGTAATGATACGGATGAAGGATAGCGCGGCTGGGGCTTTGATAGTCATTACACTTCGAAACGGATAATATCACATGACGATGAACGACAAAATTGAAATCATGGCCCCGGTAGGGTCGTACGAGAGTTTGAGTGCCGCCATACAGGCGGGGGCCGATGCCATTTATTTCGGCGTAGGGAACCTCAATATGCGCTCCCGTTCGGCAGCCAATTTTGGGTTGGAGGACCTTGCCAAGATAGCCCAAATATGCCGCGACCACGGCATCCGCACCTACCTCACGGTCAACACCATCATTTACAATCAGGAGATTGAGGAGATGCACGCGCTGTTGCAAGCGGCCAAGGCGGCCGGAGTCAGTGCCATCATCGCTTCAGACATGGCTGTCATTACCTACGCCAACAGCATCGGCGTGGAGGTGCATATCTCCACCCAGTGCAATATCTCCAACGTCGAGGCGGTGCGTTTCTATGCCCAGTTTGCCGACGTGGTGGTCACCGCCCGCGAGTTGCCGCTGAGCCAGGTGGCTGAGATTACACAGTTCATCCGCGACCACGATATCCGCGGACCGAAAGGCGAGCTGGTGCAGGTGGAGGTGTTTGCCCATGGGGCCCTCTGCATGAGCGTCAGCGGCAAGTGCTACCTCAGTTTGGACGAGTACAACTACAGCGCCAACCGCGGAGCCTGCCTTCAACTCTGTCGCCGCAAGTACTTAGTCAAGGATGTGGAGACGGGTACCGAGCTGGTGGTGGACGGCAAATACATCATGTCGCCCAAAGACCTCTGCACCATCGGTTTCCTGGACAAGGTGGTCAAGGCCGGTGTGCGGGTGCTGAAGATTGAGGGTCGCGGGCGCAGTGCCGACTATGTGAAGGTGGTGGTGGAGTGCTATCGCGAGGCGTTGGATGCCATTGCCGACGGCACCTACACGCCGGAACGCATCAGCCAGTGGACTGAACGGCTGGCCACGGTGTTCAACCGCGGTTTCTGGGACGGCTACTATCTGGGCCGCAAGATGGGCGAGTGGAGCGAACGCTACGGCTCCCAGGCCACCGAGAACAAGGTCTTTCTGGGCAAGGTGACCAATTACTACAACCGCCCGCAGGTGGCTGAGATGAAGATTGAGACTGCCGAGCACCTGCGCGTAGGCGAAGACCTGATGGTGATAGGGCAGACCACAGGCGTCTACCGCGCCACGGTGGAGGAACTGCGCCTGGGCGATACCGCCCAGCCCGTGCCCGAGGTGGGCCAAGGCGATGTCTTCAGCGTCAAGACTACCGAGCTGCTCCACCGCGGCGACAAACTCTACCGCGTAGACAGTGTGGTGGAGGAATTCTGACCCTGATGCTAAGTATACTAGAGCCATTTTGGATTACTTGAAGGTTTGACAATGACTCGCTCAACGAGACGGAAAAATGTTAAATCTGAAACTTACACGACTATATCCTTATTTTGAGTAATGTTTAATTAAAGGGGACTTCTATTAATGACTTTTGAACACGAATTGCACGAATCTAACGAATTTATTATCTGAATCTTCATGCAGGCATGATTACGAATAAAACGAATTTTTAGAAGTCCCCTAAAGAAAAAAAGTTGGTTGATGACTGAGGAACAGGAACAGGCTTTGCAATTGGCCACCGAAGCGGGACACATCCTTCTCGAAAACGGCGCGGAAATCAGCCGCGTGGAGGAGACGATGACCCGCATCGCTGGGCATTACGGCGTGGAGGATGAGAGTTTCTTTGTGCTGAGCAACGGCATCATTGCCACTGGTCAGCACTATGCCCGCGCCGAGTTCATCCCAATCAAGGGCACGCAGCTGTCGCGCGTGGTGGAGGTGAACCAGTTGAGCCGCGACGTGTGCGATGGTAGGTGCACGTTGGACCAGCTGTCCTCCCGCCTGGACGCTATCCGCCATAGTACCGCGAAGCCTTGGTGGGAGCAGATAGTGGGCATTGCGGTGGGTGTTTCGGCCTTCAGCCTGCTCTTTGGCGGCAGCTTGATGGATGCGGCCATTACGTTTGCGGTAGGGGTGCTGTTGGGATGCTTTATGGCCTTTTTGATGCCCCACATGTCGCGCTTTTTTGGCAACGTGGTGGGCGGTCTGGTGGGTGGTATGCTTTGCATTGTGGCTTCTCGGTTGGGGCTGGGCGAGCATCTGCCCAATATGATTATCGGCACCATCATTGCCCTGGTGCCCGGGGTGCCATTCACCAACGGCATACGCGACATTGCCCATGAAGACTATATTGCCGGGGCCACGCGTATGCTGGATGCTTTTATGATGTTTCTCTGTATCGCCTTAGGCGTGTGCCTGGCATTTATCATAGACGGTCGGCTGCATCATGGACTTCTGCAGTTGGGAGCTCCTGCGGTGGACTACTATGCGGCAGGCTGGTTTTTCCAACTGCCAGCGGCATTGCTGGGCACGATCGGTTTTTCAGTACTCTTTGGGGCTCCGCGCCGCTATTATGTGGGGTGCGGCATCTGTGGCATGGCGGGCTGGGCGTTGTTCCTATTGCTTAATGGCGATATGAGGGTTTCGCTGTTCCACCTTTCGCCCGCAGAGTCGGCGTTGTCTGCCGCTATGCTGGTGGCCCTGCTGTCGCAATTGATGGCACAAAAGTGGCACTGTCCCACGACGTTGTATCTTATTTGCGGCATCATACCTTTGGTGCCGGGAGGGGCTATCTTCTGGACGGCCTATTATATGGTGGCCAGCCGATTGGGCATGGCTGCCGCCACAGGGTTTGTGGCCATCAAGGTCACGATTGCCATTGCTGTGGGCATTATTCTGGCAGGCGGAATCCTGCGGATTGTCACTCCCAAAGCAAGGCGGTTCTAATCTTTTTTTTGACTATGGCAAAAGCAAGAACTTATTATTACTGTCGCGAATGCGGCTACCAGAGCAGCAGCTGGTTGGGCAAATGCCCCGCTTGCGGCAAATGGAATACTTTTGACGAGGAGGTGGTGCAGAAAGAACCCTCCGGCAGCAAACAGAAGGCTAAGGGTGGCACCACGAGTGCCCCCAAGCTCATACAGCATGTTACTTATAGCGAAACACAACGGATGCCCACCCATTGTGCCGAGTTCGACCGCGTGTTGGGCGGCGGCATTGTGCCGGGGTCGTTGCTGCTGATAGGCGGCGAGCCGGGCATCGGCAAGAGTACACTTTTGCTGCAGACGGCTTTGGCTATCAAGGACCGTAAGATACTCTATGTGAGTGGCGAGGAGAGCGAAGAGCAGATAAAGATGAGGGCCGACCGCGTGGAGACGGCCCCGGCAAGTGACTTTGATGGCACGGCAGGCTGCTATGTGGTGAGCGAGACTTCGATGGAGCGTATTTTCGAACATATAGAGGCGGTACAGCCCGAGCTGGTGATTGTCGACTCTATCCAGACGGTGAACACCGAGACCATCGAGTCGGGCAGCGGCAGCATCTCGCAGATACGCGAGTGCACCACCCAGTTTCAGCACTACGCCAAAGAGAGCGGGGTGCCGGTGCTGCTGGTGGGCCACATTACCAAGGACGGCACCTTGGCAGGGCCCAAGGTGATGGAACATATCGTTGACGCTGTCTTGCAGTTCGAAGGCGACCGCAATTACGGCTTCCGCATCCTGCGGGCACTGAAGAACCGCTTCGGCTCGACGGCTGAGATTGGCATTTTCGAGATGCGGGGCAGCGGCCTTTGCGAGGTGTCCAACCCGTCGGAGCTTCTGTTGGCACACCGCGACGAGGAGCTGAGCGGAGCTGCCGTGGCAGCCACGCTGGAAGGGGTGCGCCCGATGTTTATAGAGGTGCAGTCGCTGGTGAGCAGTGCCGTCTATGGCACGCCGCAGCGCAATGCCAACGGGTTTGACATGCGGCGCATGAGTATGCTGCTGGCCGTGCTGGAGAAACGCTGTGGTTTCAAATTAGGGGCCAAGGATGTCTTCCTCAATATGGCGGGAGGCATGCGCGTCAACGACCCCGCTATGGACCTGGCGGTGGCCTGCAGCATCCTCTCCAGCAATGTCGATATGCCTATTTCGCCCCGCTTTTGCTTTGCCGCCGAGTTGGGACTCAGCGGCGAGGTGCGCCCCGTGAGCCGCGTGGAGCAGCGCATTGGCGAGGCCGCCCGCCTAGGATTTGAAAAGATTTTTGTTTCCAAATATGATGCCAAGTCGGTAGACCGCGCCCGATACAAGATTCAGATCGTGTCGGTGAGCGTTATCGAAGAGGCTTTTAGAGAATTATTTGCATAGAAAATGAAACACCATACTTATTTTACCGAAGGCACTTGCAGTGCCGTGATAGAGTTTGATATTGCCGACGACAATACACTCCATAATGTCCACTTTGTGGGTGGCTGCAACGGCAACCTGCAGGGCATTGGCAAACTGGTGGAGGGCATGGATGCCCACGCCGTGGTCGACCGCTTGGAGGGCATCCGCTGCGGTTTCAAGGATACCTCTTGCCCCGACCAACTCACCCGCGCCATCAGAGAGGTCGTAGGATAGGCAACGCACCACAGCCATGGCTCTCACCCCAGAACAGCGGCGGCGCTGCATGCAGGCCAATCGTAGCACCGGCACCAAACCCGAAAAGGTGCTGGCACGTGAGTTGTGGCATAGGGGCTACCGTTATCGAAAGAATGTCCGTGGCATTCCGGGCACCCCCGACATTTGTTTCAAGAGCAAGAAGGTGGCGGTCTTTGTCGATGGCGACTTTTGGCATGGGCGCGACTGGCTTCATGCTCGCCAGCGTATCAAAAGCAATCAGGAGTTCTGGTATGGCAAGATAGAGCGCAATATCGCCCGTGACCACCGCACCGACCAGCGCTTGAAGGCTCGTGGGTGGCGTGTGCTTCGCTTTTGGGCAAGCGATGTGATGAAACATACCGCGGAATGTGCTGACCGTGTGGAGGCCGTCCTTCGTGAGGAGCAGATAGAGCATCTGCACCGCGTCTATCTGTACGACACGCAGTACGACACCGTCGACGTGGCCGCGGAGGAGGAGTTTGAGGGACTAGGGCAAGACTAGGACTCGCACGCTACCGGTTTATAAAGACTATCACGCCATCGCCCTGCACTTCAAAGCTGTCGCCTAAGGCTTCGTTCAACGTGGCCTCCCACAGCCAACGGAAGCGGCGGTTTTCAATGGGGTACTTGAGACCTTTGGCACTTACCGGTGTGTCGGGTTTCAGTGCGAAGAGGCTCACCTGCTGTCCTTGGCGAGAGTGAAACAGACGCACCCCCTCCACGGGGTAGAAGGTGCCGTAGTCGCTGTGCATGGCCATACGCAGGGCGGGAAACTGCTCGGCATAGTAGGCCAGAAGGGATATGTTGCCGAGGGTGTGGTCTTCGCGTTTGCCGGTGGCCCCCAGTATGTTGACGTTTATTGGTCCGTCTCCCAGCTTTTTACACCTCTCGTCCACATGGCGCACGGCCTTGGTCAGGTCGTTGTATTCCTGCTCGGCAATCTGCTGGCAGTCAATAGCCAACCCCTCGTGCTGGGCTTCATGCAGTAGGGCGGGGGAGAGGGAGTCGCCGTCACCCACTACGGACACTTCTTGGCGCGGACGAGGCGACTGTTGTCGGTACCATTGGAGGTATTTTTCCAAAGCACCGTCGCAGCATACAACCCAATCGGCCTCGCCTAGCTGTTTCAGCACAGGAGGTAAGGTGGGGAATGTTCCGTTGGCTATAATGGTGATATTCATTTGTATAGAGCGTGTTTCGGATTCCGTTTTTCTGTCACAAAGGTACGAAAAAATCTCCAATGTCAAAAAAATATTGTATTTTTGCACAATCAAAAGTGACCAACTCCGTTAATGATAGAAACTACAACGAAAGAAAAATGAAAAAAATCGCTTTAGTTCTTGTTGCCTTTGTCATGGCTCAGTGCGCTATGGCTCAGCAGTTTTCCCTTCCTATCCTCCCGGAAAAGATGTGGCCATCAGAATATGCCAACTATGAGGCCGATGTGCTCAATTGTTGCGACTATTTGCTGGGCACCGACCCCAGCTTCAATGCTCCCAAACATGAGGAGTGCGCTAGTTTTCTTCTCCGTTGGGCTGCTGGCAGTCCCAATATGTCCATCGTCGTTGCCGAAGAATTGGTGGATGCCAAAAAAGGGGATTTGTTGCTGGCATACATAGCCGGATGGGCTCGCCATTCCATCAAACACCCTGAGGACAACGGCCTCCTTTGTGCCAATGTGGCTGTGGCCGATATGCTCAATTTCTATTTTGCCCATAAGGATGTGATTGGCAAGTCTAAACTCACCGACAAACTGCTCAAGAAGCAGGAGAAAGGCGAGTTGGCTTCCTATATCACCAAAGTGTTGGTCAAAGAGTAGTTGATGCGGCGCCGCTTAGCCTTCATATCTATTTGTGCACTTGTCTTTTCCGCCTGTGCGGAGGGCGACAGTCCTTTCCCTTATCAGCCCAACCTGCCTACCGATTTCAATGTGGACCAACCGTCGAGTCAGGTAGGGCAGATGACAGGGCCGGTGGCAGCGTTCACTTACGAGCTCTTCAGCGAGCAGGCCGAAGGTCTGCTGCTCCAGTGCCTGGGCAATTTTGATACCGCGGGACATGTGTGCGACTACTATTACCGCGATCGGGAGAACACCTTGCGCTACCATTTTGTGTACGATACCTTGGGCCGCCGCATAGAGGAGTTCTGCTATCTCGACTCTGCCGGAACGCCTTACGACAGCCTCACCTCGGTTTACACTTATACAACATATTCTTACGGGGCAGGCGGTCGTCGCTGCCAGGCACGTATCAAGGGTCCCGAGGGACGCAAATACTCTTTCCGACTCCGTTTCAACAGTCATGGGCAGCTCACCAAATATATCTTCCCGGATGGGTCGCGTTTCAGCTATGAGTACGACACGCAGGGCCGGCTGGCCCGTCGGGTGAACCCCGATGCCTCGGTTCAGGAGTTTGCCTCCATGTCGCAAGGGCAACCCCTTGCCACCGACAGCCTAGGACGCGTGGTGGAGGAGCGGGTGACAGATGACGATGGGCTGGTGATGGCCTATTACGCCTATGACGACCACGGCAACTGGGTGCGCCGCACCACCACGGGACAACAGGTCCCTTCCAAGCTTGAAGTTAGAACTTTTGTATATTACAATTAATGTTATGAAACAGAAACTGATTTTACTTTCCATCTGCTTTGCCCTATTGGGCGCGGCCTGCAACAACTCCAAAGACGAGGTTGCTTCTTTCGATTTCAACAACACCTGCTGGTTCGACGGTTATGAGTTCTTTGTCGGCGGCAGCGACACCACTGTTACCGATGTGTTTAATTTCGCCGGCGGCACGCTCCATGAGGGCGGCTCTACTTTCTCGCTGCGACAAGTGGCTGTGGATACTTTTGTCATCCAGCCCACAGCTGGCACGACATGGGTGGCCGTGGGTGTTGAGGGCGACACCGTGGTGCGCGAGCCTTTCGGCAGCCTCTCCATGTTGGTCTGCCACCGTCCCAACGACCCCGAGTGCGACACCCTCTGGCAGTACGACCCGGGCGACAAAACCCCTATGGAGGCGTACGAACAACTCCTTCTCCAGAAACGCATCGGCTCCCTTACCGGCACCTATTACGATGCCCAGAAGAAACTGACTTATCAGTTCTTCGACACCTTCTTGGTGCGCATCAATGAAAAAGGCGTGGCCGACACTCAGTCCTTCCATTTCTTCTACTCGTTCGACATGCCAAGCCATATCTTGCAGCTCTCCAACTCCGACCAGTTCTGGTATGAGCTCACCCCCAAGGGCATGGACCTCTACGACATCAAGTACTGGAAGCAAGAAGAGGATTTCACCCGCGAGTCCCTCATCGCACAACTCGAGAGACAGAAGTAATCCGCCTTCCCGGCATCAACGATAACAAGAAAGCCACTGCTCGCAGCAGTGGCTTTCTTGTTATCGGCTTTTTCCAACAGCCCATGTTGGCAGATTATTGGTCAGAACTAATCAGTTTGGTAGTTGCTTCTATTTGGCTGTTGGTGTATGAGCTATGATTAGTTTGCGGCGCGATGGTCGCCGGTCAGCTGTTCCTTGACGGTCTTGAATCCGAAATTCTCAGGCGATTCAGCAGCCTTGGGCATAGTGCTGTTGATGCCTGTGGCACGGAGGGTGGACTCCACGGCTTTGTTGACGGCATAGTACTGGTGATAGGCGGCCACCTTCTTCACCGTGGTGATGGTCAGCTGACCTGTGGCCTTGTCCTCGTGCTTGTCTTTCTCGAAGACGGTGAACGAGCGCACGAGGTCGAGCAGGGTTTCCTTGTTCAGCATACCGCGCAGCAGCACCTCCAGCTCGCCCAGCAGATGTGAGGCTACGGTCTCGCCGTCCTCGCTCTTCCAGGCCGAATAGCGGCTCAACCCTGCCGACAGCGAGCCCGCACGGGCTTCCAAACCGTCGGAGATGACGATTAGCTCATTGTATACAAACAACGACGGTATCTGCGCTTTGTAGGTCTCTATCTGATTGTAGGCGGCAGTGATAGTGGCCTCCTCGTCGGTGGCATTCTTCAACTCCATCACCACCAGCGGCAGACCGTTGACAAACAGCACCACGTCGGGCCGCAGATTGTGTCCGTTCTCCACTACGGTGAACTGGTTGACCACCACGAAGTCGTTGTTCCACGGGTCGTCGAAGTCCACCAACCACACTTTCTTACCACGTTCCTCACCGTTCTCATAGACCGACACCGTCACGCCTTGTGTTAGCAGTTCGTGGAAAAGCTTGTTGTCGGCCAAAAGGTCGGTGGAACCGATGCGTAGGACCGTCTTGACGGCCTCGTCCAGCACGCTGGCAGGCAGCGACGGGTTGAGTCGCCGTACCGCAGCCTCCAACCGCTCACGCAGCACCACTTCGTCCAGCGACGACCGCAGCGGCATCTTGCCATCCGGCGCGATGTCGGGCCCTTAGAGGTACTCATAACCCCTTCCCTGCAGTATCTCGATGGTCATCTGCTCTATGTCCGTTTCCGTCAGCTTGGTCATAACATTATATGTTTAGTTTCCAATATCCGTTTTTATCTGCACCTTCTCGTGAAAGCAGTTGTTTTTTTGTTAATGCAGCAATCAGTCTCTCCACTTGTCTTTGCGAAATACCTATCAACTCTGCCATTTGCTTGGCTGTAGCATATTTATTGTTTGCAATCAATGACATTACCTTTTGCTCGTTTACACCGACATTTACACCGACATTTACACCGACATCAGAAGTTGCATCCAGCGGTTCTCCTTTATGCTGCAGTACAGATTTATAAATCTCATCCAACATAAAGTCTATGAACGGTCCACACTCGCCCTGCTTGGTACTCTGGGCTATGGCGTCGTAATAGGCTTGTTGGTTGGCATATACCATATTCTCCACCGGCAGGTGCGCAAACGACGGATGCCAGCTGCTGAGGATGAGCGACTGCCACAGGCGCCCCATCCTGCCATTACCGTCAATAAAAGGATGGAAAAACTCGAACTCGTAATGGAACACGCAGCTGCGAACCAGCAGGTGATCGTCAGTATTCTTTAGCCAGTCGAAGAGGTCTGTCATCAGCAGACGCACCCTGTCTGCCGGAGGAGCCATATGCTCATGGATAGATGTGCAGCCTGAAGGGCTGCAACAGATACAGCCCAGGGCAACGCCCTGTGGTTTCCGTGGCGACAAAACATCATTGGCAGCCTGAAGGGCTGCAACAACATGAGGTTCGATATGAATCTGTTGCAGCCCTTCAGGCTGCAGGGAATGTGATGGGCGTTCGTCCCACCGCGGTGCGGTGGGCTGTATCTGTTAGAGCCTTTCAGGCTCACTCTGCCTCGACCATTTTTTTGTCATGGCTATTTGTGGCCGAAGGGGTGGGGGAGGGACTCGCAGCCTTCGGCCGGGAGGGGGGCCGCTGGGGGGCGTTAGGGTAGGCGGGTGACGATTTCTTTGTAGCGGATGGAGCGGAGGAAGTCTTCGCAGCCTTCGGTTTTGAGGAGGTCGTCGGGGGCGTGGGCATCGGTGCTGACGATGACGGGGATGCCCAGCTCGTTCATGTGGCGGATGGTGCTGCGGCCGGGGTAGTAGTCGTTGTGGCGGCCCTTGTAGATGCCGCGGGTGTTTATCTCGCAGATGCAGCCGGTCTCCTTGATGAGCTCCACCGTCTCGTACATCAGGTCGCGGAACCAGGGCTCGTCGTAATGGAAGTAGCGGTCGCGGTTGTGCATCACCACCTTGTCGAAATGTCCCACGATGGTGGGTCGTTGACTCTCTATCATGGCGTTGTTCTGATAGAAGAAGGCCTTCACGGCGCGGCGGATGTCGCCGCCGAAATGGCGTTGCAGGCCGTCGTCGTAGGTCTCGTAGTGCGGCCCGTCGATCATCCACAGGTGCTGTGCCGCCTCGGCGGGATGGGCGCGCAGCTCCTCGATGCTGTCGGGGTTGGGGATGAGGTGGATGCTGCCGATGGTGTATTCCAGTCCGCCCTGTTCGATTAGCGGGCCGAAGTCCTCCAGCAGTCCAGGCACATAGTCGATCTCCAGTCCCAGCCGAATCTCTATCCGTCCGGCGTATTCCTGTTGCAGGGCGCGGACGGTGTCGCAGTACTCCACGTACTTGTCGTCCTTGATGGAGAAGGTATTCTCATAGGGCAGGGGCGCATGGCCCGAGAAGCCCAAATATTTCATGCCGTGCGCCACGGCAAACTCCACCATCTCGCGTGGCGAAGCCTTGCCGTCGCAGTAGCTGGAATGGGTGTGGTAGTTAGAAAGCATAAACGACACTTAAAGAAAGTCTGAGGTTGCCCACGGGCTGCTGGTAGCCGGCATAGGTGTATTCGGCCTCGCCGGTGAAGGACAGCCCTTTCTGGGTGGTATAAGTGAGGCGGGGCTGCACGCGCCATAGATATTCGAGGTCGTGGCCGCGCCCGAGGTAGGTGTAGGTGCGGTCCAAGGCGGAGGCGTGGTCGGTGCCGTCCATATTCTGGGCATAGCCCATGAACAGTCCGGGCCGCCAGTGGCCGTGGTTTTTCTCTATGTCCAGCCACACGGTGTTGAAATGCCAGTCGTAGGCATCAAGATAGCGTCCCATGACATCCGTCACCAGCACATATCCGCCCAACGAGCAGCCCTCATAGAGGCTGTTGTTCAGCAAGGTCTGTGCCTTGAGGGTGACATGGTCGAAGCGGTAGCTGCCGAAGAGGGAGAAAGTGGGCGAGCTGTAGAGGTGCTGACCCACGGCACTGCCGGTGGTGTTGACCATGGGCTGGATGGTCTTGAGGTTGGCGGCAGCACCCACAAAGAGGCGGTCCTGGCGGTAGCGCAGCTGGGCGGTGAACTCGGGCACCAGGCTGTGGCGGGCGAAGAGGGTGCTGCTCTGCGGCGTGCCGTTGAGCAGACCCTGGCTCATGTTGTCCAGCTGCCATTGTGCCACCCCCACGGCCTCCCAGTTGCCCGTGCGATAAGTGTAGCGCACCTGTGGCTGGCGGGCATAACAGTGGAACGGTGCCCCCATATTCAGGGGGTTGGTCATGGGCATGATCTCGTGCACCACCATGGCGTACCAGTATTGGCCTGCCAGCAGGCTGTGCTTGCCCCAGTCGAGGGTGAGGTAGGCGTGGCGCAGCCGCAGGTTGTTGATGGTGGCATTGGTGGCTCCGGTGAAGTCGCCTTCGAGGTAGGCGCTGGTCTTGGCTCCCAGCATGTCGGGACCCTTCACCCGCAGCCCTAGGCGGGCGGTGATGGCCAGCATATTGGCCTGCCAGCCGTCGTTGATGTCGCGGCCGTGGCTGTCGAGGTTGATGGGCTTGGGGTAGAAAAGCATCATGTCCTCGCGGCCGCCCACCACGCTGCGGCTGTCGGCATAGTAGTGGGGGTTGACAAAGCCGTGGAAGTCGAAGGAGAAGCCCTCCTGGGCCCGGAGCACTCCGAATGCCCCAAGCATTCCGAGTACTCCGAAAAAGGCAATCACTTTCTTCATTTCTTGCTCCCTCCTGCCAAAGCCAAGATGAGACCTAACGCCACACCCAGCAGGGCGGCAAAGAGCACCTGGAAGGTGGGGGGCAGAATGAAGGTGATGGTGTGGGCCGGGAACCAGAAGAGGGGGATGGTCTTCTTGAACACCACGTTCCACTGCACGTCCCAGTTGACCTTCTGGCCCATAATCTCGCGCATCTTCATGGGGCGCAGCAGGCCGCGCACCGTGCCGCCGTTGTCCAGGATATGGATGTCGGTGCACTTATGGAACGTCATCATCACCGGGGCGAAGATGGTGTTCATCAGCACGCTGACGGCAAAGGCAATGCCCAGTTTGCCCCAGGTGAGTTCCGAGGCCTTGAAGATGGCTGCCAGGGCACCTTTCTCGCATCCGCCCACAGCTTCGAGGAAAGCGGGCACGCCGCTCTTGAAGATAATCATGGCCATGGCGATGCACATGCCCAGGAAGCCCCACACCATCATGCGGGGCACGATGCCGAAGCCCTTCTTGTTGTACACCCCCTCGCGGATGCGCAGGGCCAGCATCTCGCCGAAGGTGGCCAGGATGGCAAACTTGAAGAATGCCATGATGAAGGGATGGGCCGCCGTGGAGGCCTCAAACCAAGCAAAGAAACCCGTGGCAGGGATAAAGAACGGGGCCAACACGACCACCACAATAAGGATTACAATCCAGTCAGTTTTTTTCATATAACTATCAATTTCAAGTTGTTATTAATAAAGTCTATTTTTTCTATCCTCTCTATCGAATCCATCTCAGTCTATCCAATCTATCCAATCTATCCCCTCTATCTCTCTACAGCGTCACCTTCAGCTCTATGCGGTCGGTGCGCTTCCACTCGGTCATCTCCTGAATGCTCTCGTCGAAATGCCTTAGCCAGAACGGGTCTATCTCTATCTCAAAGGGCACCGGCGAACCGTCGGTGGGCAGCTCCACCTTCTGGTATCCGATAAGGCTCTTGCGTGGCCCTTGGGGGTCGTCGAGGTTGGTCATAAACACCTTCACCACCGTGGTGCCGGGGGCCGAGCATCGGGTGCCCGACTGGGGCGTGCGGCTAACCGTGCCGGTCACCCTCATGTGGTGCCAGTCCACCCGGTGGCTGTCTATCTGGGCCTGGGTGTAGTTGAGGCCGAAGCCGAAGGGGTAGAGCGGCTCGCTGTCGTCCATGTAGCGGTAGGTGCGGCCTGCCATGTCGTAGCTGGCAAAGTCGGGCAGCTGTTCGGTGGAGCGGTACCAGGTCACCGGCAGGCGGCCGAAGCAGTCGTACTCTCCGGCCAGGCTGGCGGCAATGGCCTCGCCCATGGCCTCGCCGCCATACCAGCAGGCCATGATGGCGTCGCACTGCTGCTCGCGCTTGTCCAGCGCGATGGCGCTGCTGCTGCACAGCAGCAACACCACGGGCTTGCCCTTGCGCTGCAGCTTGTGCAGCTCGTGGCGCTGGTCCTCGGGCAGTTCGATACGGGTGCGGTCGCCCTTGTAAAAACCGGGGGCATCCACCTGCAGCTCCTCGCCCTCCAGCTGGGGGCTGAGGCCTCCGGCGTACACTATCACGTCGGCCTTGGCGGGGCGGCTCACCAGGGTGAAGTGGTTGGCCAGCCCCTCGCGGATGCTGACGGTGTGGCGCGGGGTGCCGTTGTAGTTGCCTTGGGGCATGAGGGTGTCCTCGGCGTTGGGGCCGGCCAGGTATATTTTTGTCTTGCCCTCCTGCAGGGGTAGGAGGGAGCGGTGGTTGCGCAGCAGCACCAGGCTCTCGGCGCAGGCACGAGTGGGGTCCACGTCGGCGGCGGGCAGCTCACGGGGGTCGTCCAGTTCGGCCCGCAGGCGGGTGCGCAGGATGCGGCGCACGTGCTCGTTGACCTTATGCTCGGAGATATAGCCGGAGTCCACGGCAGTACGCAGGGCCTGCAGGCCGCTGCCACACTCCAGGTCCACCTCCGACCCAAAGGCATCGGCCGCCGTGGCGGCGGCGGTGGGGTGGGTGCGGTGGCGCGGGATGACGGTGTCGGGCTCCCAGCAGTCGTTCAGGGCCCAGCAGTCGGTCACCAGCAGGCCGTCGAAGTGCCATTTGTGGCGCAGGATGTCCACCAGCAGCTCGCGGTTGGTGCAGCAGGGGCTGCCGTTGAGGCGGTTGTAGCCGCACATCACCTGCTGCACGTCGCTGTTGCGCACGATGTACTCGAAGGCGGGCAGGTAGGTGGTCCACAGGTCGCGGGGGCTCACGCGGGAGTCGAACTCGTGCCGCACCCCTTCGGGACCGCTATGCACGGCCAGGTGCTTGATGCAGGCCGCCGCCGTCAGTGGCTCGGGGTAGTGGGGCTGGGGGTGCCCCTGGCGGTAAGGCATATAGCTGTGCTGCAGTCCGCTGACGCATGCCAGCCCCATGGTGGCGGTGAGGAAGGGGTCCTCGCCGTAGGTCTCCATGCCGCGGCCCCAGCGGGGGTCGCGGAAGAGGTTGATGTTGGGGGTGAAGAAGGTCAGCCCCGTGTAGTCGGTGGGTTCGCGCAGGGCCACGCAGGTGTCGCTGCGGCGGGCCTCGACATACTTGACGTTGGCCTCGATGGCCACCTCGGAGAAGATGTGGAACACCATGGGGGTGTTGAAGGAGGCTGCCAGGGCCACGGGTGTGGGCCACACGGTGGCGTAGCCGTTGCGGCCCACGCCGTGGAGGGCCTCGTTCCACCAGCTGTAGGCCGGCAGCCCCAAAGATGGGATGGCGGGGTTGCGGTGCTCCATCAGGGAGAGTTTCTCGTCCAGGGTCAGTCGGCTCAGCAGGTCCTCCACCCGCTCGTGCACAGTGAGCGAGGTGTCCTGAAAGGGAAAGTTCTGCGCCCTAAGTGGGGTGCAACACAGGATTATTGTTGCTAAGATAATGATTTTTTTCATGATGCAAAATTACGTGAAAAAAATGAAATAATGCCCCAGCACGCTAAAAAAATATCTACCGCCGTGATTATTAGCTGCTAAGAGAAACCTGTAGGAGCCGCAAATCCCACGCAGTCGTCGGGCTTCTGCCCATTGGTGAGTAGTGTCCTCATGGTCTTGGGACTTACGCTGCCGGTGTGTTGTGGGGCCGCAATGGGTGTGTCCTGGTGCCACAGGCAGTGGATGGAGCCCAAAGGGTGCCAAAGGGTGGCATGCGGACACGTAAGGGCAGCGGCGCTGGCTGGAGGGGACAAAAAAAGTGTTTTTTTTGTTCTTTTGTAAGGTCGTTTTTTGCAGAATTAGCGGTCTGATGGTTGTGGATTAATTATTTTTAACAATTTATAACTTTCTGATAATCAGCTTTTATGGGGGGGGGGCGTAATTTGCCAATGCCTGAAAAATGACGTTTTGTCTTTTTTTTGTAATTTTGCAGCAGATTTTAATTTATTTTTTTATTCACTAATGATAAAAATGCACACATTTATGAAAAACAAAAACGCAGTTCGGCAATACGAAAAGCCGACGGTCAAAGTCGTTACCTTTGTGGTTGAAGAGGGCTTTGGCAGCATTATTGGTGGAACCACAAGTGGTAGCTCCATCACCTTTGGTGGCACACCAGAGCTAGGTCTGATGAACCACGGAGATGGCGACCACTCGGGTTTGGGCCAGTACCAAACTGGTGGAAACATCTTTGGTAACACACTGTAGGAGATTAACAAACACACACACACGATTAGATTTTTGAAGACTATGAAAAAAGCAATATTGTCAATTGTTGGCGTGGCACTGTTGTCCGCGCTAGTATTAAGTTCGTGCCAGAAGGACCACGACACGGTGAGCCTCAAGGCCACGATAAACACCTACCTCCCCACAGGCAAGGATGCCAAGACCTATATCGACAACAACCGCTATGTCAACTGGAGTAGTGATAACGATAACTGCGATAAAGTGAATATAAACGGAACCGACTACACTGTGAGTGTGACTGGCACGGGCAACGACCGCGTGGCCACCATAGCTGGTGTGACGGTGCCTGCTAATAGTGGCGACTACTTTGCCTACTATCCCGCTGGTCGTGTTTTGACCAATGATGCCAGTGGCTGGCCGCAGGTGCTGCTGCCGCAAGTGCAGAACTACCGCACCGATGCCAACGGCAACCAGATAGTGGAGGCCCCTATGGCGGCCTGGTGCACCCAGTCGACCCATGCGCTCAACTTCACCAATCTCTGCGCCCTGCTGAAGATTGAGCTGCCCTCCAATTTTGACATAAGTCAAAACGAGGTGGCCTACATCACGGTGAGCAGCAGCAACAAACCCTTGTGGGGCAAAGCCACCATCAGCGGCACTACCACGCCAGTGCTGAGTGGCCTGAGCCTTGCGGACCTCAGCACCAGCGACAAGAGCGTCACGCTGGATTTTACCAATAACGGCCTGCATGGCAGCGACGGCAACAGCAGTACCAGCACCAGTGGCGCCGCCAGCGGAGTGCGCAGACGTGGACCTTTCTACATTGTATTGCCCCCAGTAACCAATGTGAGCGGATTGACGGTGGACATTTATGTGTTCAACTCCACCGCCAACAACAACCGCCGCACTGTGCACCTTTACCACAATACAGGCAGCGAGGGTGTCGCCATATCAATAGAGGGTAACAAGATGTATGGTACTGGAACGCTGACTTCCAGCTACGATGTTGTACCTGATGTTCCCTATCCTGGATTAAGTTCAGGAGAGTTTACCGTGGCAAGGGTGCGGACTGGCGGTGGTTGGCTCAATCCTACATATTCATACAAGAAAGTGCGCTTCTCGTTGGGCAATCTGCAGTATCGAGCATCAACCGGTACCTGGCGTTTTGCAGAACATCAGTGGGACGCTCTTGGTAGTGCCAATAGCAATATTAGCCAGACCAATGGTAACTGGATTGATCTCTTCGGCTACGGCACCAGCGGGGTTAACTATCAACCATGGCAAAGCAATAGCAATCAAGCTAACTACGCTCGTAATACCAATATAAACAACAGTGAAAACGACTGGGGTGTGAACGAGATTTCCAACGGAGGTAACCAGCCCAACAAGTGGCGTACATTGACACATGCAGAGTGGATTTGTCTGCTCGACGAAAGAGACAACCACAACGCTCTTCATAGACAGAATGTAATATTATGGAATGGTGTAAAGGGTAATGTAATCCTGCCGGATGATTTCCCGACTAGTTTGGCCAATAATTATAATTGGACAAGGCTTCCCGAAGCAGATTGGAATGAGGTGTCAAGACGTGGAGGTATATTTTTACCGCGAACGGGTTATAGGAATGAAACCAATATAACCGACTTCCCAAGCTCATCTGTGGCTGGTCATGGAAATTATTGGACTAGTACATGGAATTTTAATGGATATGAAGATTATCAAAAAAATCCATGGTTTATTCAACTCCAAAATGGAGAACGCCATGGGAGCGATTTGCCTTATTACTATGGTTTAGCCGTCCGTTTGGTGCGCGACGTGAACTAATCCTCCCCATACTGAGTTGCCATCAGCCTAAGGGCGGGGTGGCAAATAAGAAAGGGACCGGCCATGATGGATGGTGCGGTCCCTTTCTTGTTGTGTATGTTGTGGAGAGGGGGTTGGCAGTTATGCCCAGCGGCCTCTGATGAGCGGTCTAATGGAATGGGAGGTAGATGACCTTCTTGGTTTGGAAGTATTCTTCCTCGAAGAAGTCGGAGATGTCCCAGGTGCGGACTTTCTTGCGGAAGGGGAATAGCTCTTGGGTGAGGTCGCCGCCTTTGAGGTAGAGGATGCCGTTGCGCAGGTGGTGGTAGTGGATGTCGGAGACCTTGCCACGCACCCACTGGGTGAACTGGCTGAGGTCGGTGACGGCGCGGGAGACGATGAAGTCGTAGTCGCCCTGCACCTGCTCGGCGCGGATCTGCTCAGCCCGGACATTTTTCAGCTCCAGCGCGTTGGCCACGTTCTGCACTACCTTGATTTTCTTGCCGATGGAGTCGACGAGGTGGAAGTTGCTGTGGGGGAAGAGGATGGCCAGGGGTATGCCGGGGAAGCCGCCGCCGGTGCCCACGTCGAGGATGTCGGCCTGGGTTTTGAAGGGTTGCACCTTGGCGATGGCGAGGCTGTGGAGGACGTGGTGCTCGTAGAAGTTGGCCATGTCCTTGCGGGAGATGACGTTGATTTGGGCGTTCCAGTCCTCGTATAAAGGCAACAGAGCGGCAAATTGTTCACGTTGCCGCTCTGTCAGCTCAGGAAAGTACTTGAGTAATAATTGCATGTGGTGTGGTGTTGAAGGCCCGAAGGGCCGTCGGGTTTTTTAGAGGTAGGACTGCAGGTGCTTGCTCTTGCTGCTGACGCGCAGACGTTTGATGCCCTTTTCCTTGATTTGGCGCACGCGCTCGCGTGTGAGGCCGAATTTCATGGCTATCTCGTCGAGGCTGAGGGCGTGGGGGAGGCCGATGCCGAAGTACATCTTGATGACTTCGCGCTCATACTCGGTGAGGGTGGAGAGGGAGCGCTCGATTTCCTGCGAGAGGGACTCCTGCATCAGGGCGCTGTCGGTGGGAGGGGTGTCCTCGTTGGGCAGCACGTCGACGAAGTTGACGTCCTCGTCGGCCACCAGGGGGGCGTCGATGGAGATATGTCGGCCGGAGATGCCGAGGATGCTCTTGATTTTGTCCTCGGGGATGTCGAGCATGTCGGCCAGTTCCTCTTCCGATGGGGGTCGTTCGAGTTCCTGCTCAAGGCGGGAGATTTCCTTCTTGAGCTTGTTGAGGGCGCCGAGCTGGTTGGAAGGCAGGCGCACGATGCGGGAGTTTTCGGCGATGGCCTGGAGAATAGATTGTCTAATCCACCACACAGCATAGGAGATGAATTTGAAGCCACGCGTTTCGTCGAAACGTTTGGCGGCCTTGATTAAGCCTACATTACCTTCGTTGATCAGGTCGGGGAGGCTGAGGCCCTGGTTCTGGTACTGCTTGGCCACGGAGACGACGAAGCGGAGGTTGGCCTTGGTGAGGCGGTCGAGGGCCTCCTGGTCACCGTTTTTGATGCGCTGGGCCAGCTGTACTTCCTCCTCGGGGGTGAGCAGTTCCTCGCTGCAGATGTCCTGGAGGTATTTGTCGAGCGACTTGATGTCACGATTGGTGATTGAATGGGTAATCTTTAATTGTCTCATAGCATAAAATTAATTCCACACATCTATTTATGACAGATAACGCAAAAAAGAGAAAAAAGTTTCATGAAAATGAAAAAAAATTTTATTCTTTAGAAATAAGGGACAAAAATTGAAAAAAAAAACGTAAATTTGCATTTTCAATAGTTAGTCAATCAACGTTATGTTTGAAAGTATTAGTAGCAAGATAGAGAAAGCGTTACATACGCTGCGAGGAAAAGGAAGCATTACCGATATTAACATTGCGGAGACGGTCAAAGAGGTGCGCAAGGCCCTGTTGGACGCCGACGTGAGCTATCCCATAGCCAAGGAGTTTACCGACAAGGTGAAGGCCGAGGCCCTGGGACGGAATGTGATTCAGAGCATCGAACCGGGCCAGTTGATGGTGAAGATAGTGCATGAGAAGCTGACGGAGCTGATGGGCAGCCAGGCGGTGGACATAAACCTCAAAGGGCAGCCGGGCATGCCCGCCATCGTGCTGATAGCAGGTCTGCAGGGTTCGGGTAAGACAACATTCAGCGCCAAGTTGGCCCACTATTTGAAGAACAAGAAGAACAAGAGCGTGGTGCTGGTGGCCGGCGACGTGTACCGTCCGGCAGCTATCAGCCAGCTGCAGACGCTGGGCCAGCAAATACAGGTGCCCGTGTTCACCGAAGAGGGCAACAACGACCCGGTGGACATAGCCAAGAAGGCCGTGAAGGACGCCAAGCTGAAGGGGGCCAACGTGGTCATCGTCGATACCGCCGGCCGTCTGGCCGTAGACGAGCAGATGATGGACGAGATCAGCCGCCTGAAGCAGTCGCTCAACCCGCAGGAGACCCTCTTTGTGGTGGACTCGATGACCGGCCAGGATGCCGTGAACACGGCCAAGGCTTTCAACGAGCGCATAGACTATGACGGAGTGGTGCTGACCAAGTTGGACGGCGACACCCGCGGCGGTGCGGCCCTGACCATCCGCTACGCGGTGCAGAAACCCATCAAGTTTGTGGGTATCGGCGAGAAGATGGATGCCCTGGATGTCTTCCACCCCGACCGTATGGCCAGCCGTATACTGGGCATGGGCGACGTGGTGTCGCTGGTGGAACGCGCGCAGGAGCAGTATGACGAGGAAGAGGCCCGCAAGATACAGAAGAAGTTGATACACAACGAGTACAACTTCGAGGATTTCCTGTCGCAGGTGGGTCAGATAAAGAAGATGGGCAGCATGAAGGACCTGCTGGGCATGATTCCCGGCATGGACAAGCTGACGAAGAATGTGGAGATAGGCGACGATGCCTTTGTGCCCATCGAGTCGATGATAGGCAGCATGACCCCCTATGAGCGCCGCAACCCCAGCTGCCTCAACGGCAGCCGCAAGCAGCGCATAGCCGCAGGCAGCGGTCGCAGCATACAGGAGGTCAACCGCTTTATCAAGCAGTTTGAGGAGACCCGCCGGATGATGCGCACCGTGAGCACCAAGGGCAAGATGCCCCAGATGCCCAAGCGCCGCAGATAAAACAAATAGGACAGACAACTTTTTAAAAAACTATATATACGATGGTACAGTTACTTGATGGCAAGGCAACGGCCCTGCAGATAAAAGAAGAAATAGCCAACGAGGTGCGCCAGCTGACGGCCAAAGGCCTGCGGCCGCCCCACTTGGCAGCTGTGATAGTAGGCAACGATGGCGCCAGCCAGACCTACGTGGCCAATAAGGAGAAATCGAGCCACGAGGTGGGCTTTACCTCCTCGGTCTACCGTTTTGCGGAGAGCACCACGGAGGAGGAGCTGCTGAAATCGATAGACTTTCTGAACAACGACCCCGACATCGATGGTTTCATCGTCCAGTTGCCCCTGCCAAAGCACATCAACGAACAGCACGTCATCAACGCCATCTCGCCCGACAAGGACGTGGATGGTTTCACCCCCATCAATATCGGCCGGATGGTGCTGGGCGAGGACTCATATGTGCCCGCCACGCCCATGGGCATCTGCACGCTGCTGAAACGCTACAACGTGGAGACCACGGGCAAGCACTGTGTGGTGCTGGGCCGTAGCAATATTGTGGGTACGCCCATCGCCAACCTGCTTTCGCGCAAGGGCTTTGACTGCACCGTCACCATCTGCCACAGCAAGACCCAGAACCTGGCCGAAATCACCCGCCAGGCCGACATACTGATTGCCGCCATCGGCAAGCCTGAGTTTGTCACAGCCGACATGGTGAAGGAAGGGGCCGTGCTGGTGGACGTGGGCATCCACCGCATACCCGACGAGAGCAAGAAGAGTGGCTACCGCATCATAGGCGATGTGAAGCACAGCCAGGTGGATGGCAAATGCAGCTGGGTGACACCGGTGCCTGGCGGCGTAGGCCCCCTCACGATCGTATCGCTGATGGAGAACACGCTGAAGGCATATAACCGCCACATGAACAAGCAATAAAAGGGGACTGCAATACATACCCCAGAGAGGCAAACGCTCAATGCCCCCTGCACCCACGGTGTGGGGTAAATGGGGCAAAGTACATCTTGGCGTTCCGGAGGTACGCATTGACAAGAACAAAATTTATAAGCTAGGGATTCCACCCCCCCCCAGCCTAGGCAAAAAAAAAAGGGCACTCCACAGGAGCGCCCTTTTTTTATATAGATACATTATAACTTACATGTTGCGGGTGACGCAGACTTTGAAGCTGAGGGTCTGGCCGTCGGCAAGTGCGAGGGGGTCGTAGCCGTCGAGGTCTTGGATGATGAAGGTTACTTTGCCCAGCTCCCACTCGAAGCGAAGGTTTTCGGGGACCACCACAAGGCTTTGGGTGCCGTCGTCGTTGTTGACATAGATTTCCAAGGGATAGATGAAGGGGAGGGTGTTCCAGGCACCGAGGTTGTTCTGACCGTCGTAGACGTTCCAGACGTAGGCCTGGACGGTGCCGTTTTCGAAGACGTTGCCGTCGATGCCGGGGATGTCCACGGAGCAATAGAGATAGTTGTTGGCACCGGGGAGGTTGGCACCTTCGGAACGGATCCATTGGGCGGGATTGATGTTGAACTGGTAGGTTTGGATTTGCGAACCGTAATAGACTTCTTCTTTGGTGCAACCCGTGAAGAGCAGGAATGCAGCCATGATGGGTAAGATGATGTGTTTTAGTTTCATGGTATTGAATTTTTAATATTATTATTTCATTCTTTCACGATGCAAAAATACATTTTTTTTCTCTGTAATTTTCCTTTGGGGTATAATATTTTTCCTTTTTTTTCTCGGCCGGGATGGCTAGCGCAAGTGCACGACGGTGATGCCGTCGCCACCCAGTTCGAGACGCTCGGAGTGGAAGGACTGCACGTCGCGGTTGCCTTGGAGCCATTGCCGGATCATCTGTTTGAGGATGCCATAGCCTTTGCCATGGAGGATGCGGAGGTCCTTTTCGCTCAGCAGCAGGGCGTCGTCGAAGAAATGCTGTAGGTTGACCATGGCCTCGTCGGCGCGTTGGCCGCGGAGGTCGATGGTGGGGTTGAAGGATTTGCGTTTCTCGTTGATGTCGTCGTAGATGGACTGGAAACGGTTGTTCTGATGGCTGAGTTTGTCCTGAGGGATGTTCTTTTTGCGTGTGGCAGTCAGCCGATTGAGAGCAATGGTCATGCGGATGCTGTTGCTTTCCACCACGGCTTTCTTGCCTTTGAGTTCCACCACTTCGCCAAAGGTTTCTTGGCCGTCGATGCGCACAATGCTGCCCACCTTGATGGGCAGGTTGGTCTCGTCGGCTTGGGCCACCAGCTGCTTGCCCTTGGCGTTGTTGACTGAGGACTGGTGCTGCTGGGCGTTGTGGCGTTCCTCGTCGTGGCGTTCCTGGGCGGAGGCGAGGCGTTCGGCTTCGGCTTTCATGCGCTGGCGGGCTTTGAGGGTTTGCTCGCGCTCGGCCTGGGCCGACTTGATGTCGCTGATGGTCTGCTCCACGGTGCGGTTGGCATCGGCGATAATCTGCTGGGCCTCTTTGCGGGCGGCAGAGAGGATGTCGTAGCGTTTGCTTTCGAGCTTGTCGGTGAGCTGCTGGTATTTCTGAGTGACTTCGGAGAGGAAGTTGTCGGCGACCTGCAGCTCGGCACGTTGTTTGGCAATCTCCTCTTTGTCGAGCTCGATTTGCTGTAGCTGATGTTCGAAATTGAGCATCTCGCCGCCTACTTTTTCGCCGGCGGCTTTCAGTATGTCGGCGGGGAAACCGATGTTTTGGGCTATCTCGAAGGCAAAAGAGCTGCCGGGATGGCCGATGGAGAGGCGGTAGAGGGGCTGCATCTTCTCGGTGTCGAAGAGCATGGCTCCGTTGCTGATGCCGGGGTATTTGTCGGCCAGGAGTTTGAGGTCGGCAAAATGGGTGGTGACCACCCCAAAGGCATGCCGCCGGTAGAGCTCTTCTAACAAGGCCTCGGCAATGGCACATCCGGAGCGGGGCTCGGTGCCTCCCCCTAGTTCGTCGAGAAGGAAAAGGGTGTTGGCATCGGCGGTTTCCAGCAGCTGTTTCATGCTTTGGAGGTGGGAGGTGTAGGTGCTGAGGTCGTTGTCGATGGACTGCTCGTCGCCGATGTCGATGAAGATGTGGTCGAAGATGCCAAACTCGGAGGTTTCGCGGCAGGGCACGAGCATGCCGCACTGGAGCATATACTGGATGAGACCCACGGCTTTGAGGCAGACCGATTTGCCGCCAGCGTTGGGGCCGGAGATGATGAGGATGTGGGCGTCGTCGTTGAGCTCGATGTTGAAAGGAACTACCTGCCCTTTGTGGTTGAGGTAGAGCAGGGGGTGCCGGGCATCGAACCAGCTGATTTTGGTGATGCTGTCGACAATGGGGCGGCCGGCATGGAGGGTGAGAGCGAAACGGGCTTTGGCGCGGATGAAGTCGATGCGTGCCAGGAACCAGTAGGCGTTGACCAAGGAGTCTAGCTGTGGCCGGAGGGTGTCGGTGAAGCGGGCGAGGATTTTTTGAATCTCGTGGCGTTCGGCGAACTCTAGTTCGCGGAGGTCGTTGTTGAGCTCCACCACCTCGGAGGGTTCGAGGTAGGCGGTTTGGCGGGTGGCGGACTCGTCGTGGATGAGGCCTTTGATTTTGCGGCGGTGGGTGTCGAGCATGGGGATGACCAGTCGGCCGTTGCGGATGGTGACTTCGGCATTTTCGGGAGCCCAGCCTTCGTGTTTGGCACGGGCGAGCTGTTTGCTGATTTGGATGTCGACATCGGAGCGTTTTTTGTTGATTTGACGACGGATCTCGAGTAGGTCGGGGGAGGCGTTGTCGTAAATCTCGCCTTTGTCGTCAATGAGTTTGTTGAGGGCTTTGGTGATGGAGGGGTCGAGGTCGACGTGGGTGGCCAGCTCGTGGAGGTAGGGGTAGCGTGCGGCATCGTCGCGGAGGAGGAAACGCAGGCATTCGGCGATGGTGTGGAGCGAACATTTGAGGTCGAAGAGTGCTTCTAACTCAATGACGGAGCCCACAACCCGAAGGCGCAGGAGTTCGTCGGTGAGGTCGATGAAGTCCTGTGAGGGGAAGCTGTTCTCCAAAACCAGGATTTGGCGGAACTCTTCGGTTTGCTGTAGTTCGCGCACCACCCGGTCGTAGTTGTTGGAGAAGGCCATCTCCTGTGTCATGCGTATGGCCAGGGCGTTGGTGCACTCGTTGGCGACCAATTCGCGTATTTTGGTAAAGCCTAATTTGTCTTCGAGCGTCATGAGGATGGGAAGTTTGAGTTTTTGCCGGAAAGGTTGGATTGAGGGGATGATGTTTTTTTACGGGTTTCTGGGAGTTTCTGCATTATGCGGATGTTGTTTTTTAGGGGGAAGGTTTAGTCGAAGTCGAGGTAGAAGGGCCAGTGTGAGCGGAAGTTCTGGAGCTTGGTTTTGTTGAAGGTGGCGGTGCAGACTTGCGAGACATCGGGGTCGCAGGCACTGAGGGGCAACCCTTTGAAGTCGATGGCGGCACTGTGGCCGGCATAGGGGATGCCGGTGCCGTCGATGCCCACGCGGTTGACACCTACGACATAGGCCTCGTTCTCAATGGCCCGAGCCCGAAGGAGGGTGTCCCACGCGGCGGCACGGCTGCCAGGCCAGTTGGCGCAGAGGACCAGCACATCGTAGTCGGGCGGATTGCTGGTGCGCAGCCACTTGGGAAAACGAAGGTCGTAGCAGACAGCAGGTTTGAGCCGCCATCCACGCCACTGAAAGAGGCTGCGAAGCTGACCGCGTTCCAGTTGGCTGGCCTCGGAGCTGACCCGGAAGGTGTGGCCTTTGTCGTAATAGCCATAGGAGCCGTCGGGACGTACCCAGTGGAGTCGGTTGAAGACCACCGTTTCGCCGGGGTGCAGCTGGCTTTGGTCTTTGACCGTCCAGGAGCCGATGAAGAGGGCATCGTGTTGCTGGGCCATGCGCAGGGCGAACTGGAAGGTGGGACCTTCGGGTTGTTCGGCCATGGCGGCCATGTTGTCGGAGAAGCCTGTGTTGAAGGTCTCGGGAACGACCAGCACGTCGGTTGACGACGGTAGGTGGGCAAAGGCTTCCTCCACTAGGCGATAGTTGGCGGAGGGGTCTTCCCAGGCAATGTTCTGCTGGAAGTAGGCAACGGTGAGCTCTTCTTTGGCGATGGGGGCGGATGCCTCGATGTTGTCTTTCATTTATTGATGTGTTTTTCGTTGTGGGGCGATTACGTGGAAATTACGAATAGGCTGATTGTGCTTTATAGGGCGTTCTTTCCAGTTTTGGTGTCGAGGGTACGGCGGGCATCGTCGCGGTCGGAGTTGAGTTGGTGTACCAGTTCGGTGATGCTGCCGAACTTTTGCACATCGCGTAGGCGGGCAACAAATTCGACGCTGAGGGTGGTGCCATAAAGGTCGCCGTCGAAGTCGAAGATGTTGACCTCGAAGACGGGTTTGTCGAGGCCAAAGGTGGGCTGTCCGCCAAAATTGGCCATGCCAATGCGGGGATTGGAGCTGTTTTGGAGATGGACAATGACGGCGTAGACCCCGTCGGCAGGCATCACCTTGGTGGTGTCGTCGAGACAGACATTGGCGGTGGGGAACCCCAGCTGGCGGCCCATTTGTCGCCCTTTGACAACAAGACCCCAAAGGTTGTAGTTGTAGCCAAGAAAGGAGGCGGCCAGTTCGACATTGCCTTGCTTGAGGGCTTTGCGGACTTGTGTGGAACTGACATCGATGCCCTGAATTTGCACGGCGGTGTCTACCACTAGGCTGACTCCTAGCGTTTGGGCCAGGGCGGGCAGTTGGTCGAAGTCGTTGTGTTGTTTGCTGCCGAACATGTTGTCGTAACCCAGCACGAGGGCTTTGGCCTGAAGTTGTTGCACGAGGATTTGCTCGAAGAACTGACAGGCTGAAAGGGCGGCCAGTTCAGGGGTGAAGTGTATTTCCAGCACGTGGTGGATGCCGAATTGCTCGAGGAGGGCGTAACGCTCTTCGTTGGTGGTGACGCGGTAGAATTGGTTGATGGCAACTCCGCCAACGCCGCCCCCCAGCACTTGGCGCGGATGCTGGTCGAAGGTGACCACTAGGGGAGTGAGATGAAGGCGTTCGGATTCTTGCCGGAGGAGGGTTAGAATGTGTTGATGACCGATGTGTACACCATCGAACATGCCCACCGTCACGGCAGTGGCGTGCCCTAATTGGCTAATATTGTCTATTTTATATATATTCATCTATAATTATAAAAACTTGCAAAGTTACAAAGAATAAACGGATTATTGAAAGATTTTTTTTGTTGAAGGGTTAATTGTCACATAGATGGCGCATGTGAGGCACTCCACCCACATGCCTGCTGTCAGTAGGAAATAGGTCTCTAGAATCATTTTTTGCACCCAGCGCAATGGGAAAATTGTGCTGGCAAAGAAAAAAAAGTTTGTCAATCGAAAAAAAATATGTATCTTTGCAATTCAATTTAAATAACAAACAACAGTATTAATAATTTAAAAAACAAACAATTATGCCTTCAAGAATTAGATTACAGCGTCATGGTAAAAAGAATCAACCTTTCTATCATATCGTTGTTGCGGATGGTCGTGCACCTCGGGATGGTAAATTTATCGAGAAATTAGGCACCTACAATCCTATGACCAACCCAGCCACCATCGTCCTCGATGTTGACAAAGCAGCCCAGTGGCTTAAGAACGGCGCTCAGCCCAGCGACACCTGCCGCCGCATCCTTTCCTACAAGGGTGTTCTCCTCAAACGTCATCTCCAGATTGGTGTTGAGAAAGGCGCTATCAGTCAGGAACAGGCTGATGTGAAGTTCAACGAGTGGCTCCAGGCCAAGGAAGCTAAGATTGCTAACGTGAAGAGCGAGGCTGACAACAAGCTGCGTGCAGTGAAGAAAGAACGTCTCGATGCCGAGAAGAAGTTCAACGAAGCTAAAGCTAATGCCGTTGCCGCTAAGCGTAAGGCCGCTGCTGAAGCTGAGGCTGCCGCCAAGGCCGAAGCCGAGTCTGCTGCTGCCGCTGAGGCTCCTGCTGCTGAGGAAGCTCCCGCCGCAGAATAAGCTGTTGCTGCAGAATAGAAAAGCGTGCCCCATAAGATGAGGACACGCTTTTTTTTGATTGTCAGGATGGGGAATGGTCTATAGGGAAGGAGTGTGGCGCAAGTGGTCCCGAAGGGTTTCCAGCGGGGAGAAGCAAAAGAATCGCCGCAGAGTCAGATTCATAATGCGGTGATTGGATGGCCGGACAAAGGAGCAACCTGCAGGGCTGCGACATAATGATTAGTTATAGGCTTCTCAAAAGAGACTTTTCTGTAATGAGTTGTTCCCCGTAATTTACGTTTTTGATTCTTAATAAGCAATTCTAAATAATAATGACCAAAGAAGAATGCTATCAGTTGGGGAAAATCACCAAGCCATGGGGCGTCAAAGGACAGGTGGTCTTCTTCCTCGATGTGGACAGTCCGGAGGAGTATATCAACCTTGATTCGGCTTTTGTGGAAATAAAAGGCGGCCTGGTTCCTTATTTCTTCCAAGTAGAGAGCATCAACGGCAACAAAGCTATTGTTACATTTGAGGACCTTACGCCCGAAGAGTCATTGAAGTTGGTGGGATGCGACCTCTATCTGCCCCTTGAATTGCTCCCTAAACTGACTGGTAATCAGTTTTATTTTCATGAAGTGAAGGGATTTAAGGTTGTGGATGAGACGCATGGTGACATAGGCATCATTCAAACCATCATCGAATATCCGGCCCAACCACTTTTCCAGATCATGAAAGGAGAACAAGAAATCTTGATTCCGGTCATAGACCCTGTCATAAAACAGGTGGATAGGGAAAACAAGACTATTTATATTGATGCTCCTAATGGACTGATAGACCTTTACTTAGGAATTTAACAACAGATTGTTGATATTTATTTTTGGTATTTCCGAAAAGTATATGTACTTTTGCAAACTGAAAATAAAGAATAATAAGTTATTAGTCTAAACAACAGCCCTATGGAAAAGAAAGAAGCTACACCAGAGAAGACCTGCTACTCGAGCGAAGAACTGCAGTTTTTCAAAGAACTCATCCTTCAGAAAAGAGCAGAGGCGGTAAAAAACCTAGAGCTCCTCAATGAAGCCATCGCAGGCAACGAGAATGAAGCGAATGACACAGCTCCTACCTTCAAGAATCTGGAAGAAGGTAGCAATGTGCTTTCTAAAGAAGAAAATGCTCGTCTTGCATCACGTCAAGAGAAGTATATCAAAGATCTTGACGCTGCATTGATTAGGATTGAAAACAAGACTTATGGCATTTGTCGCATCACCGGCAAACTCATTCCCAAAGAGCGTCTCATGATTGTTCCTCATGCCACCACTACAGTGGAAGGCAAGATGCAGGAAAAGAAACAACGCTAGCCTTATAGCTATCTATTAACACAGTCACTTTTCTTCATAAAAGGCAGGTTCGTAATGGATCTGCCCTTTTTTGGATGCTAAATTGCAGGCAAACGGATCTCTGTTTTTTGAGGGGCGCATGTGAGTTGCAAAGAAGAGAGAGAAGGAATAATACGATAAGTTGATTTGCCTTGACCAGACATTCCTCACGATGAAGAGGTAATGGCATCTCTTGAGCATTCTCGGCACATGGTGTTTTGTATTTGGTTTTGCTGGGAGATATCCTCCTATGAGCTTCAGTTGAAAAATAGTCATCAGATAAAGAAAGAGTCCTCATTTTAGAACGGGGACTCTTTTTGTTGGCACGGTCTGAGTGGCCTCAGAGTTTTCTTATTTCATCTGCAGAGAGGCCCGTGGTCTGAGCGATGGTTTCGTCAGCCAAACCAAGTTGTTTCATGTTTTTGGCAACTTGTAGCACGCCTTCGGCGCGACCTTCAGCACGACCTTCAGCACGACCTTCAGCACGACCTTCGGCCAACCCTTCGGCATGGCCTTCAGCACGACCCTCAGCCAACCCTTCGGCATGGCCTTCTATACGGGCGGTGTCTAGAACGTCGTTTTCCACCATTTGGTTTTCAATATGTTTTTCGTAGATGCGTTTTTCCTTGTCGCTCATGTTCATGTAGAGCAGTTTCTGTCTTGCCTCTTGTAGGCCAGGAGCTTTGGTGGCTGAATCAATCCTGCCATTTTTCAGATACTCAATCCATTCTTCTAATGGGGTGGTGGCAACTTGATTGAACTCGTTTACGCGGATGATGTAATATTCGGGGAAAACCTGTTGCGGGGTACGCATACGAAGGGTGTCGGCCTCGTAGTCGGTGATTTCGAGTTTGTCGTTGGTATGTACACCGGTGAAAGTGGTAACACCGTGGTATAGGTAGTCTTTCCCCTTGCCCATAGGGAAATAGATGATGTTGATGGAATAGACCTTCTTGACCTTCTCGTAGCGGTCGCCTAGGTGCATATTGTCGGTGATTACTTTGGAAACGCCATAGAGGATACGTTCCAAGTAGTATCGTTCACGTGAGAGTTGGACTTCGACAATGATGTACTCGCCTTTGCTGTTGCGGGCCATCACGTCCACGCGGTTGTACTTGTCAGTCTCGGTCTCTTGGTTGCCTTCGCTCTCAAGGATTTCGTCGATGGTCACCTTTTCACCTATCAGCACAGTCATCAGTCCTTCAAGGACATCGAAGTTGGCCTTGTCGCGGAGCATGCGTTTGGCAGCCCAGTCAAATCGGATGTATTTTTCGTTTATCATATTTTGTTAACGCTGATGAAAGCAAAATATTGTATGACGTAGTATTATTTTGTCATACTTTGGGTATGGCATCGATAAGCCGCTGGGTGTAGGGATGCTGGGGATTGGCAAAGAGCTCATCGCTGGACCCCATCTCCACCAGACGGCCTTTTTCCATGACGATGATGCGGTCGGAGAAGTATTTCACCACGGAGAGGTCGTGTGTAATGAAAAGGTAGGTGTATCCGTAACGCTCTTTGAGTTCGCTCATCAGGTTGAGTACTTGCGCTTGGACCGATACGTCGAGGGCAGATACACTCTCGTCGCATACCACTAATTCGGGTTCTAAAATCAAGGCGCGGGCTATGCAGACACGTTGTCGCTGTCCACCAGAAAACTCATGGGGGTAGCGGTTGTACCATTCTGGTGCTAGCCCTACCTGTTCCATCAACTGCAGAACTCGTTCTCGGCGTTCGCTTTGGCTGCTCAGTAGGTGGTGGCATCTGAGGGGTTCAAGAATGGCCTCGCCAATGGTTACGCGGGGATTGAGGGAAGAGTAGGGGTCCTGAAAGACTATCTGCACTTTGCGGCGCAATTCATGTTGTTCGGCATGCGAGAGCTGGTCGAGGTTTTTCCCATTATATGTAATGCTGCCAGAAGAATGGTCCAACAGGCGAAGGAGGGTTCGTCCCAAGGTGCTTTTGCCACATCCCGATTCACCCACTAGGCCAAGCGTCTCGCCTTTGAAGATATCAAATGAGAAATCGTCTACGGCCTTCAATTCCTTGGTGACTTTGCCGAAGATGTTCTTTTCTAGGGCATAAGTTACCTGGAGATTTCGAACAGACATCAGCGGCGTTGCATTTGCTGGGGTATCAATTATTGGAGTTGGCATTTGTTCGGCATTGGCTTCTTTTCCTTCTAGAAACTGACTGACGGTAGGGAGCCTTCTGGGGCGGCTGTCTAATGGGGGTCGGCAGGCGAGTAGACCTTGGGTGTATGGATGCTGAGGGTGGTGGAGCACTTGCTCGGTGGACCCCATTTCCACAATCTCTCCTTTGTACATGACTGCCACCTCGTCGGCAATCTGCGCTATGACACCTAGGTCGTGGGTGATGAATATAATACCGATATTATATTTCTGTTGCAGGGAGCGTAGCAACTCCAAGATGGTTTTCTGCACGGTGACATCCAAAGCCGTTGTGGGTTCGTCGGCGATGAGCAAACGGGGATGGCAGATGAGGGCCATGGCAATCATCACGCGCTGTTTTTGACCACCGCTGATCTCATGTGGGTAGCTGTCGAAAATCTTTTCTGGACGTGGGAGCATGACATCTTCAAATAGCTGTATCACCCTGGCCCTGGCTTCCTTGCGGCTGACGGTTTCATGTTGCCGCAACATTTCCACCACCTGAGCGCCACATTTTTGTACAGGATTGAGACTGGTCATGGGCTCTTGGAAAATCATCGAAATCTGGCTACCACGGTATCCACGCATATCATCTTCGGAAAGGGAGAGCAGTTCTACTGGGGCCGCATTGTTCTCGGCACGAAAGAAAGCCTTTCCCCTGACCAGACAATGTGGAGTCTTTGGCAGAAGCCCCATAATGCTCATGGTGCTGACAGACTTGCCGCTGCCCGATTCTCCCACAATGCCTAAGGTGTGGCCGCGTAGCACTTCAAAGCCCACCCCTTTGACAGCCGTGTGGTACTCGCCATCATGCAAAAACTGGATGTGCAAATCCTCTGTTTTCAAAACCCATTCTTCCATTATGCAGAAAACTTTTTTATTAAAAACGCAAAATTATTGTTTTTATTTGAAAATTAATGTGTAAATTTGCAAATCTTTTTTACGAATAGTCGTGAAAGTCATTTTTGTTAGCCCGCAGAAACGTGAGAGACACTCACATTTTCCAAGCGGATGGACACCAATGACCGACAGAAACTACCCTCAGTATCAAAGAAACAAACTTTAAAAAAAACAGCTATATGACAAAATCTGAACAATTCATGGAAATGGAAGCCCGTTACGGTGCTCACAACTATCATCCACTGCCAGTAGTCCTTGCCAAAGGCGAAGGTGCTTTTGTGTGGGACTGCGAAGGCAAGCGCTATTTTGACTTCCTTTCAGCCTATTCCGCCGTCAATCAGGGGCACTGCCATCCCAAAATTATCAAAGCCCTGACAGACCAAGCCCAAAAACTCACCCTCAGCAGCCGTGCTTTCTACAACGATTGTCTCGGCGAATGGGAGAAATATGTTACCGAATATTTTGGCTATGACAAAGTGTTGCCGATGAACACAGGTGCCGAAGCTGATGAGACTGCTTTGAAACTGGCTCGTCGCTGGGGCGTGGTGAAAAAAGGCATCAAGAACGACGATGTGAAAATCGTCTGCTGCGAAGGCAACTTCCACGGCCGCACCATCACCATCATCACTATGAGCAACGACCCCGAGAGCTATGCCAACTATGGTCCTATGACTCCCGGCTTCATCCGCATCCCCTATAACGACCCCGATGCCCTCGAACGCGTTCTGGAAAAGGACGGCGACACCATAGCCGGTTTCTTGCTGGAACCCATCCAGGGCGAGGCTGGTGTTTATGTACCCGATGACGGTTATCTAAAGAAATGCTATGATATCTGCCACAAGCACAACGTGCTCTTCATAGCCGATGAGGTGCAGTGCGGTATAGCACGTACGGGCAAGATGCTGGCCTGCGACCACGAGGGCGTGCGTCCCGACATCCTTATCCTCGGCAAAGCCCTTGGTGGCGGTGTGATGCCTGTGAGTGCCGCTTTGGCCGACGACGACATCATGCTCAACATCAAACCCGGCGAGCACGGCTCCACCTTTGGTGGCAATCCGTTGGCTGCCAAAGTGAGTATTGCTGCCCTTCAGGTTATCAAGGATGAGCACTTGATGGAGAATGCCGACCGTCTGGGTAAGATTTTCCGCGAAGAGATGAGCAACTTCAAGAGCCCCATGATTGAGAAAGTGCGCGGCAAGGGCCTGCTCAACGCCGTCATTATCAAGCCCCGCAATGGCAAGGAAGCCTGGGATGTCTGCCTCAAGATGCGCGACATGGGCGTGCTGGCCAAACCCACTCACCAGCATATCATCCGTTTTGCTCCTCCGTTGGTCATCACCGAAGAGCAGCTCCGCGAAGCCATCGCCATCATCAAAGAGGCCATCGCTTCTTTCGAATGATTTTCCATCAAGTGGGTTCTTCCTTCTCAAGTGTGATTCAGGAAGAACCCACTCTTCTCTCTCCATCAATGGGACTTCTGTAAGATGCTTTGGAGAGACAGGCTCTCCATCATCCCGCACTCATAGAGTGTGTGACATATCAGGCAAATAAATCTTTGCATGTCGAAGACTCGCCCACTTAAATAATTATAGAACCTACCCTTAAAAAGCATCTTATCTTAGGTAACCTCTAGAAAAGTCCTGAAAGGGCTTAAACAGATCTAGCCCAATGGCAACGCCTTTGGTAAGAATTGAGAATTGAGAGTTGAGAATTGAGAATTGAGAATTGAGAATTGAGAGTT
>CAMVMF010000004.1 GCA_947168515.1 uncultured Bacteroidales bacterium
GTGGTTGCTCCCTCCGGTCGCGACCGAAAAGTGGTTGCTCCCTCCGGTCGCGACCGAAAAGTGGTTGCTCCCTCCGGTCGCGACCCCTTGTGCGGGGTTATTGAGAGTTTGCCCCTCTGGGGCAATTTTTAGAGGTCTTCTATAAATAAAATACTCCAACTGCCCCTATAGGACAGAGCGGCCCCTGTTCGTCAGATTTAGGCTTGCTCAAAAAAACAATAGCACAAGATACCTACTGGCATCTTGTGCTATTACTATTACTCGTTGGATACGACCTAGCGAACAATCAGCTTCTCTACTTTGCTGAACTCTTCGTTGGTGATACGGATGAAATATGCTCCCTTGGCAAGATTGCTGACGTTGATGGACTGAGGACGAGCAGCATTCATGTTCTGATTGAAGACTACGCGGCCACTCATGTCAATAAGTATGCAGTTGACCATGCCATCGACACCCTCAATGTTCAGGTTGACCTGGGAAGTAGCGGGATTGGGTTGTAGGTTCAAACGCACGTGGGTGGCTACGGGGTCAAGTGAGGCATGTGCTGCAAAAGCGACCTTGATGGAGTGGTCGGACTGGAGGTTCTCGAAAGTATAATGGCCTGTCCAGACATTCGTTTCGCGGTCAAATGAAAGTTGATAGTTATAATTCCCTTCTTCTGTGTCATGATCCCACGGCTGCTCATCTATGCTATCCACATAAACATGTGCAATGCCGCAACCGGGTCGAGTTTCAAACGTGACAGTGGCCGATCCTCCTTGGGCTGGTGTGATCGTCGTGCCACAAACCTCCTCTTCGGCATAAAGCACATGACCGTATTCGCCATTTTCACATTCCACAGACACGTTCTGTCGAATCATGGGGCGACGAGGACCAACAATAAGCCTTATCATAGGATTATAGTCCGCTTCAGGGAAAATATAGTCACCTATACTTTCGCCATGGTTTTGATCTATTACGAGGGTCTGATACAAGTTACTGGTGAAATGGTGAGCCCATTTGGAAGTGGAGTCGCTATTAGCGAAATAAAGAAGGGTATCATAGCCTTCACGAGTGGGATGGGCCTTCAGATAGCTACCTTGTGCCTCTTGGGCCAACATAAAGTAGGAAGGTTCTTCTATTTTATAACCCACACGGAAAGAAGTATTAGGAGTGAGAGTAGGTTGTTCGGGGAAAGGAATATAAATAGTATTGTACTGCCCCTGTGTAAGATAACCGTTACTTCGCAAACCGTCGTCTATTCTATTCAAGTCCTCATTTGTAAGTTCCCTCCTATTGGCACCCGTAACAACCGGCAGGAAATTGACAGACTCGCCTTCATATTCATCGCGCAGCAAAGTGGCTGAAATCGTCGCACCGATGGTAATGTCCTGAACGATGGGTGAAGCCACCAACTCAACTCCATGAATAACCCAGTCATCTGGTACAATTGAGTCTGTTGTATAACGGGAAGTGACTGTATACCCCGGCATAGAGAATTGAACATCGTTAATATCATCACTATAATACCAGTGCCCATTAGAGCTAGAATAGCCAAAAAGAAAATAGTTATTGGGGCTATAGGTAAGAACGCCGTTATCGTGAGCCCAACGGTACTCATTGTTGGCATTGGCTGTAGTCACTTGGTAATACATGGTGTCGTAGTTGGCAAAGCCGCTGTCGGTGGACAACTGAACGAACATATAGTTATCACCTGCCGTAGTAGTAGGGAGGGAGGTTCCAACACCATGTGGTGTATGGTCAATAATGCCATACCATCCCCGGAAATCAATCAGGTCTGAATTGAGCCAGCCTCCACAATCAACCATAACGTCTAGTCGATTATCTATAGGTAATGTACCATTGTTATAGGAAGCAAAGAGTGTTGAATGTCTGTTAGCATCCAGATGATAGAGATTGGCCTGTACATTGGTTTGGTTGTATATGCCAGTATTTAACACTGTACTATACCACGCTGGATTAATCGTCATACCTTGAGGAACCATGCCATAGTTACCCTCAACAAACTCTTGCTGATAGGTATTAAAACGACTACCCGTACCAGCGTAGACTTTAACATCGTCTAAACACCAAAAATAGCCGTAAGACAGTCGGTCAGAGTCGAGCGATTTATAACGGATTCGGATTGACAGTACATGGCCCGCAGCTGAAGTAGGGAGCGTATAACGGTACATGCCCCAACAATATGGATTAGAAGAAGAAACGTCAAGTCCGTCTACATTTATTTCCATCTCAGTCCAACTCACACCACCATCGATAGAATAGTCCAGGTAGCAGTGATCGTAGTACTTACGGTAAATCTGAAAAAAAGAAACATCTACGATGTCTGCCTCTGTAGCATCAATGCCATCTATCTGAATATAAGAATTAAAGTTACCTGAATGTGGTGTACGTTGGTCGTAAGAAGACACCATCATAAAGCCATTATCGGCAGAACAAAATGACGTATCTAGATAGGATCTAAAAAAGGTTTCAAATTCATTCTGACTACCGAACAGCGTACTAACTAAATAAGGATAAACCAACGAGGCATACGATAGAGTACTCTCATCTAGATTGGGCCACCTATGCCATACGGCAAAATCAAAGGTTTGGGTATGAGCCTCAGGACCCGCAGTTATAACACCTGTTATGTAGCCTATGTTAGAAGCCGAAAAATCAACCGTAGCAATTGGAACTGCATCTTTAGTGAAAAGAGAGGAACTGAAGTCAGTGACAGAAGGAAGAGTCTTGCCAGGAGCATTAAACACCTGATGTCGTGGGGTGACAGACTGAGCAAAAGCAGTTACTGCCCCAAAAGCGACAATAAGAAGTAGCAACAATTTTTTCATAATGGCACTTTTTTATTATTAATAACACGCTTCGGGCTAGCTGCTGATGATTGAAACACTATATATTGATACAAAAAAAACATCACCGTTTAGTCCGAATTAACACTACAAAGGTACAGAAAAAAAATTAATTGACAAAATGAAAATCGAAAAAAATAAAAGAAATTGCAAATAGCCAAGAGGAATTAGCGCAATGATTTGCCTTACTAGAGTGGCCAAAAGGGTTCGTATGGAAGAAAGACAATAGCCGTATGGCAATTGGAGCCGGTGTTTGTACATGAGAAAACTCTAACCAAAATGGATGAAGACATGTGGCTGAAAAACGGCAGTACGCCAAATCGGGGGCTTAATCCGTATACTAACATCCTTGCGGTAAATCATTTCACTGCCAGTACACCAAGTGAACTGTATAAACAAACTTATCAAGTGGCTCCCTCGGGCCAAAAAGCTCTACAAACTCAAAAGTATTGAAATAAATAGACATAAAAATAGCACAAGGCAGGTACGTGCCTTGTGCTATTAATTGATATTGTAAGCTAAAGGTTAGCGAACAATCAGTTTCTCAACTTTGCTGAACTTGTCGTTGGTGATACGGACGAAGTAAGCACCCTTGGCAAGATTGCTAACATTGATAGTCTGAGCGGTGCCAGCATTCATATTCTGATTGTAGACAACACGGCCGCTCATGTCAATGAGCATGCAGTTGACCATACCCTCAACACCTTCGATGTTCAGGTTGACCTGAGAAGTAGCGGGATTGGGGTGGAGGTTCATGCGGACATTGGCAGCAACGGGATCGATGCTAACGCGCTGAGCAAACACAAAGTTGATGGAGTGGTCAGCATTGAGGTTTGTGAATGTGTAAGAGGCAACATAGACATCCAACTCAGAATCATATTCAAGATGGCAATTGGGGTCACCTTCTTCTGTATCATTATTCCAGGGCTCTACAGCAACACCGTCAACAATAATCTGTTCAACGATGCAGCCAGTGGCGGATTCGGCAATGAGGCTGGCAGAGGAACCTTGAGCGGGATGAACCGTGTCACCGCAAGCAGCATTACCACCATAGGTAACAGAACCATATTCCTCATTGGTGCAAGTAACTGCGATAGATTGACGGGCAACCTGACGAGCAGGACCAACAACAAGACGAATCATAGGATTGTAGGGAAGTCCAGTGAAATAAGAGCCACTACCAGTTCCACCATAGCTAGGATCTGAGAAATAGGACTGGTAGAAGTTGGCAGTATAGTAATTGGCATATTTTGCAGTTGCGTCATTGTTGCCAAAGTAGATGATGGTGTCATAACCTTCGCGAGAGGGGTGTGCCAAACGATAGCTACCCTGAGCCTCCTGAGCAAGGGCAAAGTGGCTTTCTTCCTCAAGCACATAGCCAACACGGTAAGAAACATTAGGCTCTAAAGCGGGCTGCTCGGGGAAAGGAATGTAAATGGTATTGTAGTTGCCATCTTCGAGGTAACCGTTGCTGCGACGACCGATAACGTTGGTATCGTTAACATCGGCATCAGTGATGGTCTTGACGTTAGCACCAGTATTAATGGAGGGGAATCGAACTGAGCCACCATCGTACTGGTCATACCAGAGGACAGCAGAAATCTTAGCACCGGTGTTGTGGTAACCATTAACAGGGGAAGCTACCATCTCAACGCCATGGATAACCCAGTCATTAGGAACAATGGGGTCGGTAGTGAAACGAGTAACGATCGTGTAACCAGGATCATAGAAATGAACATAGTCGCGATTGTCGGTCACATACCAGTTGCCGCCAGAATAGATGTAGCCATACAGATAATGGTTGCGTGGGTTATAAGTCAAAACACCATTGTCGTGAGCCCAACGATACTCGTTGTTGCTGTTAGCAGTGGTAACCTTGTAGTACATGGTGTCGAAATTAGTAGTGAGGCTGTCGTTAGTCACACGGGCATACATGTAGTTGTCGCCAGGAGTAGCGGTGGGCAGAGCCATACCGGTACCGTGAGGAGTATGGTCAGCGTAGCCATACCAACCACGATACATCAGAGAGTCGGGGAGTAACCAACCACCACGGTCAGCGATGATACCGCCAAGAGCATCGATAGGAAGGGTACCATTGTTGTAGGACTGGATGAGGGTCTCGGTGGAGAGGTCAGCATTGAGGTGATAGAGGTTAGCAGTGAAATTGGTTTGATCATAAGCACCATTGTTCTTAATCTGAGCAAACCAAGCAGGGTTGATGGTCATGTTCTGGGGGATCATACCATAGTTACCCTCGACATACTCCTCAGCATATTTTCTAACACGGTTGTAATTCTCGGGATTGAGGACCTGGACATCATCGAGGATCCACCAATAGCCGTAAGAATTGCCGCGGTGGTCATCGAGAGATTTGTAACGGATACGGATAGAGAGGTTGTTGTTAGCAGCAGCATGGGGCAGGGTGTAAGTATAAAAACCCCAAAGTGAACTGTTGACATCTACATCAACGCCAGCGACGTTGATTTCCATTTCGTTCCAGCTATTGCCATTATTGGTGGAATAGTCAATGTAGCAGTAGTCGTAATATTTAGCATAGAACTGGTAAAAGCGAACATCAACAACGCCAGCTTCGGTAGCATCAATGTTATCGATGCGAATGTAGGCATTGAAGTTGCCCGAGTTGGGGGTTTGCTGATCATACATGGACATCATCATCCAGCCGTTCTCGGCAGAAGAAGTAGCGGTGTCGAGATATCTAGAAATACTAGCAACCCAATCTTCGGGACCGAAGTAATTCTGATACAGAGAAGTATAGACTGCGCCTGCACTTTCGATTGTGGTAGAGTCGGCATTGGACCAACGCTGCCAAATGGCATAGTCGTAGTTTTCGGCGTGAGCCTCGGTACCACCAGTGATAACGCCGGTAGAATAGCCAGTGTTTTCAGCAGAGAAATCGACATAAGCCAGCACCTCATCATCCTTGGTGAAGATAGAGTTGCTGTAGTCTTTCTGGATCTGGGCCACTTTGGTGGGAGCCTTGTACTCTTTCATGCGAAGAGTAGCCGTCTGTGCGAAAACAAAGGTTGCGCACAGAGCGAAAGTTAGAACCATTAATGTTTTTTTCATTGTTGTTTGTAATTTTGATGAATAATAAATTTTCATTATACATGCTTCAAAACTCTCATCCACATTTTTTTACATAACTGCTTAGAGGGTTTATTCACTTTCATTAAAACGCTGCAAATATATAGTATTTTTTTGACATAGATAAAGTTTTTTTGCTTTTTTTGGATTTTTTCTGCCTTTCTGTACTTTTCCAGTATGGCTCACGGGTGGTTTTGTGTCTCTTTATGGATACTAGAATGAGAGCCCCCTTTTTGTCCTTTCTGATAGTGCAAGCCAAAGACCCACAAGAATAAATTGACATGCCATGCAATAAAAAACAAAAAAAGGAGTTAGTAGAACATTAAGCAAGACAGAATTGTAATGAAAGATAGATTATATTTGTTATTCATATTATTTATAACTGTATCCTGTGCTGGACATAAGGAGACTGCTGTTGCCACCAACTCCCCTTACCAACGCAAGCCTCTGATAGAAGTAACCGAATCTCAATTGAAGACCGAGGCTCAGCAAATCGATGCCACCACCCAGATACTCATCGGAAAACCTCAGGAAGCCGTGGAAGCTTTCCAGAAAATCCTTAAGGACAATCCCGGCTACGCCCCAGCACACTACGAGTTGGGCAAGATATACCTTGCGGTAGGTTGGCTCGACAGTGCCCTATACCATACCCTAGAAGCTTTCCGGGCGCAAAACGACAACCTATGGTATGAGCTGCAGCTAACCCAAATCTACAGCCGACAGCAAGATGGCAAAAATCTAACCGCCACGTGGGAGGATATCGTCAGGCGCAACCCCGACCGTCCAGACCTTTACTACGACCTATCCAACGCCTACCTCCTCTCCAACAATGTTACCGCCAGCATAGAAGTCCTCGACCGCGTTGAGAAACGTTTTGGCATCACCGAACCCGTCTCCCTCCAGAAACAGAAACTATGGTCCGCCATACAAAAGCCTGACAAAGCCCGCCGAGAGCTGGAAAAGCTGGCTGAGGCCATGCCCACCGAGAACCGCTACAACGCCATCCTTGCAGAATCATACATGGCCGAGAAGAACTACAATAAAGCCTTACAGTACTATAACCGAATACTCAGCATCTGCCCCGATGACGAAAACATCCATATCTCTATGGCCTCCTGTTATCTAGCCATGGGCGATTTGCCCCATACATATCACCATATACGTTTGGGGGTGCTCAACCCCGAGGTCAGCTGTTCGGACCGGCTCACCTACCTCAGCGAATTCCTTCGCAACAAAGGATTCTTTACTTTTTACAGCAAGCCCTGCTTTCTTTTGGCCGACACTGTGGCCCAACAATGCCAAGGCGAAAGCGAACACGCGTTTCTTTACGGACAAATCCTTGCTGCCCAGGAACGCTATGCTGAGGCTGCAGCTCAATTTGCCAAGAAGCTGGATGCCGACAAGAGCGAATACGAAATCTGGGAAGCCCTACTCGTGTGCGAAAGCATGGTGGACGACACCAACAGAGCCCTCCTCGACCATGCCAGCCAAGCTTCTGAGCTTTTCCCGCTCCACCTTCGACCCTACCTCATCCTTGCCCAAGGCCATCTCAAACTAGGCGACTGCCAAAAAGCCAAACAATATCTCGAACGATGCGAGATGGTAGCACCCTACGACTCCCGAGTAAAAGAATTAAAACAAACCCTCCTTCAGTCATGTCAATAGCACGTTGCCTTCTTCCTTTGCTTGCCGTTTCGCTGTTGGTAGTCGGCTGCCGTAGCCACAAAGAGGTTTCCAAACCCACCAAGCCCAACGTTACAGAAGCAGTAAACCCTGCCACCGACACGGTCGCAGCACCCATCTATACACCCCATTACTATACCGCCAACTTCACGGTGTCTGCTGATGGGTATTCCGCCAGCGGACAACTGCGCATTCAGTCCGACAGCATCATCTGGCTCAGTGCATCCAAAGTCATAGAACTGGCCCGCGCTTGCTTCACCCCCGACTCTGCCATCATCTATGCCAGAGTGATGGGACGAGCCTTCCAAGGGTCTTATATCGACCTCTACAAACGGTTCCACTACCGCACCACCTTTGACGAACTATATCGGCTTATCATGTCCGACAATGCAGAAACCCAACTGGCGACCATCATATCGACCCTCGGTCTCGAAGCCACCGTCCGTCTCAATCCCATCAAAGAGGTCAACCACTTAAGTTTCCCGATGTCTATACCTGACAAGGTCAATCCCCTGTAATAAATACACCATTGAAAAACCATCTCCAAAATCCTTTCATCATGAAAAAAGTTTTTGCAACCATCCTGTTAGTCTGCCTGCTGCTCTCCCTTAAGGCACAATCCAACACTAGCCCTCAGGCTGCCCCGTCCGAGACGGACAGCCTTAGGGCCATCGCAATTATCGAAAACTATCTCAGCTACGTCAACTTCGAACCCATTCTCTTGGACAGCACCCTCTGCGTGGTTTCCTACGTCATCGACCGCCAGCACCCCTCAGACACCATGTTCGTCTACCATTGGTATACGAAAGGGCACCAACTGCGCATAGAGATGTGGCAGAATGGGCAAATACAGGAAGGCTTCTATTCCGACGGGAAGAAAATATTCCGCACGTTCCGTCCCGCAGTGCGCGCATGGGTAGACATAACACAAGACAACTTTTATGACCACACCATGCCCCTCGACATCCGAGGTGCCCTCTACGATTGGCGTTCCAAAGGGGCCGAAATCAAGTATGCTGGCCAATACGATTTCAATGGACACAATGTCAACCGTATCTTTGTAAGTTCGCCCGGCATCTTCGACCGCTATTACTTTTTCGAAAAGGAGACAGGACTATTATTTATGCTCACCGAAGAGAGCCATATCTATGGCGACAGCAAAAAGACCAAAAACGCCCAACGCGTTGACTGGCGTGCATGGCATGAGTTCACTCCCTTCAACGGACTCTTCCTCCCTTCGATCGAATCCTATCAGTACAATCAAAGCCAGATAGTCTTTACTTACCGCCATTATCATATGGAGCCATACAACCCCACCCTTTTCACCGAAGACTACCATAAAATGTAATAATCCATTCCAACGACATGACTATCTTCGACAACCCTGACGAATACTATATGCAGCAGGCCCTGAGAGAGGCCAAGGCCGCTTTCGACGAGGATGAAATCCCCGTGGGAGCAGTCATCGTCAGCGGCGACCGCATCATAGCCCGTGCTCACAATAACACGCAGCGACTTCACGATGTGACAGCCCATGCCGAGATGCTAGCTTTCACGGCTGCCACCAATTATCTCGACGCCAAATACCTCACCGACTGTACACTCTACGTCACCCTAGAGCCCTGCGTCATGTGTGCCGGGGCCGCGGGGTGGACCCAGATAGGCCGCATCGTCTATGGTGCTGCCGACCCCAAACGAGGCTTCGAACGCCTCGGCCGCACCATGCTTCACCCTAAGACCGTCGTCGAGAGTGGTCTCCTCCAAGAGGAATGCGAAACGATCCTTAAGAATTTTTTTCAGCTGCACCGCAAATAATACCGCAACAACATATTGAAACATTAAAATTTTGATTATATGAAACCAACATTATTAGTTCTTGCTGCCGGCATGGGCAGCCGCTACGGTGGACTCAAACAGATGGACGGCGTAGGCCCTAACGGCGAAATCATCATGGATTATTCTATCAATGACGCCATCCGCGCCGGTTTCGGCAAAGTGGTCTTTGTCATCCGACACGACTTTGCCGAGGCCTTCCAGCAAAAAATCAATGCCGAGCATTTCGGCAACCGCATTCAGGTCGAGTATGTATACCAAGAGCTCGACAAACTGCCCGCAGGCTTCAAGGTCCCCGAAGGCCGCGAGAAACCCTGGGGCACCAACCATGCCATCCTCATGGCAAAGGATGTCATCCACGAGCCTTTTGCCATTATCAATGCCGATGATTTCTATGGCCGCGATGCCTTTATGGTCATTGGCGACTACCTCCGCACCCTCGAGAACACCAAAGGCCAGTACTGCATGGTGGGTTACCGCCTCGAAAACACCCTCAGCGAGAACGGCACCGTCTCCCGTGGCGTTTGCAATATCGATGCTAACGGCAATCTGGCCGGCATGACCGAGCGCACCAGCATTGGCCGCAACGCAGCAGGCATCATCGAGTACAAGGATTCCGATGACTCCCTCCACCCGCTCGCACCCGAAACCACTGTTTCTATGAACCTTTTCGGCTTCACCCCCGACTATTTTACAGAGAGCGAAAAACTCTTCGTCGAATGGCTAAAAGAGCGCGGTTCCGAGATGAAGTCTGAATACTACATCCCCTATGCCGTCAACACTTTCATCAACAGCGGTTATGCCACCATGAAAGTGCTGAAGACCACTGCACAATGGTTCGGCGTCACCTACAAGGAAGACCGTCCCATGGTGGTCGACCGTCTGAAGAAACTGCACGAAGAAGGCATCTATTGATGGACTCTTATGAAGAAATAATATCTTTTGCGCGCAATCACCTAGGCGAAGATCCACTGAAATTGCTCCTCCAACAAGAGCGGTACCCATCAGTAGACTTGCGGCTGGTGGCGCAGCAACTAGAAGGCAACGGGCAAGCGTCGGCCAAATGGCCAACCTTTGCCCGTTGTACCAATTATTTCTATCCACCACGGATCAACCGCGAACAGAGTTCATCGGAATCAACAGCACTGTACAAGGCTGCACTGTTCCAATCTCTTGGCTGCCACACCTTTGCCGACCTAACGGGCGGCATGGGGGTGGACACTTATTTCTTTTCTCAGCACGCATGCCAGGGTCTCTACTGCGAACGGGATGCCGAACTCTTCAACCTCACAAAACGAAACCTACAATGCCTTGGTGCCCAACACATAGACTGCCATTATGGTGACTGCATGACTTTTTTACAAGAGAACGACAACGTCTTTGACCTTCTCTATATCGACCCTGCCCGACGCGACAGTCGGGGACGAAAGGTGGCAGCCTTTGAGCACTGCACTCCCAATCTGTTGGAGCATTTAAGCCTTTTGCGCCGCTGCTGCCGTTACCTTTTGGTGAAAGCTTCGCCCATGATAGACATCCACCAAGCCTTGTCTCAACTGGGTGTGGTCCACCAAGTGCATATCGTGGCCCTGAACAACGAATGCAAGGAGGTGCTCTTTCTCCTTCTTGGAGTCCGCTGTCCCTCTTCATCTGCAACCCCACTGGCCATCCACTGCGTGGAACTCAACGCTGCCAAGACTGCCGACTTCTGTTTCCTACCGCAAGAGGAGAACGAGGCTGCGGCCTCCTATGCCTCTCGCATGGGCACCTACCTTTACGAACCCCATACCGCCATCTTGAAGGGTGGGGCTTTCCGCTTGGTCAGTACCCGATACGGAGTGGACAAATTGGCACGCAACACCCATCTTTATACCTCTGACCGACTGATAGCGGAATTCCCCGGACGCACTTTCCGCGTGCTCCAGCAGCTACCGCTCCATCCAAAAAAAATCGACTCCATTCTACCCGACCGCCTAGCACATGTTGTCACTCGCAACTACCCTATAGCCGCCGCCGACCTTCAGAAGAAATTGAAACTCTCCGAAGGGGGGCACCTCTTTGTCATCGCCGCCACCCTTGGCAGCACCCCTTGTGGGTGGCTGTGCGAGGAAATAAAACAACCCAATAGACCATGCTGAAGAAATTCTTGTCCGACAAGTCTGTTTTCCCTCTCGACTACAATACTCCTTGGGAAATCACCAGCCGCCTATGCGAGATAATAAACCAACTTATGCAGAATCTAGACGACAACTACACCATTGACAACGGTGTGGCCGTTCACAAGACTGCCACCATAGGGCACAACGTCACCATCAAGGCCCCTGCCATCCTCTCTGCCAACAGCTTCGTCGGCAGCAACTCCTACCTGCGCGGGGGCATCTTTCTAGCGCCAGAGGCCAAAGTGGGCATCAGCTGCGAAATCAAGACCTCCGTCCTGCTAGAAGGCTGTGCCGTGGCTCACTTCAACTTTGTGGGTGACTCTATTATCGGCCACAACGTAAACATCGAAGCCGGCGCTATACTGGCCAACCATTACAACGAGCGCGACGACGATACCGTATTCGTCCATTGGGAGGGCGAACGCATCTCTACTGGGCTGCACAAATTCGGCTCATTGGTGGGCGACAACTGCCGCATCGGCGCCAATGCCGTCCTTTCCCCCGGCACCCTGCTCCCGCCTCAAACCATCGTCAATCGGCTCCAGCTTATCGAACAAGACCCTCTATAATCAAATACCATGCTAAACCTAAAAAGAGTACACCACATTGCCATCATCTGCTCCAACTACCAGCGGAGCTTGGAATTCTACACAAAAGTATTAGGGCTGAACATTCTGGCCGAGCACTATCGCACCGAAAGACAATCCTATAAGACAGACTTGGGGCTAGGCAACCAGTATGTGGTAGAATTGTTTTCTTTCCCTTCGCCCCCACCCCGCCTCTCTGAGCCCGAGGCTGCTGGCCTACGACATCTGGCGTTTGCCGTGGACAGCCTCGATGAGTCCATTAAAGAATTGGACTCCCTTGGCATTGCCCACGAAGAGGTTAGAACGGACCAGTTCACCAACAAACGATTCCTCTTCCTCAGCGACCCCGACGGTCTGCCTATCGAGCTATATGAAGCGTGATTGAGAAAAAGGTACATATCCCAGCGGGTCAGTTACAACGGAATGCCACTTTGCCGAGTAATGTCATTCCTGCATCCACTTGGGGATTCACCCTGCAAGAGCAAAAAAACAATAACCCCTATTTTCAAGCGGACGCATTTATTAAGGTAATTACAAACATTTGTAGTCGTTTTATTATATGAAAAGAATATTTCTATTATTAGGTTTTGTATCTGCACTAGCTGCCGCCGCCGGACAGCCTGTGCATTGGACAGCCGGCAATTTGTCAGTGACGATAGACAAATACGGCTATTATGGTTCGCTCAAAGTTTGTGGCCAAGAGGTGCTGTTAAGCAAAGAGCTCTACCCCGTGGTGTCTGCCTACGACTATCAGGTGCGTACCCCTCAATCCGTGCGGTTCAGCAATGACACCCTCTTTTGCCTTATGAACGATGACAATGAGGTACTGTTGCGCATTGCCCAGCTTCCCCAATGCCTAACAATGGAGGTCATCTCCTGCCCCATACAGTATCGCTCCATCACTTTCGGCCCCGTGGCCGTGAACCTCGATGAGGTGGTGGGCGAGATTGTCGGCGTAGTTCAAGAAGGCAACGTGGCTTTCGGTATGCAGGTCCTCAACGTCAAAACCGCCGGCGGCATCCCACAGGAGGCCGCAAACGATTATGGCAAGAAGTTTTTCTACCAAGGCCATTATGTGGACGACAAACCCGGCTACTCGCTGGCAGCAACACGCATCGACAATGGAACTGTGTTCCAGTTTTCGGGCCGCAATCGTGGACTGCATCGCGGTCAGATGGAGGTGCGACATGTGGGCGGATGCCATGCCTCTCTTACTACTCCCGTGCTAGACCAAGACGGACAAATCGCTGGTACCAAAGTGGCCATGTTTGGCTGCCCTCGCAGCAAAGTCCTAAATCACATAGGACTACTGGAAACAGCATTGGGTCTGCCGCACCCAACGACGATCGACGGCACTTGGGTGAAAGCATCCTCTTCGAAAAACAGCCCAACAAAAGATTCAAAGAAAAAAAACATGGAATGGGTGGTGAAGAATGTAATAGAATGGAACGACGTAACGGTAATCAAGGATTTCGTCCCCCACCTCCAACAGCAACTATTGTTCCAATTGGAAGACAATCTCAATGCCACAGACACCACCATACACCTGCTGACAGGAGCCTACAATTGTTTCCCTTTGCCGATGGAAGGCTTTCAGGTAGTTAGAATTGAAGATGAACTGATAAGATACCGCTCTGCTGAGGACAATGATGGGCACGTGACCCTCAGCGGTTGCTTCCGTGGTGCTTTCGGCACAGTGGCAGCAGCCCACAAAAAGTATATCATGGGCGGCCGTCTTTGGACAGTAAAAGAAGGATTTATCCCAGACCTAGAACTACTTGACACCCTGGCCGACCGTGCCGTGGAGGAACTCGCAAAGCATTCAGTAGTGACCCTCCCAACCCAAATCACTTTCGAACACCTGGGCTACTGTGCCCTAACAGGTCAGGACGAGTATGCGGTTGCCCGCTTTGTGAATCGCTGCTCGGAGAAATGGTCTCGGCCAGTGGTCTGCCAGGCCGACTGCCTAACCAACTATACCTGGCATATCCTATCCAATGTGACCAAACGGGGCAGCATCTTCTCTCCCGAAATGTCAGACACCACATGGCAATTTCTCAGAGAAGTGCCTGTCCACGACCATACCCACGGCGAGGATCATGGCCATGAACACCACGGGCATGGGCATCATGAGCATGAGCACCACCACGACATGCCACAGGGACAGTCACAAGAAAAAGCACTGCCAGATGTGGTAAGAGAAATGACTACGATGGAGGATTTCCTCAAACGAAACCTTCTGTTCTAGGTATCAATCAAAAAGAGTCTGAAAAGCATCCTCTGTCAGCTCCATCTGCGCACTCATGATGACAGACCTGACATTGCGTGGGAAGGGCATTGTGCACGGGGACAATCAAAGATAGCACTTCAGCTCCTGACCCTCCACACCTGCATAGAGCTCTACCAAATCCTTTGCAGGACTGGAGTTGATTTTGGGCAGCAGTACCTCCTCAATCTGGAAGAAACCCACCTCAGCAGACATCTGAACAAGAATCTTTATTGGACGGTTATCTCCGGGTTTGATGAAGACCTTGTCGATGGAATTGGCCGAATATTTATGAATATCCCCTATCTTAGGGGCTGTATGGATCTCTATAGGCACACGGGCACGCCCCTTGGTCATGTCACAGCCGTCGGCAATGAGGACAAGACCGGCCTCGATAGAATGGATTTTGCGGGTACCCATATGGCCAATGATGCCCTCCAACGCTGTAGACCGAATGACCACACGGCGCATCAGGTCACCCGGGTCGGGAAGGTTCTTGAGCAAGATTCGGTCGATGATGTTATAGGCGATAAGGCCGGAATACAATTCATGGTCCTGTCGGCCGATGGTCATGCCGAAATCGTGACAGAAAGCGGCAAGGGCCACAGCGGTAACGCTGTCGTCAAAAGACCCCACCTGGTCGCGCTGCAGCGTTGTGGGTATGCCGGCATTGTACAGAATCTTGAGCATCTTGAGAGCGTTGTGGCACACCGTACGCATATGTACCGGACCATGGTCGTTGAAACCTAAGCGGGTGATAGAAACCTTGTTGGCATAATCCTGCACCGCCTGAATCTCCGTGTCCTTTATCAGGTCGTTAACTACACGCAACGGCAGGTCGCCTCGCTCTGGCGTAAAATCTATAATCTCCTGAGTCAGTCGCACCAACCACTGCTCAACGCTTATTTCTTTGGGTGATTTCATAATGCAAAGATACTAATAATATATGGAATAATAAGAAAAATAATAACTCTTTCAACACCCCAACCCCCGGAGGCTGCTGCCGCATTGCCACCGGGGGCCATAGGAAACAGCGGGAGGTAAAAAAACTTTTCAACAAAAAAAATCAACAGCCAATTTTGCCAATCCAAAAAAAGTTTGTAACTTTGCAACCTCTTAGCATAGTGGACTTAGGCCCTGTTATTTACCCGTTCAGACCTCAGTTACAGGATGTTGGGAGAAAATAGTATGCAGAAGAAATCGGTCTAAAAAGTACCAAAGAGGTTTTCCGTCACCCCTTAAGGACATAGAAAAAGAGGCTCTGCAACAAAAAATTTTTGAACAGGAAGTCTTTTTACAAAAGAAATTACTGTACAAAAAACAAAATAGAATTAGAAAAACATCATCGTTAAAATAAAAAATGGATCAGTTAAGTTACAAAACAATCTCCGCCAACAAGAACACCGTCCAGAAGGAATGGGTGCTCGTTGATGCCGAGAATCAAACCGTAGGACGCTTGGCCACCCGTGTTGCCAACATCCTCCGTGGCAAGACCAAGCCTTGCTTCACCCCGCACGTCGACTGCGGCGACAACGTTATCATCATTAATGCCGAGAAAATCGTCTTCACCGGGAAGAAAATGACCGACAAGATTTATCAGCGTTACACCGGTTATCCTGGCGGCCAGCGTGAGACCACTCCCGCTAAGGTTCTCGCCAGCCATCCCGAGCGCGTTCTCGAACACGCCATCCGCGGAATGCTTCCTAAGAATCGTCTTGGCGACCAGCTCTATCGCAACCTTCATGTGTATGCCGGTCCCGAGCACCCCCATCAGGGTCAGAATCCCAAAGCTATCAATATTAACGACGTTAGATAATACACAATATGGAAGTAATCAACACAATCGGTAGAAGAAAATGTTCCGTTGCCCGCGTCTACATGACCGCCGGCACTGGCAAGATTGTTGTCAACAACAGAGACTACAAAGAATATTTCCCCACTGGCCCACTGCAGTACATCGTCAACCAGCCTTTCCAGGTTGCCGACGCTGAAGGCAAATGGGATGTCAAGGCCAACCTCGACGGCGGTGGAATCACCGGCCAGGCTCAGGCTCTTCGCATGGCTATTGCCCGCGCCCTGTGCGAAAACAACATCGAAGACCGTCCCGCACTGAAGAAGGAAGGCTTCCTGATGCGCGACCCACGTATGGTCGAGCGTAAGAAACCCGGTCAGCCCAAGGCCCGTAAACGCTTCCAGTTCAGCAAACGTTAGTCGTTTTTTCGGAATTGTCATTATGCTGCGTAGCCATATTAGCGGACCACAAGGCATCACGATACTCCGAGATCAAGGAACTGCGAAAAAAGCAAAAAAGTTTAGCATCCAAATTGTCGCGAGACTCCGCCGGGTTGCTAGTTCTGCTGCCTAAGGCAAAAGCAGAAAAACCCGACACGCAGAAAGGACTACCCGACAATTGGTAAAAAAGCCGAGAAGGAACTTTGACCGAAGAATAATAAAACAACAAACTGAACAAGGACAGAGACTTCGAAGCGAAATTTAGGAACGTAAACAAAAAAGAAAAAACAATGACTGATTTAAAATTCGAAGAATTATTAGAAGCTGGTTGTCATTTTGGTCACCTCAAGAGAAAATGGAACCCCAAAATGGCCCCCTATATTTTCAAAGAGCACAACGGTATCCACGTTATCGACCTGCAGAAAACCATCGTCAAGGCTGATGAGGCTGCCAACGCCCTGAGACAGATTGCCAAGAGCGGCAAGAAAGTGCTTTTCGTTGCCACCAAGAAACAGGCCAAAGACGTAGTCGCCGAGATGGCCAAAGGCGTAGACATGCCCTTCGTAACCGAGCGTTGGCCCGGCGGTATGCTCACCAACTTCACCACCATCCGCAAAGCTGTGAAGAAAATGAACAACCTCGACCAGCTGATGCACGACAAGGATTTCAACAACTTCAGCAAGCGTGAACGTCTGCAGGTGCAGCGTGAGCGTGCCAAACTGGACAAGAACCTTGGTTCCATCGCCGACCTCACCCGTCTGCCCAGCGCACTGTTTGTGGTTGACATCAACAAGGAGCACATTGCCGTTGCTGAGGCCCGTCGCCTGAACATCCCCACTTTCGCTATCGTCGATACCAACTGCAACCCCGACCTTATCGATTTCCCCATCCCCGCTAACGATGATGCTTCCAAATCGATTGCCGCCATCCTGAAACACATGGCAGAGGCTATCCAGGAAGGTCTTAACGAGCGCATGCTCAACAAAGACACCCAGAATGAGGAAGAGGACGAAGTAAGAAACGAGGATGCTCCCACGGAGAGAAAGACCCGTCCCCGTCGTGCCAGAAACGAAGCCCCAAAGGCTGAGGCTCCCAAGGCTGAATAAGCTTAGATAATAGTAATGAGTAATGGGCATAGGGCGTTTTATGCGCCGAGGGCTCATTACTCATTACACTTTTAATCATACTTGAAATAAAAAAATAAAATACCACTATGGCAAATATCACTGCAAAACAGGTTAATGAGCTTCGTCAGCTGACCGGTGTCGGTATGATGGACTGCAAAAAAGCCCTCGTCGAGTGCGATGGCGATTTCGAAAAAGCAATTGACTTCCTCCGTCAGAAGGGTCAGAAAATGGCTGCTAAACGTGCCGACCGCGATGCCAACGAAGGTTGCGTCCTGGCCAAGAGCTGTGGCAACTACGGCGCCATCATCATGCTGAGCTGCGAGACCGACTTCGTGGCCACCAACGCTGGCTTCGTCGAGTTCACCACCTCCATCCTCGACAACGCCATGGCTCAACACCTCACCAGCAAAGAGCAGGTATTGGACATGGAACTCAATGGCCGCAAAGTGAGCGACTGCATCACCGACCAGATTGCCAAAATCGGCGAGAAGATCGAACTGGCACACTTCGAGACCATCGAGGCTCCCAAAGTATACGCCTACATCCACCCCGGTAACCGCATGGCTTCCGTCATCGGTATGAGCAAGGAAGGCTTTGACGAGGTTGGTCACAACATCGCCATGCAGGTTGTCGCCATGCGCCCCCTGGCCCTCGATGCCGACAGCATCCCCCAGGAAGTGAAGGACAAAGAACTTGCCGTCGCCGCTGAGAAAACCCGCGAAGAGCTCATCGGCAAGGCCGTTGACGCAGCTTTGAAGAAAGCTGGCATCAACCCCGCCCACGTCGACACCGAAGAGCACATGGCTTCCAACTGCGCCAAAGGCTGGATTACCGAGGAGCAGGTCGAAATGGCCAAGAAAATCAAAGCCGAAGAGGCCGAAAAGAAAGCCGCTACCCTCAACGAGCAGCAGATTCAGCAGATTGCCAATGGCCGTCTGAACAAGTTCTTCAAAGAAAACACCCTGGTCGAACAGGAATACATCATGGAGAACAAGATGACCGTCCGCCAGTTCCTCGCCAACGCCGACAAGGAACTTGCCTGCACCGGCTTCAAACGCCTCGAACTGGGTGCCTAAAGCACTTCTTGTTTATACAATTAAAAGCCGTGGGCCCATTCCCACGGCTTTTCTTTTTTAAACTGCCAACCGTAAATTGTCATGTGAGATTAACCCTGAAGTAATAAATAGCAGCCTTTCTAGACCTCCTTTAAACCACTTTTCCTAAGGCCAAAAGATCTTAACTATAATTGCCATCCGCAGCTGAGAGGAAGAATCTGTAATCAACTACAATGGCCCATATACATAACCACCTAATATGGCGAAAATCCAGCCTTGCATGGTCTAATGCAAAGCGATATATTAACCTCCCTTAGCAAATCCACAAATACGGAATTCTCATTCCATAGGGCACGTTGAATGGCGTTATTCTTCTGTATTTCGTTTCACAACTATAGAGGCCTTTTTCTCTTTAGGCAAACAATAAGATAAGTATAAATCCCCATGCTCCTCCTTGAAGGCTTTACTGTCGAACTGCATAATGGTTCTTGGAGGGAAATAGCTGACACTGTATTTTGATGAATTCAGCTTGTCAAGATTACGTTGTTCCATCTCTTGAAGTATCTGCAATCGAATAGAGTCAATCCTTTTTTCAATGGCTTCTTTTTCGAGTTGAAGGCGATATAGTTCTTGTTCGTAATTCTCAAACCAATCGGTTGGCAGATTCCTTTCGGTTGTATTGATTTCTAACTTCTTAATTCTTGACCTTATAGATCCCACGTTTCGTTCCATCAACGACGCTATTTCTTCAATAGAAAAACCCTCTTTCACATAATGCCTAAGGCGGTTGTCGGCTTCTTCACTCCATGGAGCATAAGCATTGGCGTGCAGCCGTTTCTGACTTTCCATATAGGATTCAGAATTTTCTGTTGAACTGAAGACAGGATCTTGATGGAGAACAGGCATAATGCCCTGTTGTGATACATAATCTTTAATGACTCTTATGAATTCCTCACCAAAAGTGTCGCGTTTATGTTCGCCGATTCCAAAAGTGTTGCCAAAGTCAATCAAGTTGGTGGGCCTCTCTGCGGCGAGATGATGCAGTGAACGATCGGATAAAACGACGTATGCCGGCCATTGGTGCTCGTTAGCAATGCGCTTTCGAACTTCACGTAGTTTATTAAAGAGCTCCTTGCTTTCGTTACTTCTTGAATACTCGGCAGTCTTAGCTCCCACTGCCAGCTGCCTTAATCTACGAGCCTTAACGCTAAAGTTCTCTCTGTTGATTACCGCCAAATGTACAGCCTGATTACCGTGAAGCACTTCATGCCCCAATTCGGTAATATGGATATGTTGGTCTTCACCATAGGCTATCTCTATGTAGCCCATCTGCAACATCTGTAACAGATAGTCATGCCAGTCACGGTAAGGAATATCACACCCTGCTCCAAAAGTCTTCAATAGATTATATTGGTGTGAGTTCACATCTGCCGACATATTGCCACGGAGGATATCAATAGTCGTTTTAAAGCCAACGTTCTCTCCCGTTCGAGCAATAGCTGATAGAGCTTTCTGAACTATGATAGTACCCAGAAATGTTTGTGGAGGCGTATGGCACACATCGCAATTGCCGCAGTCCTTGTCGCACAGTTCGCCAAAATAGTTGAGCAAAATACGTCTACGACAGACTTGGGCCTCAGCATATTCCTGCATGCACTGGAGTTTTTCTAAGTTAACCTCCTGATGCTCTCCCTCGTTAGCGAACTTGCGTAGAGTTATGATGTCGCCAAGATTGTAATAAAGAATGGTCTCGCAAGGCAATCCGTCACGTCCTCCACGTCCAATTTCCTGATAGAAACTCTCAATACTCTTGGGCAGGTTGTAGTGCACTACAAAGCGCACGTTGCTTTTATCAATGCCCATACCAAAAGCAATGGTGGCACAAATAACTTGCAGGCGGTCTGCCGAAAAATCATCTTGTATTCGATCACGCTCAGAATTTGGCATCCCAGCATGATAAGCTCCAGCCGCAATACCCTCTTTCTTCAATTTCTCTGCCAATTCCTCTGTAGTCTTTCTGGCCAAACAGTATATGATGCCACACTCACCAGAGTGACGATGGATGAGTTCCAAGATAGAGCGCAGCTTTTCGCGTGCCGAATAACCGCGTTTTACATCTAGACTCAGGTTCGGGCGGTCGAAAGAACCTATAAACGTCTCTGCATCTTGGATATTCAACTGCTTCAGGATATCTAGTTTCGTTATCTTATCGGCAGTAGCCGTGAGTGCCATAATAGGCACTTGGGGAAACACTTTTCGTAATTGTCCCAATTGTGTGTATTCCGGTCGGAAGTCATGTCCCCAACTGGAGATGCAATGAACCTCGTCGATAGCAAAGAGAGAGACGTTAACCTGTTGCAAAAAAGGGATCATGCTAACTACAAGCCGTTCAGGCGAGATATACAGCAGCTTTACTTTCCCTTCTAAACAGCGGTTTATGATGTCACGATTCGAATTCTCATCGTTGCTACTATTCAGTGTTTCTGCCGAGACACCATTAGCTTTTAACGCCTCAACTTGGTCCTTCATTAATGATACAAGGGGCGAAACCACAACAGCCATCCCTTCCAATACCAATGCAGGAATTTGAAAACACAGTGACTTACCGCCTCCAGTAGGCATCAGAACAAGTGAATCCTGCCTATTGATAGTATGCAGGATGATTTCCTGCTGCATCGGTCGGAATGAATCATAACCAAAATATGATTTTAGTACTTGATTTATATTCTTAGCCTCCATCATTTATTCACGGATTTTTCTAATCCTCAGATGTTGCACAGCTTCAACACTAGAAGTCAGTCAAGGGCAAACCCAACACAAACCTATTTATGGTTAAACCGAAGAAAACTTTAGTGCATGAACAGTAACGTGGTCATAGTAACTACAGAATCAAGCCTTCTCGTTTATTGGAACATAGATAATGCACATTACACTAACATTTCTCATACCTAGTAGGCAGAAAGAGTCAAAGACACAAAAAAACGGATAAGAGTATTATTCTCATGAACAACAGATATTTAACTATATCAACTCATTCCCTCTAGCGAGTGCTGACTGAGGAGCTGCCTGAGGTGGAGCAATTGACCGTTGGGGTGCAGCCTGTGGGGACGCCATAGACGATGTGGCTGGACCCTGAGAGGGCTACGCGCAGGCTCTCGCATACATTGAACTCGGCATCGCTGCTACCGCTCAGCTCACCGGTCACCTTGCGGCAATCCATCTGGGGAGAGAAGAAATCGCTGGAGCCCGAAAGGTCCAAATCCAAAAGGTCCAGACAGCTGCCCTCAGCGCTGACAGTCGAAGACCCTATGGCCTCCAGCTCAATGGTGGTGGCATCAATCCGGCCCGTCATCTCCGATGACCCCGAAAGGTCCATGGCAACTTTCTCGCTATTGATGGAACCCGTGAACGACGAAGCACCCGACAAATCCATCTCCACCTGGGTGGCACGCACCGTTCCCTCGAAGTCCGAAGAGCCCGAAATGTCCAGTTCGACATTCTCGCCCATCAGGTCGCCCACAAAGGTAGAAGAACCCGACAGGTCTACCTCACAGAGCTGTTCATTGCGTGGCAGCAGCACCTTGGCACCTCTACGGGAGATGACCAGATTGGGCCGGAGCTTAATCGTCAGCACGCCATCCTCCACCTTTACCACAACATATTGCTGCATCTGGGCCGAAGCGGTCACCACCGCACTAGCAACCGTATCACACACCACCACATCGAAAGCACTGCTGACTTCCAAGCGGGTATAATCGCCCGCGATGGGGTATTCCATAGTGAAATACTGAGTGTCCTTTTCGCAAGCCGCAAACAGCAGGCATAGCATAATTGCCATAAAACCAATTCTTTTCATATCCAGTTATTCTTTGTATTGCCCTGCAAATATACATATTTTTTTAAAATAGTTAAGATACAATTGTTCATCTGACAGATAAACAGCCAAAGAAAGACACCTACGGAAGTGAGAAACACCTGCAAGTAGGGTTGTCTCTAGCACGATTCCCATCACACGAACCCGATAAATGAAACAGCCTTATTAACTATGCCTGAATATTATACAATATCACTTACCGTTGCTGTGCCCCCCCCCTCTCAGGCTAAGGCCAAACCGTGGCCTCCACGTATGTGTTTGATCCGCTGTCACCGTCAAATCGAGAGCTATGCCATTCCCCACTTTCCCCTGGTGAAAGTGGAAGATGGTTTGGTAGAAAATAATAAGCATTCTTCATTTGATTATTATTGAAAGTTAGGTTTTGTATTATTTACTTAGCTTTTACTTATTGATGATAAATAAAACAGGATAGAACAAATGGTGAAGAGAATTTCAGTAGACAATTGGCCGATAAGACAAGTTCTTTAAATGGAACTCCCTGGTCGAGCAGAGGCTCCTCATGGAGAAAAAGATAGCTGCCACCTAGTTCCTTGCTAACGCAAACAATGGACTGGCCTGCGTCGGTTTAAAACATCTCTAACCACTGCCGCGCCAGTTACCATAGATTTCTCAAGCAAAAGCCCAAGGGAGACTATGGAAAAAGAATGGGGGCTGGAAAAGGCATAAGAAACATCATCAGAGGCGGAAAGAAAAAAGAGGTTATGTGAGAAAATAATTGTATCTTTGCACTCCTTTATTATGGCAAAGAAACAGAAATACTACGTTGTGTGGCAGGGAAATACGCCCGGCATATACGAGAGTTGGGAGGAGTGCCAACGGCAGGTAATCGGCGTGGCGGGTGCGCAATACAAGTCCTTTGACACCATGCAGGCCGCCCAACAGGCATTTCTGCACCCCTACGACGAGGTGAAGGGACAGAAGACCGTCCTCGAACACAAGGAGAGCATCGTGGGCGTGGACGAGAACGGCATGACCTTTGTGCGCGAGGGGGCAGTGGACGGGCCTGTGCTGGACAGCCTGGCCGTGGATGCCGCCTGCAGCGGCAATCCGGGCGTGATGGAATACCAAGGGGTATACGTTGCCAACCGCCAGCAGATATTCCACTACAAAGCCCCGGTGGGCACCAACAACGTGGGCGAGTTCCTAGCCATCGTGCATGGCCTCTCCTACCTGAAGAAACACCACTTGAACCAAATCATCTACAGCGATTCCAAGATCGCCATCAACTGGGTGAAGCACAAAGAATGCCGCAGCAAACTGCCCCTCACCGCCCAGACGGCCGAGCTGTGGAACTTTGTTCGCAGGGCCGAGCAGTGGTTGCAGACCAACACCTACACCACCGAAATACGCAAGTGGGACACCGACCGCTGGGGCGAGATTCCCGCCGACTTTGGCAGAAAATAATCAAGAAACACAATAAGAAAGATGACTCTAGAAGCTATTCTCACCATCCTTATCACCATCGCACAGATAGCCACCGTCTACCTAGCCGCCCGTGGCAACCGCTGGACATGGATTTTCAGCATCATCACGGGGCTTATCCTGTGCTATAATTTCTTTACCGACAAGCACTTCATGAGCTTTGCCTTTCAGGTCTACAGTCTGCTGGCCTCCATTGGGGGCGTGTTTATCTGGAAGAAGAAGGAAGAAGACAACCGCCGCACCATTTGCTGGGGCAACCCGCTGTGGCCGTTGCTGGCCGTGGTGGGCATCGCAGCTGCCACCCTGTTCGTCGACACGCGGCTGCTGCACTCCAACTTGCCTGTACTCGACTGCGCCATCTTTGCCCTGCAGGCCGTCGCCACCTTCCTGATGGTGCGCAAGGACATCAACGCCTGGATATGCTACCTCATCTGCGATGCCATCTATATTCCCTTAGGCATCATGGGCGGCAGCTACAAGTGGCTGGTCATCAGTGCCTGCTTCCTCATCACGGCCACCTATGGCTTCATCACCTTTGTAAAAGCCTGGAAAGCATCCAAGAAAGCCTCTGCCGATGCCTAACACCACCCACATGCGCATACCCTCCAACCGAGTGCGGGACATAGAGCGATATATCCTCACCGAACTCCAAGGCCTCTACCCCGAGGGGGAGTTGCGCATGTTCGTCCGCCTGCTCTTCGAAGGTTTCCTTGGGTGGGGCACAGCCCAGTTCTTGCTGCACCGCGACGACACCGTCAACCAGTCGGACCTCTTGAAATTCCATTGGGCAGTGGAAGACCTCAAACAATACCGCCCCATACAGCACATCATAGGCCACACCGACTTCTGCAACTGTCGGATAGCCGTTTCGCCCGACGTGCTGATACCACGTCCTGAGACAGAGGAGATAGTGACCGCAGCCGCCAACCTGCTGCGTCAAAAAGAGCCCACGGCAGCAACAGGAAATTACCTAGACCTCTGCACTGGCAGCGGCTGCATAGCCATTGCCTTGGCCAAAATATTTCCCGAGGCGAGAGTCTATGCCGTGGACCTATCCGCCGAGGCCCTTACGCTTGCCCGAAAGAACGCAGAAAGGAATCATGTGGAGGTCACCTTTTCACAAGCAGACCTATTGGGGAGGGAACTCTCACTCCCCTGCCCCGCCTTCGACCTCATCATCAGCAATCCTCCCTATATTCGCGACTGCGAACGCAGCGGCATGGAGAGCAACGTGCTGGACTACGAACCCGCCCTGGCCCTCTTTGTGCCCGACGACGACCCATTGAAATTCTACAGAGCCATAGGGCACTACGCCCAACGGCACCTCACCGACAACGGACTCCTCATACTAGAAATTAACGAACACCTCGGCCCTGAGACATGCCAGCTACTACAAGCACTGGGGTTTGAGACCCAGCTGCTGCAAGACTTCCGTGGCAAAGACCGAAGCATAAAAGCCACTTTACAACTATGATTACTCCTATCCACATCATCGGCATCCTACTCACTGTGGGACTATTGCTGTTTGTAAGCATCCATTCGGGCCGCAAGGTCAAAGATGCCAAAGCATTCACCACCGGCGGCCGTGCTGGCAGCTGGATGGTTTGCGGAGCCATACTGGGCACCCTGGTGGGCGGCCAGTCTACCATTGGCACCGCGCAGCTGGCCTTTAGTTACGGCATATCGGCTTGGTGGTTTACCATCGGGGCCGCCCTCGGAGCGTTGGTACTCTCACTGGTCTATGCCGGACCCATCCGCCGCAGCGGCTGCACCACCCTCTTGGAAATCGTGGCCAAAGAATATGGCCGCAAAGCCGAGACCATCGGCTCCACCCTTTTCCTCATCGGCATCTTCATCAGCATCATGGCGCAGGTGCTCTCCTCCTCTGCCATGGTCACCAGCCTGTTCCATATCCCCCTCACCTGGGCGGCCGTCATCAGCGGCGTGCTCATCATGCTCTTCGTCCTCTTCGGGGGCATACAAAGTGCCGGGGCGGGCGGCATCGTCAAGCTGGTGCTGCTATACATCAGCTGCATCACTGCCGGCGTAGTGGTGTGGCACCTGGGCAAGGGCCTCACCGGCATCAACCATGACATCGAGACTCTCAACGCCAGCAGCCCACTCTGCCAACTCAACGGCCTCACCGACATCGAGAGCATCCACCACCGCTATGGCAGCATGGTGGCCCGCGGGCCGCTCAAGGACATTGGCGGATGCCTGTCGCTGATGCTCGGCGTGGTCACCACACAGACCTATGCCCAAGGCATCTGGTCCGGAGCCTCCACCGCCAAAGCCCGCCGTGGTGGACTCTACTGTGCTTTCCTCATCCCCCTCATCGGCGCGGCTTGCACCCTGGTGGGCATGTACATGCGGGGACATTATGTCACCACCGCCGAACTCACTGCCATGCAGGCCGCCGGAGAATTGCTCCCCGAGGGCATAGGGGTCATACAAAGTTCGTTGGAAGCCTTCCCCGCCTTTGTACTGGGGCATCTGCCCGCCTGGCTGGGAGGAATAGCCCTAGGTGCCATGCTGGTCAACATCATGGGTTGTGGCAGCGGCCTGGTGCTGGGGGCCTCCACCATATTGGTACGCGACGTATATGGCAATCTGGCCGCAAAACTGGGCTGGGCCAAGCCCACCCACTCGCAGCTGACGCAGACCCGCCTGACCATTGCGGGACTGCTGGCCTTGGCAGTAGTCATCGCCCTCTCGGTCAAAGGAACTTTCATCAACGACCTGGGATTCCTCTCACTGGGCCTGCGTGCCGTGGCCCTGCTGTTCCCGCTCAGCTTTGCACTCTTCCTGCCTGGGCGTTTCAGTGCCCGGGCCGTGGGTTCTGCCATGATCACCGGCACCGCCGTCATGCTCTTGGCCAAATCGCTCAGCCTGCCTGCCGACCCCGTATACTACGGTCTCGGAGCCAGCCTGCTGCTTATGCTTGTCCTTCGGAACCCTTCGCAGCGGGTGGTAAGAAAATAAACTCGTTCACGCCTCGTGGCGGAAAAGGTCGTGCAACTCGGCGTTAGACAGGTTGCCTATCCAGTTCTCGCCCACCGCAACAGTGAGGTCTGCCAGTTGTTTCTTCTCCTGAATCATACGGTTGATCTGCTCCTCGAAAGTACCTTGTGTGATAAAACGGTGCACGATGACATTTTGGTGCTGCCCAATACGATAGGCGCGGTCGGTGGCCTGCGCCTCCACGGCCGGATTCCACCAAAGGTCGTAATGGATGACATGATTGGCCGCGGTGAGGTTGAGACCTGTGCCAGCCGCCTTGATAGAGAGAATGAAGATACGGCATTCGGGACGTGTCTGGAAGTCATCCACCATACGGGCACGCTCCTTTACGCTTAAGCCCCCGTGCAAAAAGAGAGGTTTCTCGCCCAGACTTTGGCTTACAAACTGCACCAGCAGGTCGCCCATTTCTTTAAACTGGGTGAAGACTAGCACTTTCTGCCGGTTGCGGACGATGCTGTCGAGCAGCGTCAGCAATGTCTCGGCCTTGCCGGAGACCGTGGGGTCGGCATTGCCGTCCTTTAGGAACAGAGCCGGATGGTTGCAAATCTGCTTGAGGGAGAGAATCATCTGCAGCACCAATCCCTGCCGTTTGAAAAGAGCCTGAGGCGTATCAGTTGGGGCCTCGTCAATCACCGCCATGGCCGAACGGAGTGTTTCGTGATAGAGAGCGGCCTGCTGGTCGGTGAGGGAGGTGAAGGTGTCCTCCTCTATCTTGTCGGGCAAGTCGGCGATGATGGAGCGGTCGGTCTTCAGTCGTCGCAGCAGGAATGGTGCCGTCACGCGTCGGAAACGTTCGGCCACCGCCTGGTCACCCTCGCGCTGGATGGGGTTGGCGTACTGCTTGCGGAAGGCGGCAGCAGAGCCCAGCATCTGGGGATTGGCAAAATCCATGATGCTCCAAAACTCCGACATGCGGTTTTCGATCGGGGTGCCGCTCATGGCTATGCGGTTGGCGGCTGCCAAGGCATGCACCGCCTTGCTTTGGGCGGTGGTGGCGTTCTTGATGTTCTGGGCCTCGTCGATAACGACGGTGTGCCACTTGCGGCGTTTGAGCGTTGCCAAGTCGCTGCGCACCACCCCATAGGTTGTCAGCAGCACGTCGGCATCGAAACCTTTCAGCGTGCGACCGGGGCCGTGGTAGAGCCGACAGCTGATGTTGGGGGCAAAGCGAGACAGCTCGGCCTGCCAGTTGGTGAGCAACGTGGTGGGCACCACCACCAAGGCGTGTTGTTTGGCGAAAGCCCCTTCGTCCTTAAATTTCTGTAGGAGAGTTATTACCTGCAGGGTCTTGCCCAGACCCATGTCGTCGGCTATGATGCTGCCGAAGCCCAACTTGGCATTGCGGTACATCCACTCATACCCTCGCTGCTGATACGGCCGGAGGGTGGCCTTTATGCCCTTGGGAACAGCCATTCTGCGCTGTTTCCGCAGTTGCTCCATCATCTTGCGCACCTGGGCAGTCATCTCCACAGGCACACCGTCGAAACTCTCGCTCAGCGCGGCCTGGAGGCGTTCGCCGGGGGTGAGTGTGCGCGACTCGCCAAAGTAGTCATTCAGGTGTTCTATGTCGTTTTCATCCACATAGAAAAACTGTCCCTTAAAGCGGATAAGGCCGCGGGCATGGGCTACGAGTTTTTGGAATTGCTCGATAGGTATCAACTCGTCGCCCACAGCCACCTGCCAGTCGAAGTCGAGCAATTCGGCCAAACTCACATGCGCCACGCTGTCGTCTTCCGACTTCCTAATCGTAACGGACGGACGCGGACGGCACAAGTTCTGCAGCTCTTTAGGCAAGGCCACCCCCACACCCAACAGGCGCAGTGCGGGGAACACCTCCAACAGCATTCTAGAGAACTCTTGCGTCCTGTAAGTCATTGGGCGACTAGCCCCGTTGTGGAGGTACGACTCCACCGAAGGCAAAAAAGGCGAAAGCATAGAGGCATCTCGCAGCACCTCAAGACGGATAGGGGCATAGGCCTTGGCGGAAAGAATCTTTTTCATCGGGACGGGCAGGCCATCAACCAGCACCGAAATGTCGACCTGGAAGCTGTCGCCGCCGTCTACGCCCACCAACAATTGGGGACAGAACTGGTGGCTGCCCACATCCAGATGGGACAGCCAGGCGGCAACGCTCTCGGGAATGCTCTGCTCCCCTACCCCACCAAAACGGCATTTGTGGCCTGCAAAGAAGAGAGACTCAATCTTGTTGTCGGGGTCCACCTTGTTCCTCATGCGAGGCATCAGATAGTTGAATATCAATGCCAACAGCACCACCGCACGGTTTTGCAGCCGCGAAGGCTTCTTCACGTGGGCTTGCTGCCATCGCAGCATGTCTGGGGGCATCATCGCGCCCAGTTCCTCCACCACCTCACACACAGGCGCGTGCGCCATGGCCGGCAGCCATACAACGACATAAAGCTTTCCCATCTCGCTCACCAGTTTCGGAATCACCGCGCCACAAGCCATCAGGTGCAAAGCCACATTAAGCGCATGACGCACCACGACATAGTCAGCATCATAGTCGGCCAAGTCGTCCTCTTCGATGGCCGCCACATCGGCCAACAGTTGGTCGAAATGGAGGTTTATTACATTCAACTCATCGTCTAGCAACAGCTGTACCGACCCCTGCCGTCTGGGGGCTGTGGCATCGGCTACCGGCAGCAGTGCTAGGCCTTCTAAGATAGACTTTGCCCTACGGGCCACAGCCCCCACCCCTCTGCCGTACGTTGCGCGGAAATCGCCCTTGGCATAGAACGTAGGCTGGCTGGGCAGCATACTTGTCAGTAGTTTTTGTATATCTGTTATATGAGTAAGGTCAACAGGGTGCGGTTTCTGAATCGTCGCCTCGGTTCTCTTCGCCTCAACCTCATATAACGTGTCGGCCGCAGGTACAGCATTGGTCTCTTCCGTCCTAATGGTCAACCCACGTCCCGCCAATTCGCCCACTAAGTCTATGCCCCGCATACGGAACACCAGAAAGGGGTCGTTGTCAATCTCGCGGCTGAGCATATACACCACGGCAGCCAGGTGCTTGCACGGCACTGCCCAGTCGGGACAGGAGCATTCCATCTCCAGGTCGCGCCAGCTTTGGGGGAAAAGCCTTATGCCCACCTTGAGGGCGAAGTTCATCAGCTGCGGGTCCAATTCGTGATTCAACAGCTTCGACACCAACAGGGGCTGCTTCACCACTTCGTCAACCAGCCGCGACACCTGTTCAGGGTCGGCGGGCGGTACCAGTATCTGTACCCTGTAGGGCGAACGTTGGGTACCCTGCACCTTGGCAGCAATCGTCCCGCCAGAAATCTTTATCTCCTTCACCGCCCCTTTGCGGGCATAGGCTGCCCCACGGGGAATGCGGTTCTCATAGTCTATGTGGGTGAGGGCATTGAGCCACTCCTGTCCCCACCAAGTCTTGCCAAATGATTTTGTTGCCATGATCTCCTCTTATTGCGCCAGTTGCCAGTCCTCGATGGTCCAGGTCTGGATGTCGAAGTTCACGCCCACCTTCACCGTCGGGCGGCTGTCGGTGGCAAACTGGGCGGCATAGTCCTTCTGCTCTATCTGCGCAAGGGCCTGGGCGGCACTGCCCTTTACTTTGAACTCAAAGACGTAGATGGCTTGGGTGCAATACACTATCATATCCACCCTGCCGGTGCTGCACTTGACCTGCGTCCGCACGTAGACATTCAGCATCGAGAGGATGAGGTAGAAGGTGTACTCGTAAAAACCCTCCTTGGTGGCCGCATCCTGCAATTTCTTTTTGAAGCCCTCGATGTATGGCACCCCGGAAAGAAAAGCCTTCAGCTCACGCAGGGCCTGGTCGATGTCGCCACCCTCCAGGGCATCCCACATCTTATAGGCACAGCCAAGTTGGACTTGGTCATTACGTAATCCCGAATATACGGGCAGAAGTCCATTGGCAAACCCCACTCGCACTTCTTGATTGGGGATACTTAGGATGTAGCCCTCAGACTTACGGTTGTATCCTTTAATGGTGAGATAACCCGCTTGGTAAAGCAATGGAAGGGCATTGGTAAGTGTCTCCGTCGGAGCGTAGAAAGCAGATTCCGAAGCTTCAATCTCCTCCATCCTAGTGATGTCGGTGCCGAAGCGTTTCATCTGGTTGAAGAGAAAAGTGGGCGTGCCGCTCTCGAACCAGAAGTTCTTTATCCTCTTTTGGGCGAAACAGTTCATTAGGCTATAGGGGTTGTACACCTCCTCCGAATCCTCGGAGAAGTGGTAGCCGTCATACTGTAGTTTCAGCTTCTGGTGCATCTCTTCTGCTGAACATTCGTATTCTTCGGCCAGCATGGCGATGTCCTCCTGCAGGACCGTGGTCAGCTCCTGCTCGGTGATACCACAGATGGTGGCAAACTGGGGCATCATGGAGACGTTAGAAATGTTGTTGAGCGTGGAGAAGATGCTCAGCTGGCTGAACTTGGTGATGCCCGTGAGGAAGCAGAAGCGTATCATGGCCTCGCAGGCCTTTAACGGCTGGTAGAACTCCTGCATCACCTTGCGCATAGCCCCTAGGTTCTCCTGTTCGTGCATCACTTCCAACAAAGGGGCGTCGTACTCGTCGATGATGACTACTGCCTGGGTGCCATATTTGCGCGAAGCCCTACGGATAATGCCTGCAAGCACCCCACCTGGGGTCTTCTCTACTTCTTCGCGCCCATATTCTTCAACATAGGGAGACAGCAGCATGAAAAGCGTGTCGCGCAAAGCCTCCGGGGACTCCTGGTTCTTTGCCATGCTCAAGTCGAAATGAATCACCGGATACTGTTTCCACTCCTTTTCATAACCCATTATCTTCAACCCTTCGAACAACTCTTTCTCCCCCTTGAAATATGAAACCAGAGTGGTAGAAAGCAATGACTTGCCGAACCGCCGGGGACGGCTGAGGAAGATAAACTTGGCATAATTGGTCAGCTGCCACACCAAATCTGTCTTGTCAACATAGATATAATTGCCTTTCCTAATCTCAGAAAAGGTTTGTATCCCAATAGGGTATTTGTTTAAATGGGTATTCATAGGGACGCTCTTTTTTCAAAATGCAAAATTACACATTTTTGCCGACATGGCAAAACAAGCCCTCATCACTGAGTTCCAAATCCACTGTCGAACGGATAGAAAAACACCTAATAGAACATTATTTCATTATGATTTGCAGTAAACTAGCAATTATTTTCATCTCACAGCCCTCAAATCCAAATAAATTTTGTATTTTTGCATCCGCTTACAAGAGCAAAGTAAGCAGTATGCAAGAAAAGCATTGCGAAATTGTCCTTACTTGTAAATTCGGCAAAATTTCAATTCAGGAGGACGAAGCATTATTGCTTTCGCTTGTAGTGTATGCTATACCCGTCAGCATACTCTCAGGCGTGAGATATGTTTCATAATCCTGTTCCTGAAAAGGTGTTTGCCGATACCTACAAGTAAACGGACATGAGCACATAAGTCTCATGCCTTTCTTTATTGTAGTGTAACGCCCGTTGGAGACTTGCGGGCAAACAATCCATTTAACCAATGCCTATGGATAAGAAATACAAGCTCAACTACGACCCACCCAAGGTTACCATAGTGGTCTTCCGCGTGGAAAATGGCATGCAACAGTCGCTCACCATCGGGTCGGAAATACTATTATCACCATTTGGCAACAATTCTTGGGATACCCCTTCATCTTCGTCTTCTACCATCCATTTCGGCGATGGAGATTGGACTGGAGGCTCGTCTTTCACCAACAACAGCAGCTTCGGCTCTGGCAGTTGGGACAATTGAAACAATGGTTTAATCTTTAATACAGAAACTAAATGAAACAGCAATATTTTCGCATCACCCTCTTTGCAGCATTGATGGCCACGCTGGCCATCGGCTGCCAGAAAGAAGAAGGCACCGTCACCCTCGGGGCCGAGATACAGAAACCCGCCGACAGCAAGATGTATATCGACGACCACACTCCCTGCTGGCACAACGGCGACGAGGTACATATCAATTCTGATGACTATCCAGTCATGGCTGCCACAGGCTCGTCAGCACGGATAGAGGATGTGGTGTCGGCCAGTGCCTATCGTGCCATCTTCCCTGCCCGCATCGTGGCCGAAAATGCCGACATCTCCAGCATGTCCAGCTTCCCCGTTACCCTGCCCTCCACACAGCTCTACGAGCTGGTGGGCAGCCACCAGTTGGTGGATGTGCCCATGGGGGCATACCTCACCAGTGGCAGCACCTTGCAGTTCCATAACCTCTGCTCGGTCGTGCGTGTGATAGTGAGCAACTCGCTGAACAGAGAGCTGCCGTTACGCAGCATCGAGCTGAAAGCCCAGTCGGCCAAGTTGAGCGGAACGGGCACAGCCACCGTGAGCGGACAGCAGGCAGATTGCATCACCCTGTCGGGTAGTGGGCAGAACCGCGTGAGCCTGGTTTTCGACAACGACTGCCCTGCCACCGTCGAGGCACGTGGCACCAGCACTTTCGACATTGTGGTGCCGGCTTTCACGACAGACGACGTGACCATTACCGCCTACACCGCCGACGGATATATGAGCACAGTGACCAAGGAAGACGTGGCGCTGGTGCATAACACCATCACCACCGTCACACTGAATGTAACTGCGTTGGCCGAAGCCCCGCATGCCGAGTTGGTGACTGGTTCTGCCTTCAATGCTGCTATCCCTGCCGAGGCCACATCAGTGGTGTTTGAATATAACAGCAGTGTCACCTCCGGAACATTGCTTTCTACCGCCAATTCCCCAGTGCCCATCTATGGCAATTTGGACAGAACGGTATGGCGGATCTCGACAAGCGACAACAAGATAAATGCCAACCCCGATTGTTCAGGAATGTTCTCTGAAAAAAGGAGTCTTACCTCCATCAATTTTGGTGATAGCTTCAACGCCGCCAATGTAACGAATATGTGTGATATGTTTCTCGATTGCAGCAGCCTGACGAGCCTAAACTTATCCAACTTTAACACCGCCAATGTAACGGATATGAGTGGTATGTTCGCGTGGTGTATGACATTGACGAGCCTGAACCTCTCCAACCTCAACACAGCCAATGTAACGAATATGAGCTGTATGTTTATGGTGTGCAGAAGTCTGACAAGCCTGGATCTCTCTAGCTTCAACACCTCAAGGGTGACGGATATGTCAAATATGTTTGATTGTGATATTTATGCAAGTAGTCTGACAAGCTTAAACATCTCCAGTTTCAACACTGCCAATGTAACAAATATGTACAAAATGTTTCAAACTTGTTCCAGCCTTACGAACTTAGACCTCTCCAACTTCAACACTGCCAATGTGACGAACATGAACCAGATGTTTAATAATTGCATGAGTTTGACGAGCCTGAACCTATCCAACTTCAACACAACCAATGTAACGGATATGACATATATGTTTAGGGGTTGCAGCAGCCTGACGAGCCTAAACCTCTCCAACTTCAACACCACCAATGTGACGAATATGAGCCAGATGTTTAACAATTGCACTAGCCTGACGAGCCTAAACCTCTCCAACTTCAACACCACCAATGTGACGAATATGAGCCAGATGTTTAACAATTGCACTAGCCTGACGAGCTTGAACCTCTCCAGTTTTTATACTACCAGCGTAAACAACATGCAGGCCATGTTTATGAATTGTAGAAGCCTGACAAACTTAAACCTAGCACATTTCGACATGAGCCATCTGACAAGCCATGATTATTATGGAGTAACTCCATACCAACGCCTCTCAGGCAAATATGACATGTGCAACGGACTGTCAACCACATCGCACAACTGCACAATCACCTGTCCCTTGGTAGTGCAGACAGAAATCCAGGCCGGAACGGGGCTGCCCACCAGCGATGTCACTTTCACATGGGTCAGGCCGTAGACGGAATAACCTATGAGTAAAATACTTGAACCCATGAACTTCAAATATTACGACATTCTAAGTACGCTAATTTCGGGATGTATACTTGTGTTGGTAATAGCATTTGCCCTAGACAAAGATACTTCAGAAATGAATTCCGTTTTATTGTTGGCTTTGGCATACGTCTTAGGGTATGTATTAAATGCCATAAGTGGTCTGATAGAGCCATTCTATTATTGGACAATGGGAGGAATGCCATCGGACAGATTGCTGACTGCGCCATCTGTAAGTAAGAAAACTGGCAAGGCGAAAAAATACACAGGGTGTAGACGCATTAGATTTTATCAGTATGAAAAAGTTATAAGTAATTTGATGTGTGAATTAAGCAACCCGAATGCCAGTACAAGAGAGATGTTTGAAAGGGCGAAAGCATACTCAAGCACGAAGACTGACTCACGTGTGCCTGACTTTAATTCGCAGTATGCCTTTTCCCGTGCTATGTTGACTCTAAATATTGGGGTAGGCATTATCCTATCTTTTGATTTTTACGGGTGCTGGTGGTATTGGCCATCCTTTCTGGGAGTATCGTTTTTATTATGGAACCGGTGTAAAGAAAGAGGATATTACTACGCGAGAGAAGTTCTTGTAGAATATTTAAAACAAAATAAAGATGGAAAAAATTTCCGACCTTGGGGATGTTCGGTAACGTGCGGTTGGTCTGGATTTGCAATCCAGACCAACTGAGTATTAGGATTTTCAATCCGCAGATAAACTTCTGAACTGTCAGATGTTCCGACCTGGAGTATGTTCTATACTGCGTCGTTGGCTTGAGTATACAATCCGCACACAAGTCTCTCATTAAAAAAACAGACAATAACACGATAAAAGTTGTCAAATTGACGTTTTTTTATTAACAATAATAAGGAACTATTGTGCCTACAATCTTCATCTTTTTTTGATTGCGTTTTATGTTCTACTCTGATGACCACGAGCCTGTGCATGGTCATGTTACCAACGGAGGAAGAGAAGCCAAGTATAATGTGCAACCCGTGAAGATGGTTTATAACCATAGATTCAAAAAACACGAATTGTCGCTCATAGAGTCGATTGTTGAGGAGGAACGAAAAGTCCACAAGTTCAGGAACAAAAAGTCCATAAGTTCAGGAACGAAAAGTCCATAAGTTCGGGAATGAAAAGTCCACAAGTTCGGGAATGAAAAGTCCACAAGTTCGGGAACGAAAAGTCCACAAGTTCGGGAACGAAGTCCACAAGTTCGGGAATGAAAAGTCCATAAGTTCGGGAACGAAAAGTCCATAAGTTCGGGAACGAAAAGTCCACAAGTTCGGGAACGAAGTCCACAAGTTCGGGAATGAAAAGTCCATAAGTTCGGGAACGAAAAGTCCATAAGTTCGGGAACGAAAATAAAATAATTATTTGTATATCAAATATTTTTTGTATTTTTGCAGCACAATAAAAGTGACAAAAAAATGAGCGAATACAAAGAACGTATTTTCGACCAACTACTTAAGCAAAAACTGGAAGGTATGGGAGCCGTATTAATCGAAGGTCCGAAGTGGTGCGGAAAGACCACCACAGCGGAACATCAGGCAGGGAGCGTGCTATACATGAATGAGCCGAAGTTGTACAAAAGGAACTTACAGTTGGCTGATCAGGATCCACAGGTGCTGCTGCAAGGAGCCACGCCAAGACTGATTGACGAATGGCAGGAAGCCCCGAAACTGTGGGACACGGTGCGGTTTGAAGTGGACCATCGTGGCGAAGATGGGCAATTCATCCTGACGGGGTCGACAGTGCCGGCAGACATGAGCGAGGTACACCACAGCGGGACAGGCCGGATAGCGCGCATGCAGATGAGGACGATGAGCCTGTGGGAGTCGGGCGAATCGACAGGCGACATCAGCCTAGTAGCTCTCTTCTCTGGCTCTGCCAACAATGCCGCCACGATGGACAAGACATTGCAGGAAGTGGCATATCTGGTGTGCCGTGGCGGATGGCCGCGGGCGGTATTGCAAAAGAAGTCGGTGGCGTTGGAAAGGGCCTACGAATATTTGAACGCAATAATAAACATTGATATATCGCGCGTAGACGGCGTTGAGCGAGACGCAGAACGCACACGAAAACTGATGCGGTCGTATGCCCGTTTTCAAGGGGGGCAGGTGCCTCTATCGAAGATACGAGCCGACGTGATGGCTGGTGGTGACGGCACCTTTGACGAAAAGACCGTGGCCTCCTATCTGAACGCACTGAAGAAGATGTTTGTCATAGAAGACATGCCGTCGTGGAATCCTAACCTGCGGTCGAAGGCGGCCATACGCACATCGGAAACACGCTATTTCACCGACTCTTCGATAGCGGCAGCATCGCTAGGCGTGGGACCGAAAGATTTGATGAACGACTTGGAGACCTTTGGACTGCTGTTTGAAACGATGTGTGTGAGGGACTTACGGGTATATGCGCAGGCGATAAATGGACTGGTGTATCACTATCGTGACTCGGACGGGCTTGAATGCGATGCCGTAGTGCACCTGCGCAACGGAGCCTATGGCCTAGTGGAGATAAAGTTGGGCGGCGACCGCCTGATAGAGGAAGGCGCGAAGAACCTGCAAAAGCTGCACAAAAAGATTGACACGGAGAGAATGAGAGAGCCATCGTTCATGGCGGTATTGGTGGCGAACGGAGACTATGCCTACCGGCGGAGTGACGGGGTATGGGTGATACCGATAGGAAGCCTCAAGCCCTGAACACTGGAACGTAGCACCCGTCTTCCATCGACAGCATAAGGAGCTGTTCTCAATTCATCAGAGGGTCATTTATCCTCATTGCCATGGATGGGCAGATAATAAAGATATATCAAATTTAAGTGATGAAAACTATCATGCATAGAAGAAGCCTTTTGATTATCGCCAGTATGCTATTGCTGTCGGTGGCTCCGCTATCGGCTCAAAACTGGCCTGAAACCCATGACTACGCGTATCAATCTACCGGAAAGGAGCCCCGGCCTATTCTTGGCCAGATTGTTGTGCCAGCCAATGCAGACACCGTAGAACTCCGCACAGCACAATTGCTGCACAGTTACTTGGTAGGCTATGTTATCCTATCCGAGTCTGCCCTCCCCGACTCACTCTCCTCCTTTCTGCATCATACCCAGCGTGATTTTCTGCCCACTATTCTCGTGGGTAGAACTCAGTTGGCCAGATGCTGCCTCAGCCGCAAGGACGAAATACGCGACGATGGGTTCCGTCTGAAAAGCGACGGGCGGCTAGCCTTCATCTATGGCTGCCGGGACATGGCGGTCTACTATGGTGCTTGCCGCCTTTTGGAGCTGAAGGGCTACCGCATGACACACCACCAGATACCCGATGTGGCTCCCGACATACACCCTGGCCTTCCTGTCGTAGACGAGGTGAACAATCCCTCCTTCGCCTATCGCGAGATATGGTACTACACCCCACATCACAGCCCCACCTATGCCGACTGGCATGCCCTCCATCGCCGCATCCGTGTGGGTCCTGACGGCCAATATATCGACGACAACCAGTCCGCCGGACCTCTCCGCTGGGCCGACGGAATGTATGTACACACCTTCCAAAAACTCATTCCTCCGGCCACCTACTTCGACCGCCATCCCGAGTGGTTCTCCCAGATCGGCGGCCAGCGGGTGCGTGACGGCCAGCTCTGCCTCTCCAACCCCCAGGTCTTGGACACCCTCTGCGCCAACCTCGCCGCTATGATGCAGCAGCAACCCGAAGCTCAGGTATGGTCCGTCTCCAACAACGACAACTACAACGTTTGCCAGTGCCCCAACTGCCGTCATGCCGACTCCCTCTACGGTGGCCCCAGCGGCACACTCATTCACTTCATCAATCAGGTGGCGCGGCGGTTCCCCGACAAAACCATTTCTACCCTGGGGTATCAGTTCACCCGTCGTGCTCCTCAGCCAGTGGGAGGCCACATCGAGAAGCCCGACAGCAATGTGAGCATTATGTTCTGCTCCATCGAGTGCGGACGACAGGAGCCTATCGCCACCGCAGCAGCCGAGGCCTCATTCCGCAAGGACATGGAGGACTGGGCGAAACTATGTAGAACTGAGAAGGAAGAATTGAGGATTGAGAATGATGGATTGAGAACTGAGAATGATAGATTGAGAACTGAGAATGAAGAATTTGGAATCGAGGATGAGCTGCCGCACTCAGACGATTCTCAATCCTCAATTCATAAATCTCGATTATATGTCTGGGACTATGTGGTTCAGTTTCGCAATATGTGGAACCCGTTTCCCAACCTGCATGTGCTGCAACCCAATCTCAAGTATTTCCATGACCACGGGGTGCGCTGGATGTTTGAACAGGGCACTGGAGCCAACAACGTTACGTCGTGGATGGAACTGCGTGAATACCTGCTAGCCAAGTTGCTGTGGGATGTGGAGGCCGATGTTGACTCGCTGATGCACGACTTCTGCCTGCACTATTATGGTTGGGCAGCACAGCCGATGGAGGAGTTGTACCGCGAGATGGGACGTTCGCTGGTGGCCTCAGGAAAGCGGCTGGACATCTACGGCTACCCGATTGATGGGGCACAAGGATATCTGGCACCATCCCAAATAGCCAAATACCAGGCCCTCCTCCAATCTGCCTACGGATGTCTGAGCAGGTATGATTCCACCGGCAGAGCGTATTATGAGAACTACGGTCTGTCCACCGACCAAGTGGTACGCGACCGCATCAGGTTCATGGAACTCTCGGTGGATTATGCCGTACTGGAATTGACCATGGCGGGGGTGTTGCCGATGGACAGCACATTCGTTTATCGGGCAGACAGTTTTGTGCGGGATGGCAAACGTTTGGGGATAAAAATCCTGCATGAGATGGGATACACGCTTGACGAATATCGGTCAGATATTGAAAACTATATATCAAAGTGTTACAGGGCAAATCTAGCAAGAAATTGTTCGGTAACTTTAAAGGCACAACCAAAAGAGCTGTATTTCTGTGGAGGAGGTGTCGGCCTCACCGATGGGCAAGCGGGCACACTCGACTATCGCCACGCGTGGCTGGGTTTCTATGGCGACACATTGGATGCCGTGGTGGACCTCGGCAGACGACAGCGTGTAAATGAGGTGAGGCTGGATTTTTTCTTCTACCCTCTTTCGTGGATATTTCTGCCCCGGCGGGTGGAGTTCTATCTTTCTAACAATGGGCGCTACTGGCAACTGGCCGACACCCGGTGGCTGGCCAACCCCGAGGTGCTAGCAGTGCCACAAATAAAGACCTGTGCCACATGGGGGCTGAAAAGGCGGGCGCGATATGTGCGGGTGGTGGCAGTGCCACTGGAAACGATACCCGCCTGGCACCGTGCCACGGGCAATGCACCGTGGATTTTCACCGATGAGATAATAGTCCGTTAGACTCGGTTCTGCGAGTCGATGAGGATGGTGACGGGGCCGTCATTGACCAGCGACACCTGCATGTCGGCTCCAAATTCGCCAGTCTGCACTTCTTTGCCAAATTCGGCAGAGAGGCGGGCGATGAATTTGTCGTATAAAGGGATGGCCACTTCGGGGCGTGAGGCATGGATGTAGCTGGGGCGGTTGCCCTTCTTGGTGCTGGCCATAAGGGTGAACTGGCTGACCAGCAGTATGCCGCTGCCCTGAACGGCGGTGATGGGGAGGTTCATGACTCCGTCGGCATCGTCGAAGATGCGCAGGGCCACAATCTTGCGACAGAGCCAGTCGATGTCTTCGTCACCGTCGGCATCCTCTATGCCCAGCAGTATCATCATGCCGGGTCCGATGGAGCTTTTGAGCTTTCCGCCAATGCTGACGGAGGCTTGGGTACAACGCTGAATAACTACTCTCATAAGGTGCTTTGTGTGGTGTTGGATTAGGGTGTTCGAGTGGATTAATAATATGTAAAGTCTTATTGCTACAAATCGACTATATTCTGTTTCCCTATATGGAAATCACTTGTATCTGACTGATTTCCTAGAGGTGATGCCTGTGGCGATACTTGTGTTCACCCTTTCTGGCAATTGATAGGGCCCGTATGAATAAGTCACCCTACAATCACTAGCTTGGCAAAAGCCAGCAGGAGGGTCTTTTGGCCTATGTTTTCGAAGAAGACAACGGCCTTTCGGTCCTTGCCGGAGCCCTCTATCGTGAGGACTTTGCCCATACCGAACTTGGCGTGTTGCACTTTCATTCCCACTTGTATGGCGTTGATTTCCGACGGGGAATTCATGGCTGTAGGGCCTTTGGGCAGGACACTTTGTTTGGGCGTCAGTTTCCGCGGAGCGGCGGCACCTTCTGCTTTGCGTTTGAACCCACGCTCTGTTTCTTGCGACCATTTCACCCCTTTGACATCGGCAAAAGCCCGTGGCAACTCGCCCACTTTGGGAAACTGGCGTTTCATTTGGGGGAGATCGATGTATTGTGGGTCCACTTCCTTTACAAAACGACTGAGTTCCTGCGTGTCAGACCTGCCGTACTGATAGCGTGTCATGGCAAAGGAAAGGGTTAGCTGCCGCTCGGCGCGAGTGACAGCCACATAGAACAGGCGGCGCTCCTCCTCCAGTTCTTCGCGGGAGAAAGTGGACATCTGAGAGGGGAACAGGTTTTCTTCCATCCCTACGACAAAAACGTAAGGGAATTCTAGTCCTTTGGCCGCATGGATGGTCATCATGGCCACCTTGTCGGCATCTTTGTCGTCTCCTTTGTCTTCCGAAGTAAGCAGCAAGACTTGCTGCAGGAACTGGTCAAGGGTTTTGAAAGGGAGGGACTGAGTTTCTGCTACATTGGCTTCTCCTTCTATCTCAGATTCTTGGTCATCGGCAAATTGCGATTCTTTGTCGCAGAATTCCTGTACGCCATTGAGCAGTTCCTCGATGTTTTCGATGCGGTTGACGTTGTCGGGGTCGTCGTCGTCGCGGAGGGCGGTCATGATGCCCGAGCCAAAAACTATCTTTTTGGCAAGTTCGTAGGCATCCATGGTAGTAAGCATTGCCGAGAAGCGTTTGATCATCATTTGAAATTCACCAATACGCTGGGCGGTGCCACTATTGATGGCCAGACCGAAAGAGGGAAGATTTTCTATCACCGTCCACATGGCCACATCGTTGTCGGCTGCGGCAATGCGTATTTTATCTATACTTGTCTGGCCGATGCCACGTGTGGGATAGTTGATGACACGCAACAACGATTCTTCATCGTAGTTGTTGATGACCAGCCGCATGTAGGCCAAAACATCCTTGATTTCGCGACGGCCATAGAAGGAGAGCCCCTGATAGATGCGGTAGGGAATAGTGGCTTTTCGCAAAGCCTCCTCAATGGCGCGAGACTGTACATTGGTGCGGTAGAGGATGGCAAAGGATTTGTACTCCATATCCTCCCCTATATGCGCCTGCTCGATGGCTTCGGCCACCTGCCGTCCTTCGTCGCGCTCGTCTATGGCACGAATCAGTTTGATGCGGTTGCCTTGGGCATTGTCAGTCCATATCTCTTTCTGGATTTGTTCCTTGTTGTTGGCGATAACGGAGTTGGCGGCATTGACGATTACCTTGGTGGAGCGGTAGTTCTGCTCCAGTTTGAAAAGGTTCAAATTAGGGTAGTCGCGACGGAAATTGAAGATGTTCTGTATGTTGGCGCCTCGGAAGGCATAGATGCTCTGAGCGTCGTCGCCCACCACACAGATGTTCTGAAAGCGGGCGGCCAGTTTTTTCACTATCAGATACTGCGAGTAGTTGGTGTCTTGGTACTCGTCTACCATGATGTACTTGAATCGGTTCTGGTATTTCAGCAGCACGTCGGGGAAGTCGCGCAGTAGTATGTTCATGTTGAACAGCAGGTCGTCAAAGTCCATCGACATGGAGGTGCGCAGACGCTTGTTGTAGAGCTTGTAGATCTCGCCTATCAAGGGTCTGTGGCTGTCTTTGTCAGTCTGTTGTATCTCGGGGTTGGAAGCATAGTCCTCGGGTCCCATCAGGTTGCTCTTGGCCATGGAGATACGATTCAGGACATAGCCCGGACTATAGGTCTTGGGGTCGAGGTTGAGATTCTTGACAATCTGCTTGATGGCCGACTTGCTGTCGTCGTTGTCGTAGATGGTAAAGGTGCTTGTGTATCCTAACTTGGAGGCTTCGGAACGCAGGATGCGGGCAAAGACCGAGTGAAAGGTACCCATCCAGATGTTGCGGGCATCGGGGCCCACCAGTTTCATGATGCGCTCCTTCATCTCTCCGGCTGCCTTGTTGGTGAAGGTGAGAGCAAGGATGTTCCATGGGCTCGCCCCTTGCTGTATGAGATAGGCGATGCGATGAGTAAGGGTCTTGGTCTTGCCAGAGCCGGCCCCTGCGATAATCATGACGGGGCCTTCGGTGCATTCGACGGCCTGACGTTGACTGTCGTTGAGCTGGCTGAGTATGTTTTCTGCTTGGTTCATTGTCTTCTTTTATTTATTGACGATTTCAATGTCAAGACCATAGAGTTTGGCCAAGGCATCGTATGCGCGCACGCTTTGCGACTGGCGGACACTGACATCGAGTCGGCAGTCTAGTTCAAAGACTTGATTGTGGGGCGTGAGGCCCTGCTCCTTCAGTATGCGCATGACATCGTTCATGAGGGGGTACTCAAAGTGGAGCCGGTAGAGGACATCGATGGTACACTCTCGTATGGTGGCGTTGGCGATGGCATCGCGTGCCGCGGCCTTATAGGCGTTGGCAAGTCCCGAAGCACCTAGCAGTATGCCGCCAAAATAGCGCACTACTACAATGAGTGTGTTGGTGAGGTCGGCCGAGAGCAGCTGTCCGTGAATGGGGCGGCCCCCAGTGCCTGAAGGTTCTCCGTCGTCGTTCACACGGTAGGCATCCTTGGTGGGGCCGAGGATGTAGGCGTAGCAGTGGTGGCGTGCATCGAAGTACTTCTTGCGGAGGTCGTCAAGGTGGGTTTTCACCTCCTCCACCGAGGCAACGGGGAAAGCGAAGGCCAGAAACTTGCTGCCTTTTTCCTTGTACAGTCCCTCCGACGGGGCGGCAATGGTACGATAGGTGTCGTCAAACATAGTGGGTCTCAAAATCTTCATATTTGTATTAGCCGCCAAAGACTAACCACAAATGAGGTGCAAAGATATAAAAAAAAAATGACATATTGGAACTAAGAGTGGCTGTATATTAAAAAAACGAGTACGGAATATGAGTTATTGGGATTCTTTGCATTGTCTCTTGTTGGACTGGTGTGCCGTCTTATCGAAGACACTAGCTGGTTGCATGGCACTATGAAGAATAAGCCGAACGGGTGGTTGGGTGAACAAGACGAAATAGCATGCCTTAAAAGGACAAGACGAAAAGAAAAACGCCCCTCCTGTGGTGGTGGGACGTTTCTTATTGGTATGTGACCATCCGCATTCCTCAGAAAAAGTCCTCATGGGACTCTATTACCAATCACACAATGTAAAAGCAGTGCATTGTGGCGATTGGAAGCCTATATCCCAACTGCATTTCCGATGGAGGCATTTCTTTATTGTGACCATAGCGGACAATCATTTTTGTGTTTTAGTTCAAAATGAAACTGACTAGAACTCGGCAGTCTTGGGGGTGCGGGGGAAGGGGATGACGTCGCGGATGTTGGCCATGCCGGTGACAAAGAGCATCAGACGCTCGAAGCCCAAGCCAAAGCCTGCGTGGGGGCAGGTGCCGTAGCGACGGGTGTCGAGATACCACCACATGTCCTTCATGGGGATGTTGCGCTCGGTGATGGAGGCCATGAGTTTGTCGTAGTTCTCCTCGCGGACGGAGCCACCAATGATTTCGCCAATCTGAGGGAATAGAACATCGGTGCCTTGGACGGTCTTGCCATCATCGTTCTGCTTCATGTAGAAGGCCTTGATTTCCTTGGGATAGTCTATCATGATGACGGGTTTCTTGAAGTGCTCCTCGACGAGGAAGCGTTCATGCTCGCTGGCGAGGTCGACACCCCAGTATACAGGGAACTCGAATTTGCGACCGTTTTTCACAGCCTCTTCCAAAATGCGGATGCCTTCGGTGTAGGGGAGACGGACGAAGTCGGTGTCCACAACGCTCCTGAGGCGTTCGATGAGGCCTTTGTCAATCATCTTGTTGAGGAACTCAAGGTCATCGGCACAGTGGTCAAGAGCCCAGCGGACACAGTATTTGATAAATTCTTCTTCGAGGGCTGTGAGGTCGTCGAGCTGATAAAAGGCCATTTCGGGCTCCACCATCCAAAATTCGGCCAGGTGACGCGGAGTGTTGCTGTTCTCGGCGCGGAAAGTGGGACCAAAGGTGTATATCTTGCCCAGGGCGGTGGCTCCCAGTTCGCCTTCGAGCTGGCCACTGACGGTGAGGGCGGTCATCTTGCCAAAGAAGTCTTGGTCGTAATCAACGCTGCCGTCCTCTTTGCGGGGGAGATTGTTGAGGTCGAGTGTAGTCACCTGGAACATCTCGCCGGCGCCTTCGCAGTCGGAGGCGGTGATGAGGGGTGTATGGAAATAAAAGAAGCCGCGCTCATGGAAGAAAGTGTGGATGGCGTAGGCCATATTGTGGCGGATGCGGCAGATAGCTCCAAAGGTATTGGTGCGGAGGCGCAAGTGGCCTATCTCGCGGAGGAATTCCATGGAATGGCCCTTCTTCTGCAAGGGATAGGTGTTGGGGTCGGCCTCGCCATAGAGGAGTATCTCTTGGGCCTGGATTTCGACACTCTGACCGGCTCCTTGGGAGGTGACCAGTTTGCCATCGACACTGATGCAGGCACCCGTGGTGATGCGGCGCAATAGGTCCTCATCAAAGTTGGCAAGGTCAACCACTACTTGGATATTGTTGATGGTGGAACCGTCGTTCAGGGCAATGAAAGCAACGTTTTTGTTGCCACGTTTGGTCCGCACCCATCCTTTGACGTTGATGGTGGAATCAATCCATTGTTCTGCACTCGGTGAAAGGAGCTGTTTGATTTCGATTCGTTTCATGATATTTTGTTGTTTATTATTCATTTATTTTTTCTTGTGAAAGCTACTAAGCATCTGGTTGAGTTCAACATCGGACGAAAACTTCACGATGCGGTCCTCTTGGTCACGAGGACAGATAAGGAGCATGTTGTCGTCGCCTGCAATGATATAGCCATCGAGTCCTTGCACCACAATAGTCTTTCTACTGGGGATATGGACAACCGTGTTGTGGACCTCATAGGGGAAGACGGTGCCGGAGATGATGCTGTTGCCGTTTTCGTCATGAGGATAGGTGTTGTATAGCAAATCCCAGGTTTCAACATCGGACCACGGGAATGAACCTTCGAGAACGTAAACATTCTCGGCATGTTCCATGATGCCGAAATCGACGGAGATAGTGTCGCAAAGAGAATATACGCGCTCGACCTCAGTGGCTGGGGTATCGGCCGTAAGGGCAAAAATGCTCTTGGCGATATTGGGCAGATAGGTGTCGTACGCTTTGCGAAGCGTGGATAGACGCCATACAAAAATACCCGCGTTCCAGAAGAATTCGCCTGTGGAGATAAATTGGCGTGCCATCTCGACAGGGGGTTTCTCGGTGAATGTAATGACCTTATGAAGATTAGGTGCCTCTGGGAGGGCTGGTGCTTCGCTAAACTGGATATACCCATACTTGGTCTTGGGGTCGGTGGGGCGCATGCCAATGGTGACAATGTAGTCGTGATTGGCAGTAATGGTGAGTGCCTGTAGGATATCGTGGTCAAACTTTACCTCGTCAAAGACGGCATGGTCAGAAGGAGTGACGATGATATTGGCTTCAGCGTCACGCCTGCTGATAATTGAAGCGGCGTAGGCTATGCAGGGTGCCGTGCTGCGACGGTATGGTTCGCTAAGCACTTGGTATGGCAACAGGTTGGGAATCTGTTCGCGCACGCGGTCGACATAAAGACTATTAGTGACGATGATGATGTTCTCGCGAGGACAGATACGCTCGAAACGGTGGAAGGTGCTTTGAAGCATAGACTCACCATTGCCCAAGAGGTCGATGAATTGCTTGGGATTATTGGCCTGGCTGATGGGCCAGAAACGGGTGCCGAAGCCACCTGCCATTATGATACAGTAGTTGTTCAAGATTATTAGGTGTTGTGTTATTTATCTGTTTTGAATATATTTTATACGCTCACGTCGCCTTTGATGTGTGGGTGTGGATTGTATCCTTCCAGTTGGAAGTCTTCGTAGTCAAAGTCAAAAATGCTTTTCTTGTCGGGATTGAGGTGCATGGAAGGCAGTGGACGTGGGTCGCGGGTCAGTTGAAGGCGGCATTGCTCTATATGGTTGTTATATATATGCGCATCGCCCAGAGTGTGGACAAAGTCGCCATACTGGAGACCACATGCTTGTGCTATCATCATAGTAAAAAGGGCATACGAGGCGATGTTAAAGGGAACGCCAAGGAATATGTCGGCCGAACGCTGGTAAAGCTGACAGCTGAGACGTCCGTTGACCACATAGAACTGGAAGAGTATGTGGCATGGGGGCAGATGCATCTGTTCCAACTCGCCAACATTCCAAGCCGAAACTAAGAGACGACGGGAGTCAGGGTTACGTTTTATTTCGTCAATTAGATTGCTTATTTGGTCAATGCGACGACCATCGGCACAACCCCATGAACGCCATTGGTGACCGTAAATAGGTCCTAGCTCGCCATCGGGCCCAGCCCATTCGTCCCAGATGCTTACCTTGTGGTCGTGGAGGTACTGCACGTTGGTGTCGCCACGGATGAACCAAAGCAGTTCATATATGATGGAGCGAAGATGAAGTTTCTTAGTGGTCAGCAACGGGAACCCATCATCCAGGTGGAACCGCATCTGGTAACCAAAGGTACTGAGCGTACCTGTGCCGGTGCGGTCGTGTTTGGATACCCCGTGGTCCAACACATATTGCAGTAGATCAAGGTATTGTTTCATATATGTCCTTTATAACTATAAAGGATAACGAAAGAAGTCTTTTATTATTATACCAACAGATTATTTTGTTGGTTAATACTTCTTTTATTGCTGGAGCAGCACTCCGCTGACACACCAGTGGCTGAAGCTGCCAGCCTGTGGTTTACCCTGAGGAATGGCCACGGTAAGGGTATGGTTGCCGCGCGACAGTTTGGGCAGGGTGAAATAGACAGGCTGTGTGGCGGTACCCGGACACCAACCGCTGCGGGAGAAGTCACTGCTGGACATTCCGTTCCAAAAGTTGCCACTGACGGGGTTCCACTCACGATAACGGCCGCAGTCGCTGCGCCAGGGGGTGTGGGTGAAAACGGGTTGGCCATCGATGAGTATGGTGTGGGTTTTGGGGTTGAACTCGTCGCCCCCATCCCATCCACCATGGCCTGTAGCAATATATCGGAGTCTGTATTGGGCGTTGGTGTCATAGATGCTGAAAGAAACTTTGATGCTATCGGTGTCGAACAGCTTTCCGTAGTTCTGTCCAGCCATCTCCAGCACGTTGCATGTGTTGAAAAGTGGACGCGGTTGGCTGTTGGAGGGTTCAGGCAGTGTAGGGTCAGAGTCGCCAGGATAGGACTTGATATCGAGGGTGACAGTGTGACCGCCTTTGTCATAGTTGCCAATCCAAATGCCAATCCACACTTCGCCCTGTAGCAGTTGTGCCAGGTCAGTCACCTCCTGCTTATAGTATGCTTCATCTTCCCAGTCAAGGCCGTCTATCTGTACACGGTCGTTGAACTGGCCCACACCAAAGGGGGTGAAGAAACGCATGAGCTCTACAGGTGGCTCATAAATGAAGGATGAGAGATAGTATTGATGCTGACGGCTGATGCCGGGCAGAAAACCCTGATAGCGCTCGCCGTCGCGTCCGATGAAGCAGGGCAGACTGTCGGGGTGGCTGTTGATGCCGTCGAAAAAGTTAGGCTTCAAATCCACATACGCTTCTGGAATGACAAAAACCGACCCAGTGCGGTCGTAGGCATCACCGTTACTGCGTTGCCGCAATTCGAGGAAAGTTTGGTAGTGGAGAGGGAGCTGGGGCAGCCGAACACGTTTGAGAGCGAGCGTACCGCCTGCATAGTGCAACACACTGTCAAAGGGTGTGTTCTCGCGGTAGTTTCCTTCAATGTGGTCGTTCTTGCCGCACCAGCACAGCTGCACGCTGTCAAACACTCTTGTGGTGATAACCATGTGATTACGTTTGATGTCAGACAGTTGCCGCCAAGTGACGGGTATGGCATTGCTGCTGGGGTAGAATTTGCTGCTGTGCATCTTTTCTGTTTTGGCCAGCTGCATCTGGCATTGTCCATTACGCCAAAAACTCACCAGCAACCCTGGGAAACGTCCATAGTGGGGAAGAGGCGTGATGTCGCGCGGAGCCACGCCGCCACGACTGTTGTTACGGTTCCACCAAGTTTTAAACGGTTGCACGTAGAATTCCATCTTGTTGCTGTTGATGGAGCAAGTGTAGCGAGTGAGACCATTCACTTGTGCAGTGTCGAATTTGATATCGGTGCGCCCAAATGGGGTGGCAGTACGGTAACACTGACTCCTGTCGCTATCAAATATGGTGGTAATGGTGATGATGCTGTCTTCATCGACAAAGATATCATCAACCGAATAGCCCGGGATGTAATTCCCTTTGGCATTGGCTGCGGGTTGGTACTCTCCGGGTAACGATTGGCCATCGGCTATAAGGTATTGGTCGAAACCGCCAATTTCTATTTGCACATATTGGGTATCGATTCTCTCACCGTAGTTGTACACCTCGTATATAAAGTGGTTGTCGGTGCGTGAGACCTTGACGGGTTTCACGTTCTGCGCCATACAGAGAGTGGTACCCAATAAAAGAAGGAAGAAGAATGTCTTTTTCATTTGTAATTGCTATAGAGAGTGTTATTTCTGGCTGCCAGTATCGGAGGACTCATTGCCCTCATCGGGCAGGTCTATAACCTTGAAACGGGACTGCCGCTGATGCCAACGGTCGAGAGCCAACTGCCGCAGGTCGGCCACATCGTCTCTCTCGTCCATAATCTCTAATCCAACAATGGTTTCGATTATATCTTCAAGTGTAATGATGCCTTGGAAGCTGCCATATTCGTCTATCACACAGGCGATATGCCGTTTGTTGCTGAGCATTGAATTCCATATTTCAGAAACAGGCAGTTTCTCGCCATACATGGCAATCTCGCGTTTGATGTCGCCGAGGGTGGTGTTGAATTTGTCTTCGGTGAGCATCTCTAGGGCCTCGCTGCGGAGCACATAGCCGGTAATATACTCGTCGGAGTCGCTGTAAACAGGGATGCGCGAAAAGTGAGAGTAGGTCTTGTCGAGATAGAACTCCTTGAGGGTCATCTGCTCAGGTGCGATGGCGGCCACCGTGGTGGGAGTCATCACGTCTTCGGCCTTCACGTCGTCCAGCTTGATAACGTTCTGGATGATTTTGTTCTCGTCTTCGTCAATGACCTCTTCGTCTTCGGCCATATCGGCCATGGCGGCCACTTCCTCACGGCTGACAGCTGTCTCATCCTCGTCGGTGGCAGCGATGCTTTTGCTGAGCTTCTCTACTACCCACACAATTGGGAAAAGGAGGGTAATGATGATATGCAATGTCCGTGCGGTGAAGCCCATAAGTTTCCTCCAATAGTTGGTTCCGATGGTCTTAGGAATGATTTCGGAGAACACCAGAATGAGGATGGTGGTAATGATGGACACCAATCCGAACCAACGGCTGCCAAAAACCGCTGTGGCTTGGGCACCTACCCCGGCAGCACCAATGGTGTTGGCAATGGTGTTGAGCGAGAGGATGGCCGCTATAGGGCGGGCGTTGTCGGTTTTGTATTTCTTGAACCGTTTGGCGGGCTTGTAGCCTTCGTCCTCTCGCATATTGACGAAGGACAGGGGAGTTGACATCAGCGTGGCTTCCAATATCGAGCAAATAAACGATATTGCCATAGCTGAGAAAAGGAATATGAACAAAAGTGCCATTATTTCTATTTTACATTTATTTCGTCAATCATCAGCCAGGCAGGCTGTCCTGCGGCCACATGCCACTTGGGCAGGGCTTTTTGGCTGCGGATGCGGATACGCAGATATTTTACATTGGGCGCCTCAGCGGAATGGAAGAGGCTCTGTTTCGGAAGGAAGGAACAATGCATGGCCACTCGGCGACTATCCTTTTGATAGTCGGAGATGGGATGGACAGATGTGAGAGGCTTCCACTCAGAAAAGGTACGGCCGTTCTTGGACCATTGGACTTCGACAGCATCTGGTTGCAGCACCCAGTCGTTGGCACTATGACAAAAACCGATAGAGACCTCTTCAAGTGTTGTGGGCTGACTCAGTCGGACATTCAAAAGAATGCTGTCACGTCCATTAAAACCGGTCCAGCCGTCCCCATAGTTGCCTGCTATGGCCAAACGGCCATCGTGCAATACGGAAGGAAAGTCTTTACAGTATTGGTAACTTGGGTAATTGGCGGGCTGGGTGCTGTCGCCATAGGTAGTGACGCTGATGGAATCAACATAGTTCGTCGCAAGACTGGGCAATGGCATGGAAAAACTTCTTGGCTGGTCGAAATAGTAGCCACAATAATGCCAAAGGTTGACGCTATCGCTCTCCAAGGTAGGAACCATCACTATGCGGAATCGCTGAATGCTGTCGCCACTAATACGGTAGGCCTTTCTCACACCCGGTCCGCATGTGGCAGTGCCGAGACCAGCCTGACGAGCGTCGATATTGACGATATAGTAGTCGGCCTTGGTAAGATCCTTCACACGGCGAGACGCTGTCATAGTGCTGTCATCATATTGGCGTATGCTGAAATTGATGCGGTTTTCATTGGCACTACAGAAATTAAGCCTCTTGTCGGCTACGGCAAAGGATGTCCAAAAGGCAGTGCGGTTGCCGCTTTCTTGAGGCACCACATGCATTTCGCCACAGACCTCATTGGGAGTGGTGGCATTATGACCTTGCCAAAGAGCCTCTTGTCGGTCTGGGTAAGTCTCATAAAAATTACCCCACCACTCCACTTCGTGGCAAGCACTGTCTATGCCCAGCTGGATACCTAGCCGCGGAAGGGTGCGGTAATTGCCACAGGGCTGTATGACAAAACTGAGTTGGAGGCGACCTTCGGCATCAATGTCTATTATTTCGCGCATGGTCATACTACGTCCTTCAGGACTGGTGAGTTCTAGCAATAGGTTGGCCTGTACCATGTGGTCGGCTTCGCCTATCTGGGTGATTTGACAGTCGATGGGGGTGAACTCAAGCTGGTCCAATCCTTCCCAAGCACGGGCACCATATGGGTCGACGAGGTCGTTGAGGGTGGGCGGACGCCAGAAATGGGGGCGTATGGGGTGCTTAAGCAACTCCTGACCGTAGTATTGGTAATGGGTTATATAGCCATTGCGTGTGTCAACAGTCAGTGCGAAAAGACCCTCGCGACTAACATTCAGGAGGTGGTTTGATTTGTGCAGTTGGCAGGAGAAACCTTCTATCGGTCCTTCCGGTATTGCGACAGAATCCACTGGCACCTCGATATTGGTTATTTCAAATTCGTTGTGGCTGTTCTCGTTGAAAGTCCATGTGATGTTGGAATCGTATGGGTCGTCAACTTCATAGCTGTCGCCAGTGAAATTGAAACGAATGAAGAAGCGCTCCCCAGGTAAAGGGGTGATGTCGGGCATACGGAGACTCATACGGCAGCTTTTGCCAGCGGGAAGGTCCGGATGGAGAGTGTCGCTGTATATGCTGTCACGAAGGGACGAGTATATCCGGTATTTGCAGATGAAGTCATTGGCATCGCGGAAGTTGAAGTCATTGTGGAGGGTATAGTATTGTTCGCCTGACTTAGTGGTTGTTTGGCTGACGTTGAGGTTCTGGTATACTTGCTGCACTTCACTAGCATGGGCGTGGGGGCGACGGTCGCTGGCCACGATGCCGTTGGCACAGAAAGCATCGTCATCCCGGATGCCAGGCAGCGCACCAAGGTCACCGCCTACGGCATACCATGTCTGGCCAGAAGCCAGGGTATTGTTGATAGAATCGTTGAAAGGCACTATGCATTTAGCCCCAGCCATACGGCTGTCGGTGCTGGGGATAATAAAACTTTGGTCCACCCAATCCCACACAAAACCACCTTGTAATTGAGGATATTTGCTGATGGTGTCCCAATACTCCTTTAACCCACCCATGCTATTTCCCATGGCATGACAATACTCCACCATAATGAAGGGGCGGCGACGGTTGTCTTGAAGATTTTCTTTGGGGTCACAATCGGTAGGTCGTTTGTCTGTACGTGGAAAATAATCCTCACGGCAGCGCCATTCACGGCAGTAGTCCGACAGGTAGTCTACACTGGAATACATTACTCCCACAATGTCGGTATTCCAGTCCATCACAGCGCGCTCATAAGTGACTGGGCGAGTGGTTTCAACACTTTTAAGGTACTTGTATGAACGCTGGGTGGCAATGCCGTTGCCACATTCGTTACCGAGGGACCAAACGATTACCGAAGGATAGTTGCGGTCGCGGTAGTACATATTGTTCACGCGGTTGACCATGGGCTCTATCCACTCTTCCTTCTTTGCCAGACTATTTTCATCATAACCTTGTGCATGAGACTCTATATTAGCCTCATCCCAAATATACATGCCGTATCGGTCGCACAGTTCATACCAGTATTCATCGTCAGGATAGTGGCTAGTACGTACTGCATTGATGTTGAGATGTTTCATGAGCATTATGTCAAACTCCATCTCTTCCCGACTGACATAGTGCGCCGTATATGGACTATGTTCGTGACGATTAGCACCTTTTATCGTGATGGGTACTCCGTTGATACAAAGCTGTCGTGTTGACATAAGTGTATCGCCTACACGATACTCTACCTCTTTGATGGCCACATTTCGAAAACCCACCTTACAGCCGAGGGTCTCTGTCACCGTGCCGCTGCCGTTCTTGAGACGCAGGATAAGGGTATAGAGATATGGCGTTTCTGCTGTCCAGGGATGGACGTTGCGCACACGGCAGGTTTGGCCATCGAAGTTGGCATACCAGTCGTTGGCATCAAGGTTTTTCTGTTCTTGTAGGACCTGATTGCCCTCACTGTCTAAAAGCTCTATCTCCATGCTCATCTTTCCCGTGAGGGTGGCAGAAAGGTCTATGTTCAGGTCGAGGAGTCCGTCGCCATTGCGTTCGTTGATTCTCGAAACTACCTTGTAGTCGCTTATATACAGACGCGGGGTGCTGTAGAGACACACGTCACGTTCGATGCCGCTGAGACGCCACATGTCCTGACACTCCAGATAGCTGCCATCGCTGAAACGTATGACTTTTACTGCCAGACGGTTTTGTCCGGGATGGACAAACTTCGTTATATCCCACTCTGCTGGAGTTTTGGAATCCTCGGAATAGCCGATTCGGGAGCCGTTAATATAGAGATACATGGCTGATTTTACAGCACCAAACTTGATAAATATATGGCGGCTGCGCCAACTCTCAGGCACTTGGAAGTCGTATACATAACATCCCGTGGGGTTGAATTCGCGGGGTGCATAGGGCGGATTGGAGGGAAATTCGTTGTGAATATTGGCGTATACGGGAATTCCGAAACCCTGTGTCTCGATATTGCCTGGTACGGCAATGTCCGCCCAGTTGGTAACATCATAGTCATTTTTGAAGAAATTGGGTGGGCATGCGGCGGGATCCTCTGCCATGAAAAATTTCCATGTACCATTGAGGCTACGGTAATAAGGCGATTCGCGGTAACGGAGGTCGGCAATGGCAGTTTCGTCAGCATATGGGATTACATTCGTATGAGGTGCCTCTTTATTCAAACTGAACGTGTTTACGTCGTCCCATGCATCTTGCGCCACCACAGGTATGGGCATAGTAGCCAAAGTGAAGATTATGAGTATTATAATAAAACAATATTTCTGTTTCATGCGTATAAATAAAATGCAAAGATACTAAAAATAATTGAGATACTAGAATTATGGTTGGTGAATTCTGAATTATAAACCAGAGGGCCATCCAACCAATAATCCCGGACCCAGATTGACAAATCAGGCACCTCTCCTCCTTAGCAGAATCTTTTTTGTACCGATTCCAATTTTTCTTTGTATTTTTGCAAATTGAATCGGCTCCGCGACAATTGTTCATAGGAACCTGATGCTTAATACTTACGCGATGGTTGGACTGGTCATACGAACCACTGGCAGCTGGTACAAGGTGCTGCCCAAAGGTGCTGCCCAATGTGCTCTCGACCCCGATTGGGAGCACGCGCTGGTGGACTGCCGCTTGCGCGGCAACTATCGCCTGCGCGGCAATAAGCAGACTAACCCTGTGGCTGTGGGCGACGAGGTGGAGTATGAACTGCAGGAAGACCGTACAGGCGTTATCAGTGAAGTGTGCGACCGTCGTAACTATATTGTGCGCAAAGCCACCAAACTCAGCAAGCAAACCCATGTCATTGCCTCCAACCTCGACCGCCTCTGCATCGTGGCCACCCTCGGCTTCCCCCGCACCTCCACAGGCTTCATCGACCGCCTGCTGGTAACCGCCGAAGCCTACCATATCCCCGCCTGCATCATCTTCAACAAGTCCGACCTCTATGACGACTCCCTCTGGGAGATACACAACGAACTAAAGAACATTTACCAAGCCGCTGGCTATCCGGTCTTGGCCGTCAGTGCCCTCAAAGGCGACGGCATCGAGACTGTGCGCCAAATGATTGCCGGGCAAACGGTGCTCTTCAGTGGCCACTCGGGCGTGGGCAAGTCGGCCTTGCTGGGTGCCATCGCCCCGGGACTCGACCTCCGCGTGGGCGAGGTCAGCGAGTGGAGCCTCAAAGGCAAGCACACCACCACCTTTGCCGAGATGTTCCCCATTCTCCTCCCTGGCACTACTGACGGCCAACCCACCTTCCTCATCGACACCCCCGGCATCAAGGAGTTCGGCATGGTAGACTTTTCTCCCGAAGAGCTTTCCCATTTCTTTCCCGAAATGCGTCGCGTACTTCACGACTGCCATTTTGCCAACTGCACCCACCGACACGAACCTCACTGCGCCGTTAAACAGGCCGTTGACGAAGGACTCATTAGCACTGAACGCTACAACAACTACCTCGGCATCTACGACCAGATAGAAAACGGCAACGAGACATGGTAGTTAGTGAGTCATCCTATATTTTTGTGGCGGGTGGAGACAGCGTATGGTGTTCCAACGTATCACACTCTCAATGTTTGCCATTTTTTACTTTCACTTAGTTGATGGTTCTATCGGTTTTTATATAAACAAAAGAACGATGGCCCTACCGACCATCGTTTTGTACCCCCTGGGGGAACACAACAAGCAATGAATTTCAGTATGTTATAAAATATTTGGGAAAAATATGGGAAAGAACTTGAAAAAACAATGTAAAATTTCCACCCTTTCTATGGCTGATTTTTCCCCTTTTCGTGGTGCAAAGATACGGACATTTTCCGACATGGCAAAAACTTTTTTTCCGCAGTCCTCCACGATCCGTCTCCGCTTTCCGCTCCCCACCGATGCCGGAGAATGAAAAAAAACTGCGTTCATTGTGTCAAATTCTCGATGGTACGGAGTGCGGTGCCAATAATCCAGGCAGTCGCAAAAGAATAGCCCGCCAAGATGAGCAGGGGCAGGCTTTCAACAAAGACGAAAAGGAAAGGATGCAGGTCAATATGAATGATAGAGCCAATTGAGGTTTGAGTAGTACACGCCTTTTCGGGTGTGCCATTGTCCGAGTTTCACCACCATGTCACCACGCATAAAGATGAACCGAGACGAGCCACGCTGACTCTCTACATACCGCCACAAACGTTCTTTGTCCTCGTCCAGCAGGTCGGTGCGTTTGCCGTCCACGATGTCGTGGTACATCGGCAGGAAACGCTCACGGAAGAATATCTCGCTGTCGGTCATATCATCGTGGGAGGGGATAGGCAGAACGCCATTGTGGGCGAACCAAATGCCTGTTGCTGGGTCGTGGAACGGATGACAGTTCTCTTCGGTGACGGAGCCGTGGGTGGCGAGCCGGAAGTGGATTATACACGCAGCGTCCTTGTGTCGCCTTTTGATGGCTTGCAGGAAACAGGAGAGGTCGAGTGTCTTGCAGTGGTTCCCGTCTGCGTCTGCAAATCCCATGCCGTGGGGGTTGGCTCTGTGAATGGCTTTGAGTGTATTAATGGGGGGTGTCTTAATGCCCGATGGAATGTAAAGTATGCAGCACATATCTCTGTTTTTTTGTGGGTTTGTGTTATTGTCCGATAATGGCTCGGATGATTTCTTCAAGGGTCGTGCAGTCGGTCAAGTCTGCGGTGATGATGGCAATTGCTTTTTCCATTGTGGTGTGTTTTTGTCTTGGGGTGTCTTGTATGGTTCTTTTGGCTTTTCACTGTCGGTTGTGGGTTGGTGTCCTTGCTGAGCCGATGCAGCCCCGATTAGAGGGCTGCAAAGGCTTGGGAACGGCTGCTGAAGTATGCCTTTTCTTCTGCGGTCAGAAATTCGATGTCGTTGATTGACGCAACAGGGGCGGTCAGTCGGTTCTCGGCAGACCAGTGTACAAGTTTGATGCAGAAACGAGCCCATGCTGCTATTTTCTCGTAGTTGGTGCTGCCTTGGTGTTGGCGAAACTCGATTGTGTGATGTCTGCCCCAGGATGTGGCGTTGATTTTGTAGTAGCGGTCGTTGCTGAACACGTTGCAGATGTCACGGGCTGTCGTGGCTGCGGTCAGTTCGCCTTCGCTGATGTTGCCGTGCAGGGGTTGGCAGTAGTGGTTGCCGCTTCGTCTGCTGGGTGCCATGAATGAATCAATGACGGCTTCAAGATGGTAGTAGTTGGCGAACACGTTGCAGTATTGCCTTTCGCTGATGTTGCCGCCTACGTGGACGTGCAGACCCGTGGAGCGGTTCACCCTTGCACCAGCCTCGGTGAGGGTACTGCAACACGCCTTGAGGCTGTCGAAGCCTTGCTTGCTGTTGTTGAGTATGGGGCTGACACATTCGATTGGGTCGTTGCCGTGGATTGAGCTGTCGGGAACGAGTTTGTAGTGGCTGCGGTTGTCGGTGTGGTTGTACGACTCATGGCGAAAGTCCAGACCATGACGGCTGGCGATGATGCCGATTGTGTTGGGTCGTGCGTTGCAGCACTCTATTTCCACGCCGAAGGTGTACGATGCGAGGAGCTGCCGCCTTGCCCTGTCCGCCGCCGCTGCTTTCAGTCCCTGCCGTGCCACCATCCGCTCGGTGAAGAATAGGGTCTGAATGTCGGTCTCGGTAAGTCCGATTTTGAGGAGTTTCTGCCGCTTTTCGGCTTTCGTGGCTTTCTCTTTCATTATGGCTTGCGCCTGTTCTCTTATGGTACTCATTGCTGGGGGTGTTTGGGATTATTGCTTGGTTATGCCATCGAGTAAGTTAGAGGGGGTGTTTACAAGTTCATCCTCTTGGTCGAGGACAGCCGAAAAGCCAACAAAATCCTGCACTTCTTTGACGAGGCTGCTGCCCGCCTCTTCAAGGTCGTGGAAGTTGGCTTCGAGCTTGCCCTCTTCATCCTCTTTTTGGAATGTGCCGACAAATTCAAGTATGTCGCTGAACACGCAGAACACTCGGCGGTAGAGTTCAATCGCAGCCTTGGTGCGGTTCGACAGATTGGTGGTTGCCGTTGCGGTCTGTTGTGCCGCTGTGGTGTTGGTCTTGTTGCTCATCTTTTTTGTGTTTTATGGGTTAAACAATGCTGATTAGGTTTGCTTTCTTGAAGCAGCGCCAAGCCTGCTTTTCGCTGTCGAAGTAGGTCTGCACGGTGTCGTTCTTCTGCCGCGGGTTGCCGTCGCTGGTCGGGGGAATCAAGGCGGCTGCAAGGGTTCCGTATGCCTCGCGGATTGTGCCGTCCACTTTCTGAAAGTAGAACTTTACGATGCGGCTCTTCATTGCCACACGAAGTTTGAAGTTGCGCCACGCCGTCTTGAGCGCGTCCGAAAGGGTCATACCGTTGCGCTTGACGAACTGCCAGGCGGTCTGCATAATGTCTTTTAATGTCTCTCTTTTCATTGCTGTGAAAATTTATATTGTTGTATTATTTCTTAATTTTACACCGCAAAGATACAACATTATTTTAATATGATAAAATTTTTAACACTTTTATTTTACTTTTCTTTATATTTATTGAATTCAAATATTTGATTATTACTTATATTACAACGATACAAAATTTTACTTTATTTTATAACTCAAACTATATTTTAACAAATAATTTTGCTTTTATTTCTGCAATTTGAGTATATTTTGTATCTTTGCAATTGGATTTTGATATAATTAAATAATGGATTTTAGAAGCAACATTAAAGCACTGTGTAAGTTACACGGCATTACACAGAAAGAGCTGGCGGAGAAAATCGGCATAACGAACTCCGCACTCAACATCTCGTTGAGCAAAAATAATCCTCGTTATTCAACCCTTGAGAGCATCGCCGAGGCTCTTGACGTGAGCGTGTCGCAGCTCCTGCAAACGCCGGAAGAGTGGGAACTGCAGAACGAGCAGCAGCCAGCCGAGGAGAATGCAAAGGTGCTGTGCTGCCCCCACTGCGGAGAGGAAATCGAACTTTACATCAAGGCTCTGTAGGGATGGATGTCCATACGGTTGAGGTTCTGCGAGCGGTGGTCGCCATAAGCGCAACCGTCTCTTTTGTTGCGTCGGTGGTGCTGCTGTGCCTTATCGTACTCCAGCGTCGGGAAGACAAACGCAAATAGACATCGCCCTGCGACCGTTCGGCGGTGTGCCTGGTGTACTCCTGCGCTGACCGTCTACGGATTTGTAGAAACTGCGAAAGGAGTATCTACAGATTTGTAGAAACCACGAAAGGAGAGCCTACAGATTTGTAGAAACCACGAAAGGAGAGCCTACAGATTTGTAGAAACTGCGGATAGGAGTTTGTAGAAACTGCGAATACAGCCGACAGATCTGTGCCGACGTATGGGCAAAAGAAAAGCCCGCTCCGATGAGGGAACGGGCTGTGTGCTGTCAGTCAGCAATAGTTGGGCTTTTGTTGCCGTTGGTCTGTCTGTGTGTTGCGAAAAAGCAAGGGGATTACCAAAGAGCCACCCTGCCCATATCGCCAAGGTCAATGCTGGCGGTCTTTGCACCGAGAGCTTTGAACGCACGGAGGATTGATGAGTACGCAGGGCTTTTGCCGTTCTCAATCTTCGACACTTGGGATTTCTGTACCCCCATACGCTCACCGAGCTGCTCTTGGGTAAGTCCCTGTTTCCTGCGTTCTGCCTTGATTGCCTCGCCTATGCGATAATCATCGAGAGCCTTGCGGACTTCTGCCTCGTATTCTTCCCTTTCAGGAGTGCCTTTCTTGCCAACGTATTTGTCGAGCATCTGCTCTTGTGTCATTGCTTCCATATCCATTATTTTTTGAAGTACAGGTTTCTTATTTGTTCTGCTTTTGTAATTTCTTTTCTTGGTGTCTTTTGCGTCTTTTTCTCTATTCCGTGTGTGGCCACAATCAACGTATCGGTTCGAGTATCCCAAAACGAGAACAGTCTGTATTCGTTGCCGCTGTATTCTGTGCGGAGTTCCCATATTTCTGACCCTTCAAGTTTTTTGAACAGCCTTGTGTCTTTCACACCACCGCACACCAGGTCGGCATTAAAGAATATCTTGCGCCTTGCCTTGTCGGGTAACGAACCGATAAAGTCTTGTGCGTCTTTAAGATATATCACTTTTGCATTCATCATTTCTTGATGTTTGATGTTGCAAAGATACAAAATATTTCCGACATAGGAAACTTTTTTGAAACATTTTTAAGAAAAGGCACAAAGAAAGCCCCACCATACAAATAGGACAACAGACGGAGAATTGTTGGTGGGGCTGGCACAATAGGTATTGCCGTGCTTTTAATTTCTTATCTTAACTCCGCGCATTTCGATTGTGTCTTTCAAATTATGGATGTCGTTGTCGATACGGACAAGACGCTCCGTGTAGATCTCAATCTGCCGGACACTGCCGAGTATGGCGTTGGTGTTGTCGCGGATGATGTTGGAGTTTTCGGAGATTGTGAACGTATGCCCCTGGATGGTGGTGGCTCTGCCGTTCAGTTCGTCCACGCTGTCCTGCGAGGCTGTGGCAATGCCACGAGCCTGGGCAGAGCGGTCGTTGGCAGAGTCACCCCAGCCGAGTCCAGCCAAAGAGAATTGCTGGCGTACCTGCTCCCACAGGTCAGTTATGCCGCGACCAGTGGCACGCATATCGTTAGCTATTTGAGTGAAGTCTGCTGCGCTCCAATCCACATTTGCCTGCCATCCCTCCACACTTGTATCAATGCCCTGCTGTTGTGCTAACTGTTTTTGGTAATTGTTGATTACTTGGTTGAGTCGCTGCATCAACGGCTGAACGAAAACAGTCTGATAGATTATGTTCTTAATCATATCGTCAATGCTTTCGTCTATTTTCTTGAACACGGTAGTGAGGTTGTCGCCGAACTCCTTGAAGATGTCGAGCCACTTGTTTGCGAGGCTCTGCATATCTATGCCAGCAAGTCCCTCAAACATCTCGCGCACTCGTTCCTGTATGCTGTACGTTGCCTCGGCAATCTTGTTGTCAAGTTCGACAATCTCATCGGAGTTCTCGGAATAACCTTGAGCCAGAAGCTCATTTCTTTTTTGACGAAGCAGGTCGAGAGAGAGTTGGTCACCTTTTAGCAGGATATTGAAATATTCAATCGCATTAAGAGAGCCTTGCTCATACAAGGCGTTCATCTCCTCAATTAAAGCCTTGCGGCGAAGGTCTAACTCGTAGTCTTTGTGGTTCTCTTGATTGGCATATTGGTGTGTGATATTGCTCTCCACTCCGTGACCCCAATTAAGATAAAGGTTCATCAATCTACGAAGGTCTGCCTCTGATAACGTTTCGTGGTTTTTTAGTTTGTCAAACGATGCATTCGTTTCTGCACTCCATCCTTCACGATATACAGGCAAATCAAAATTTCTGAACAACTCCCACAAGTGATCCCAATCGAGTTGGGAAAAGGCGGCAAAAGTATCTGCCCCATTTCTTAATGCTCTCCAGTTGCTCTCGCTATCGTAATTTGAATCAGAACGCAGGGAATTGATTGCATCAAGGAGCGATTTTCTGTAATTGCCATAGTCAAGTGACGAAATAGTGCTGTGCAGACTGTCAACAGAACTGATAAGCGAGCCTATGCCGCTGATAACTTCCGAAAGATAGTCGTGTGCCTCTTCCGTGCGTTGCTCCTCTTCCTCTGCCCTTTGTGCGTCGGATTCCAATATGCCAGTCAGAACCCCCTGCCCGATGCCGAGGACTGCGCCGATGACCGCTCCCCAACCGCCACCAATCTGGGCACCTGCGGCGGCATAGCTCCCTGCGGTGGAGATAGTGTCGGCGATGTCCTGGAACGTGTCGGCCATCTGCTCCAGCTTGGCGTTGTTGGTGGCCTCTGCGAACTCACGCATAGCGTCAGCGAGACCGCCGACAATGCTCGACACCTTGCCCAGTCCGTTGACAAGGTAATCCACGCCCCGCTGCACCTCTTCCTTGGTCTTGCCCGTGAAAGCGTCGGAGAACGCCTCTTTGAGGCTGTAGCCCTTGCTCATATCACGCAGCTCGTTGCGAACCTCACGGATTCTCTGCTTGAGACTATCGAACTCGTCGGCGGTGAGGTGGGCTTGGTAGGCAAGGTTGAAATCATCGAGGCTCATCCCCTCCATTTCGTCAAGGGCGCGCTTCGCCTCCTCGATGTTCTCGACGGTCTGCTCATTGAACACGTCCCCGATGTTGTTTCGGATGAACTCCTGCTGTAGGTTCTTGACGGTTTGCTTGTATTGTTTTTCCAGTTCTTTCAATGAGGCTTGAAGTGCCGCCTTCTTCTTCGGGTCTGCCTCGGCATTTGCCGCCGCCTCAAGTTCGGCACGTTTTGTGCTATACTCTTCGTCGGTGTTGGTCAACTGCTGTTGAAATCCCACATAATCACCAAGGAGCATATCAAAAAGTTCTTTCTGTTTCGATCTGTATGCTTGGTCGAAAAGAGCGAGCTGTTCATCCGATGCGCCTTTTTCCATCAGCTTGGCACGGTCAGCGTTGTATTGTTTTTCAAGTGCTATCCGCTGGGCAAAATATGACGAATCCGCCTCAATGATGCCAGCAATTGCTTCACGTTCATTCTGCTTCCATTTCGCATTCTCGTTCTCTCTGATTACGGCGAAACTATTAGCTATATCGACCAAACCTTGGCTGTATGATTCGAGTTCGTCGGAAGATAGCCCACTGTTCTCGTCGATGGGTTTGGCTCCGTTGTACGGGTTACTTTCGCTATCCGATTTCGGATGTTGTGCTGCCCATTCCTTTGCTTTCAGCTTTCGCCATTCGTTGACTTTTTCTTTTTCCTGTTCCTCAATCTTCGCGATTTCCTTTCGGTGGTTAAGGTCGAGCTGCTTTAATGTTTTGTCAAGGCCGCTCTCCATTGCGTCAATACCGATTTGTTCAATATCCCACGCCGTTTGCCGCTCGAGCTGCCCGGCAGATTGCCTGTATGCTGCCATAGCCTGTTCGTACTCGCGTTGCAGCCGTTTCTGCGTTTCCCGGTTGCGACGTGTCTGTTCGCTTCGTTCCCTCGCCCGTGACTCCTCTTCCCTCTTTTTGTTTCCATAGAGACCGTACAGCTTTGATTCTATCTGTTCGATTTCTTGGTCAATCTCAAGGATGGATTTTTGCCCTTCGGCAGTCTCTTTGCTGTATAAGGCTTTCCTTTTCTGCGCACGGGCGATGTCCCAGTTGAGGGATGCCATTTGGATGAGAAGAGCTTTTTCGTATTCTCCGCCTGCAACAGCTTTCTCAAGAGCCTGTGTATAGGCATCCTGCATCGAGTGTTCTGCGACACTTTTGCCGGAGCGTGCAAGTTCAGCCGATAAGTCACTCACCTCTTTCATCGTCTGCCTGACTGCTTCAATGTTTTTCGTATCTGAATTGTACGCATTCTTATCGTTGAGATAATTGTTTTTTCCGCTCACGTCAGCAGGAGAAATAGAAATTTCGAAAGACGCTTCACGCTCTGCTTCAGCGTGTTCTTTGGCAGCTTGTGCCGCTTCTTTGTGTCGTTTTGTCACGAGCGCAACAGCCGTGACAATGGCTGTAATGGCCGAAAGGATTAATCCGAGCGGATTGGCTTTCAATGTCGCCCATAATGCCTTAACTGAACCTGTAGCGGTTTTGGCACCTCCTGAGACCCCAAGGAATGCAGCCTTCATCCTCGTCAATGAAAGCATAAAAGCGGAGTTCTTTTGCAACGTTTTCATCACCTGCTGCAAACCCATCATCGCTGCGATACACCCCTGTACTCTCGTCTGAACCTTTTGCAGTTCCTCACTCTTACCCCCGAAGATTGCTATTGCACCTTGAACTGCACTGAATCCTCCTACCAACCCCTGCCATCCAGACACAACCCCCTGTAGCCCTGCCGTATTACCTGCAAGCATTTGGGCTTCTTTGTTTACCTCGTTGATTGTCATTCCGAGGTTGCGGGCTTGTTCCTGCAGCTGTTGGTAAGCGTCGGAGGATTTCACAGCTGCCACTGCTGTTTCGCCACCCTGCTGACGTGCTTCGATGATGAGGTTCTGCATCTCGTTGCGGACTTGCTGAAGTCTGCTGCGGAGCGAGGTGTGGGCGTCGCAGTTTTCCGACACTTGAGATACGATATCCTTGTATTTCTTTTCTTCCTCAACCAGCGAGTCGGTTACTTTCCCAATTTCTGTGTTGACCTCCTCGTACATCGACAAAATGCTGCCTATTTCTGCTTGGTACGCCTTTAGTTTGCGGTACTGGTTGTCATCGCCAGCCATAAACGCATCGCTTGCCGCCTTGCCGAGCCGTTCATACTCCTCTTTGAGTTGTTTTAATGCCGACTGGGTCTGATTGGCGAGTGGCTCAAGTGTCGACCAGGCGGCGCTGATTTTATTGCCGACTTGGCTAATTTGTACTCCCATTGCATTGAAGCCCCTGGTTGACATTTTGAAAGCGGTATCAATAGACGAACCGCTTTGCTCTGCACTTTCGGACAGCCTTTTAATACTCTCTTTTGCTTGTTCGAGCTGGGCTTGAAACTGTCCTTTGTCAAGTCCGAGCCTAATCCAAATATTTCCGTCTGAATCCATTTGTTTTATGTGTTAAAAAAACATTTGCAAAAGTACGACATTACAACTAATTACGCATCAAGAAGACAACTTTATTTTTTGATTTTCGGCATTGTCAAAAAAATAATTGAGGAAGTGCAAAGAAAGCCCCACCGCAGCGTGTGAAAATCTTGTTTTCGCAGGAAAGGAGCAGGTGCTGGGTGGGGCTGTAACTGTAGTCGAAAGGCACTCGTAGATGTAACCGAAACAATCAAGTCTCGTTCATTCGGGCGTTGCGTTGTTTCTCCTCGATTTCCTTTTCAATCCAGCGTGAGATGTCCACGCCCTCTTCTGCGGTGTGGTTGAGGGTCATCACCTCTCCGAAGCCCTCGTCTTTGCCGAGGGTGGACATCAGATATCGCAGCATTGAGGAGTCGGGAGGCTGTTCCCATCCCACGACACGTCCCTGCGGGTCTTTGATTGGTATGCCGAGAGCCACGATGTTGGCGGTCATAACCGCATCGTCGAGCATCTTTTTTCGGCTGGCACGGACGGCTTTCTCAAATTCGGGGTCATTCTTCGCCCACTCCCACAGTGTGGAGCGGTCAACGCCGAGGATTGCGGCGGTGTTGGTGAGGTGTCCGCCTGTCTGCTTTAGCGTCTCCTTGAACCTTTTGAGGGTCGGTTTCTTGTATGGTCTGCTTGGCATATCGTTTGGGGGCTTTTCGTGATGTGTCGTTTTATATTCCGAGGCGTTGTAGGAACTCTTCGCCGTCGATAATCATCGAGGAGGTGAACCGGTAGCCCATCGCATCGCAGAAGTCAGCCAATCGGTCGGGGTTGTCGAACTGAAGCATGATGTACGCAGCATTCTCTGCGTTGCGGCTGTCCGATGTCTCGGTGTTGGTCTTTTTCTTGGCTTGTATCTCCTCCTTGCTGGCGTGGGGCTGTGCCGCCCTCTGCTCGGCTATATCGTCAAACGTCCGCTCGCTGCCGTTAAGGGTGTGCAGGGGCTGCTGCGTGGACTGCTTTGTCGGCTGCTGGGGTGCGGTGAGGAAGTCTGCCCCGAAGTCCTGTATCGGGGCAATGTCGGAGGCTGACACTATGAGGGATTGCAGTTGTGCGTAGTCCTCGTCCGACAGCCCGACGGCTTTTGCGTCTATCTGGTCGGCATACTGTGCCACGAGGTTGTAGTCGGCTTTACTGTTGCCGATAGCCATATATGTGAGCTGCTCCAGTTCGGTCTTCTGGTCGAACTCCACCACCTCCACCTTCAGCGTGTAGTCCGTGGCTGGTGTGCCGTCGTACTTGTGGATGATGTCGAGGGCCTGCACACGGCGGTGTCCGTCCACAAGGTTGCCAGTGGTGCGGTTCCACACGATGCCGCCGAGGTAGCCGTTGGCTTTGATGTTCGCCACCTGCTGCTTGACCTGCTTGTCTGTGTGCCGCTTGGGATTGTAGGGGTTGAGGACAATATCGCTGCGGAGGATATCCTGCGTCACGCTTTGCCTGATCTCCTTCGGCTGTTTCTTCGCCTTGGTGGTCGTGGCGGTCTTGCTGGCGTTGTCGTCTATGCTATTGCTTTGCTTGCTCATGTTCGGTGATGATGAATCGGGTTCGTGGAAACTTGGTGTATATTTTTTCGAGGTCTGTGGGATAATGCTGCTGGAGATATTTGAGGTAGTTGTAGTCGCTCACGTCGCAACCGCAGGACTGACCACCGCCGCCGTAGGATTCGGGGGCTTTGAGGTTGTTGTGGCTGATGTACTCCAGCACCTCCTTGTTGCCGTATGTGGACAGCGGATAGAATTTCTTTCCTGCATGGCAGATGCTCTCCTTGCCATTCTTGTAGGAACGGAGCATCAAAAGGCGGTTGAGGCTGTCGGTCTGTTTGAATCCGAGACAAGCCCATTCCACACCAGTCCGCTCCCTCACCTTGTCTATGATGTCGGCGAGTTTCCACAGCCTCTGTTTCGGGTTTTTCTCAATGCCCATATAGCCGTACTTTATCCAGGAGTAGAGTCCGTAGTGAGGCACCTGCATCCATTCGGCGTTTTGGTACTTGTTGGCGGCGTATGCGTGATATGGCTTGATGTGGTCGAGGTCGGGGATGACGTACATATACACGCAGACGATTCGCCTGAAATGAGGGGAGCAGAGGTCGAGCAGGGCTATGCTGTCCTTGCCGGAGAGGGAGTGCATCAGAATGATGCTGTCGGTCTCGGCTGCAATGTCTCTGATTATCTCTTTTGCTCGTTCTAACATCTTGTGTGGTGTCTGTCGGGTGTCCTTGTTGTTGATTTTTGCGTTTCTTTTGCCCTCTGTGGGCGTTTTCTTGTGTTGGGTGGTCGGTTGTCCGTCCTCGGTCTGTTCGTGGCTCTGTGGGGCGGTTCCGTGGCTCTGTGTGGCTCTTGTGTCTGTTCCCTTATCTGCGGAGTGTCGCTTGTGGCATTGTTTGAAAGGCTGCGGTGCTACACAGAAACACCACAAAGCCTTTCACATTGCCGCTTTCGCTGCGTCATTGGACGTTATCCAAGTACACGCGGACGGCGGCGGCTGGCTGCACCCATGCTTGAGGCTCTTCCCTGCCAGTATCTGTCCTCGGTGCGGTATCGGGTGACAGTGCCGTCGGGATTCTGCCTCTGGGCATAATACTCTCGTGCCATAGCATTCTCCTTTCTGATTTTTGAGGGTTAGACAATCGGGTTAATTATCAGACAAAATTTTCAACTATCAATCAAAGTCCACGGCTGCTCACGATGTCGCAAATGTGGAACCAAAAGAACCACGGTCGGTCGTCCCTTGGCATTTTGGCGTACTGCTGCCACTCGTTGTCGTAGTCGTGGAAACCGAATCGGTCGCCCAAGTCCTTGATGTCCTCTTCGCACATACAGGCAAGCCCGCAGTAGTCGAGCAGGACGTTCAGTTCATACCGCCCGCCTCTGTCGTAGAAGTGGATGGCGAAGATGTCTTTCATCGGCCACACAAGGTCGGAGAGCCGTCCCTCTTCCCTGGCTTTGGCGTTGAGAGCCGTCTTGTCGGGGTCGAGGAACATTTCACAATTCTTGTTGCTATAGGAGCGTATCTCTACAGTCTTGCTGCCGCTCAATATCTCTTGGGCATGGGTCTTGTAGATGGTGAGGCTGTACGCCTCTTCTTTCTGTCCGTCGTATTCTATCTGCATAGTGTCTCGGTTTTTTATTTGCAAAATTACGAAATTTATTTGATATGTGCAAGATTTTCTTCAAGTTATGTCGCTTTTGGTTGCGGAGGTGTCCGATTTCTCTACACGCACGCGATTAGCTGTTGTGTTTGTCGGGTTTGGTGGAGTGGTCGGTGGTGCTGCGGTCGGGGTCGCACGCGCGGTGTTTTCTCTGTCTGTCGCCTGTTGCACGGGGTGAGTCGCCCTGCCTGTCTGTCGCTGCCCCTCGCCCTCGCCGTGGTTGTCTCTGACCTCGCCACCCTGCCTGCGTAGCACTGGCGAAAATCCGAAAGGGAAAAACGACGGCGTGTCTGTCTGTTGTCATTTCTCGCGTGTCTGTCTGGCAGACATGCCGTCTTTTTTCTTTTTTTTTCTTTCTTTCATCTGACTCTGATTCTATATCTATATCTTTATCTGTTCAACAAGTGTTCAACAAGTGTTCAACAAGTGTTCAACAAGTGTTCAACAAGTGTTCAATAATCTCCGTCTCTTTTGAGTTTTTGAACCCATCGTTTCAAAGATGCTCTCCAATATTTTATTACTGGTTTGTTGTCTTCATCATAAAACCCAATAGTGTTGTTATAATCATACCATCGTTTTCCCACACTAACATCAATGTTATTTTTCTTACAGTACTCCTTCACTTCGTCTTCCGTTGGCACTTTCCACACGTCGGCTGTTTCATTTTTCCCTGCTCGTTTTGCCGCCGATACTCTACCTGCCACAGCTCGTTTCTCGGAAGTGGCCACCACATCATCCATGTGTTTTTTCAATCGTGGCGAGTAGAAGAATTTAAAATCATTGTCAAATTCAAATAATCCATAATTTTGCACAACTTTTTCCACCAGCTCTTCATTTGAACCAATCTTGTATGCGATAGCCTTGTAATTGTCGGACAATTTGAAGTTTTCGGAAGTCGCAAGTAGTTCGAGAATCATAAAATATATGCCGTAGCCTGCTGCTCCCAAGTCTATCCTGAGATTGATGATTTTATCGTCATTTCGAGCCTCAACGTCATGTTTGAACCAGTACATTGCCATTAATTTGCCCATCAGTCACCTCCTTTCCGGCGATGTTCAAACAGCGGGCTCAACTCCTCGACCTCTGCCATGTGTTCACGGTAGTTCTCGGCGGTGATGCCTCGCCGTTTCAGCTCGTCAAGAAACGGCTGGTATTTGTCGTAGTCCTTGATGGTGATGAGAACCATCTCGTCACGTTTTTTCTTCGGTGTGCTGCCCCGCCTGGTCTTCCTCTTGGGCTTTGCCTTGTACGAGGTCGGTCTCTTGTTGTTTTTCTTCATTGTTGTTGCTCCTTTCCGTTGTCTATCCAGTAGCGTTTGAAGTACCTGCCGTCCTCTGCCGTCCATTCGTCGAGGATTGGAACGCCGAGGTAGCGGAGACGGGATATTTGACACCCTACAGAGGTTATGCAAGTGCCGAGCTTTTCGCCAAGTTCCTGCATCGTGTGTCTTCTGCCGTCGGATAGTGCCTCTATAACTCCGTCCTTCAATGGTGCCTTTCTCACTGCTGGCTGATTAATGTATAAACTTTGTAACGCACCCCCTGCGAGTTCACGCACCACTCGTCCACGATCTGTACGCCTTTGGCACGGAGGTGGCTGATTGATGTCCTTGCGTCCGATGTCTTGCAAAGGTCGTTCAGCTCGTAGTTGCTATGGGGCTTGCCGTCGGCGAGGATGGCGAGGATTGCCGCCTGTGTGGGTGCTTTCTGTTTCATACGGCTGCTGGTTTGCGGGTTATCTGACGGGCCTGCTCCTCGATTTCGCTTTGAGGGACGATACGTGCCGAGCCAATGATTTTGTTCAGTTCCGATTTCAGAAAGTAAAGTTTCTTCCCGAAAGGCTTGTATGCCGGAATAACTCTTTTGTGGGTGTACTGGTACATCTGCCCAGTTGTGATGCCGAGATATTGACAAGCAGCCTCAAATGTGATAAAATCTTCGTTGTTCATTATACTGAATATTTTATTATGTTTTTCGGCTGCAAAAATAATAAGAAAAAATCGGATTTTTTGCAAGAAGAATTTGATAAACTCGTTAGTCAAATAAAAAGTGTTTTAATTTGTCTGTTTTTGTTGTATTCTGTTGTTTTTGTTAAAAAGTTTAACTTTCCAAATAACAGAATACAACAAAAACAGACACCCCACTTTCTATAATTTGGGGTGTCTTTGGGTGTTTTTACAAAAAATTGGAGTGTCCGAGGGCGTTATTCCTCGATGCTGGGCAGGCTGTTCACAAGCTCCCTCTTGCGGTCGTCGAATACCTTGGTGTAAATCTGCGTGACCTTGGTGTCGGCGTGGCCCAGCAGCTCCGAGGTCGCCCGCAGGTCTTTGAGGTTGTAGTACGTGTTGGCACCAAAGGAGTGTCGGGCGCAATGCCACGTGATGTGCTTGTTGATTCCGGCACGGCTCACCCAGTGCTGGAGCGATTTGTTGCAAGCCACGGGACTGCCGAGGTGGAAGACGAGACTGTCTGGCTCTCCTTTGCCTATCATCGCCAGCACGTCGGGACGCAGGGGTACGGTGTTGGTGCGCCTGGTTTTCTGCTGCTGGAACGTGAGGGTGCATTCCTCATAGTTGATGTTGCGGTACCGCAGCTCCTTGACATCGCAGAACCGCAGCCCTGTGAAGAGGGAGAGGATGAACGCACGCCGCACATCGTCACTCTGTCGGTCGAACTTGCATTGCAGGAGCCTGGTAATCTCGTCGGCGGTCAAAACGTCCTTCTTCAGTCGCCCTTCGTCCTCCACCTTTGCCGTGATGCCGTCGCATGGGTTGTCGAGGAACACGCCCTGCTTGGTGGCCGCTGTGATGATTTTCTTGAAACGCTTGTAGAGGGTCTTGGCTCCCTCGCCTCTGCAATCCTTCTCCAGTTGCTCCACGAATGCCTCCACAAGGTCGGGGGTGAGTTGGTCGGGGTGGATGCACTTCGAGAAGAGTGCGTAGCGTCTGCTGCCCTCGATGAACGAGCGGAACCGCTTCACGGAGAGCCGCAACACCCTCTCGTCAGCCTTGGAGTACTCGCCGATGTAGTCCTCAAACCATTCGTAGAGGTTTATCTTGCTGCGGTCGGCGGCGAACATAAAGCCTCGGCTTTTCGACAGGAACTCCCTCTCCCTCGTTTCCCTCACCACCTTGGCGGTCTCCTTTGTCACTCGGTTGTGTTCGCTCTCGGCAGGGGTGAGGTGCTTTTTGTTCCACAACCATAGGTCGGTTTTCTCCTGCTTCCGTTGCTGGCGATATGTCCTTTTTCCCTCCTCGTCCACTTCGATGGTGTTGCCGAGTATGTACACCAGCCGCAACTTCACAATCTCCCCACCGCGTGCTTCCCTCATCTCAACATAAGGGTTTCCGCTGATTAAAATACTCTTACTCTTTGCCATATTATTTTATGATATCTTATTTTATTTTTGCAAAGATACATTTTATTTTTATTTTTGGGAAAGATTTGGGAAAGAATTTGAGTAAAAAATATAAAATAACAACAAATAAACTCAAATACCCCTTTGTTGGGTGATTATTCGTAAACACTTGGTTTATAGCAATATTATACTATGTTTCAGGCAATAAAAAAGGAGGTCGTTTGACCTCCGTTTTGTACCCCCTGGGGGAATCGAACCCTCATTTAAAGTTTAGGAAACTTCCGTTCTATCCGTTGAACTAAGGAGGCAACCTTTGTCGAATTAACGACAATTGTTATGTTTTATTGTTTAATCTTACAATTTTCGTTTGATTTCGATAATCTCATAGGCCTCAACGATGTCGCCAACCTTGATATCATTGAAATTCTCGATGCTCAGGCCGCAGTCCTGACCGCTGAAGACCTCCTTGACATCGTCTTTAAAACGCTTGAGAGAAGCCAACTTGCCAGTGTACACGACAATACCGTCGCGGATAATACGGACATTGTGCTGACGGGTGATTTTGCCATCTAAGCACATACAGCCTGCAATGGTGCCAACCTTGCTGATCTTGAAGGTTTCGCGTATCTCGAGGTTAGCAACAATCTTTTCCTGTGTTTCAGGAGACAACATACCTTCGATAGCGTCTTTTAGTTCGTTGATGGCATCGTAGATAATGCTGTAGAGGCGGATGTCTATGTGCTCGGTTTCAGCCATCTTACGGGCACCCACGGAAGGACGTACTTGGAAGCCGATGATGATAGCATCGGAGGACATGGCCAACATGATGTCGCTCTCGGTTATCTGGCCCACAGCCTTATGGATAACATTGACTTGTACCTCATCGGTGGAAAGCTTCAACAAGGAGTCCGAAAGGGCTTCCACAGAACCGTCCACATCGCCCTTAACAATGATGTTCAGCTCCTTGAAGTTGCCTAAAGCAATACGGCGGCCAATCTCGTCCAGGGTGAGGTGCGTCTGGGTACGGAGACCTTGCTCACGCTGCAGTTGAGTACGTTTGGCTGCAATGTCTTTGGCTTCTTTCTCGTCCTCTGTGACGTTGAAAGTATCACCGGCCTGACAAGCTCCAGTAAGACCCAGCAACAGCACAGGCTGCGAAGGACCTGCACTCATGACTTCTTGGTTTCGCTCGTTGTACATTGCACGCACACGGCCACTGATGGCTCCTGCCACTATGGGGTCGCCCTTGTGCAGGGTTCCGTTTTCAACCAACAGTTTGGCCACATAGCCGCGACCTTTGTCCAACGAACTTTCCAGCACCGTGCCTTTGGCTCGTTTATTGGGATTGCCCTTCAGCTCCATAATGTCGGCCTGCAGAATGACTTTCTCCAACAGCTCCTCCACGTTGATACCTTTCTTAGCACTGATATCCTGGCTCTGGTATTTACCACCCCATTCCTCTACGAGCAGATTCATATTGGCCAACTCGGTCTTGATACGGTCGGGGTCGGCTCCGGGTTTATCAATCTTGTTGATGGCGAATATAATGGGGACACCCGCGGCTTGAGCATGGTTGATGGCTTCAATGGTCTGAGGCATGATTTTGTCATCAGCCGCAATAACGATGATGGCAATATCGGTGACTTTGGCACCTCTGGCTCGCATGGCGGTGAAAGCTTCATGGCCGGGGGTGTCGAGGAAAGTAATCTTGCGTCCTTCGGCAGTAGTGACTTCGTAGGCACCAATGTGCTGAGTAATACCACCAGCCTCTCCGGCAATGACATTGGTCTTGCGTATATAGTCGAGCAGGGAGGTCTTACCATGGTCCACATGGCCCATGACGGTGACGATGGGGTTGCGGATAATGAGATCTTCGGGTTTGTCTTCCTCTTCTATCTTGTTCAGCTCGTCAATGACATCGGCACTGGCAAAACTGATCTCGAAACCAAATTCATCGGCAATGAGCTTGATGGTCTCGGCGTCGAGGCGCTGGTTGATGCTGACGAAGATACCCACCTGCATACAGGTGCTGATAATTTGGGTAACCGGCACATTCATCATCGTGGCCAGCTCGTTGGCGGTGACGAACTCTGTCACACGCAACGTCTTCTGGCTTTCCATCTGGTTCAGTTGTTCCTCTTCGATACGCTGATGGACTTTCTGACGTTTTTCGCGGTTGTGCTTGGATGTTTTGGACTTGCCCATAGGGCTCAGACGGGCTAGGGTGTCACGAATCTGCTTCTCAATTTCGGTGTCGTCAATTTCCACTTTCTGGGCTTTCTTTTCAGCCTTTTTCTTGCTGCCCTTACTTGAGTTGCGGTCATTGTTCTTATCGCTCTTGGCATCGTTGCCGCGGTTGTTTTTCTGGGCATTGCCACCCTTGCCACTACCGCTGTTGGCACCACCGCCATTGCTGTTTGAAACAGAAACCACCTTGTCGGTTTGGTCGCTGTTGTCGCTGACCTTTACGGCAGCTTTATTCTTGATGCGTTTGCGTTTCTTCTTCTCGGCTGCAGAAGGCTTAGGCTTATCGAACTGACTCAAGTCAATTTTGCCAACCACCGTGGTACCTTCCAGCTTCTGATACTGGGTTTCGATAAATTCAGGTTCGGGTTTTGCTGGGGCGGCAGGCTTCTCAGCAGGCTTTGTCTGGGTAGGATTTGCTGGTTGGGCCTTCTCCGCCATGGGTGCGGATTTAGCATTGGGGTCTTCCTTAGGCTCGGGTGCAGGCTTGGCTTCGGCAGCCTTTTTCTGTCCCTTGGGTTCCTCTGCCTGTTTTGATTCCTTGGGCTCTGAGGCTTTCTTCTCGGCTTTCGACTTCTTCTTTTTGTCGGGACGGACCTTGCTATTGATAGCGTCTAAATCTATCTTGTTGATGATGTTAAGACCGCCTATCTGAGTGGGTTCAAAAGCGGGTTTCTCTTCCACTGGAGCCGGCTCTACAGGTGTTTCAACCTTAGATTCGGGCTCAGCCTTGGTCTCTGGTTCTACCTGATCGGCAGAGACGGGTTCGGGCGCCTCTTCAGTAACATCTTCGACAGGTTTGTCTTCAACATCCGGGACCTCGACTGGTGCAGGGGCTTCGGGGGCTTTGGGCTCGACGGGAGTGGCGGCAGGTTCGACGGGCTTGCTACCCTTGTTGTCCATACTGGAAGAGGTATTATAGTTCTTGATGATAACCTCCTCATTGTCTTCTTTGGTCTCTTCGGGACCAGCCTCAATGACGACATTGTTGCCACTAGGCGTTATCTCAATCTTGTCGGCTTGTTCTTTTACTGCACGCTCGGCTTGGAAGGCAGCTTCCACCAACTCATACTGCTCGTCGGTCAGACGGGTGTTGGGGTTGGTCTCTACCTGATGGCCTTTCTTGGCTAGAAATTCCACTAAAGTGGAAATGCCGACATTCAGTTCTGTCGCCGCTTTTTTTAGTCTGATACCTTTTTTTTCTTCTGCCATTTTACACTCCTTTTTTATTGTTCAACTTTTAAATGAGATTAATGAAAGCTACCGTTGTCAAATGCCGGATTCTGCCTTTTTCTCATCTCATGAGCTTATTCTCTTTTTATCAGCATTAATGCTTGCGCCTGCCTCCTTTGGGCTTGTGGCGATTCTTTCTTTTTTCTGCGGCTATCGTTAGTCCTCGATGGTTACTAACGATTATTCTATTGTGGATAGAACATGAGAGCTGCCGCGTCTCTCATCAGTCAAAAACGTTGGGATTCCCTATTCGTTTTTGTTTCCTTTGTTGGCATCTTTATCCCCATCCTCGTCATCAAATTCGGCTTTCAGTATGCGGATGACCTCGTCAATAGTCTCCTCCTCAAGGTCGGTGCGACTGAGCAGTTCCTCTTTGCTCAGGGCCAGCACACTCTTTGCGGTGTCGCAACCAATATTGATGAGAACGTCAATGATCCACTCGTCAATGTCGTCTGCAAACTCTTTCAGTTCTACATCATCGCTGTCTTCGTCGCCGGTGCGGTAGACGTCAATGTCAAATCCCACCAGTTTGCTAGCAAGCTTAATGTTGCAACCTCCCTTACCAATGGCCAAACTCACCTGGTCAGGCTCCATGAATACTTCTATCTTCTTCTCTTCTTCATCTACTTTTAGCGAGGATACTTTGGCGGGAGCCAAAGCACGCTGCACCATAATGTCCAGACGGGGAGTATAGTTGATGACATCGATATTCTCGTTGCGCAACTCGCGGACGATACCGTGGATACGCGCGCCCTTCACACCCACGCAAGAACCCACAGGGTCGATGCGGTCGTCGTAGCTCTCCACGGCTATCTTGGCACGCTCGCCAGGGATGCGCACAATATTCTTTATGGTTATGAGACCATCATAGATCTCCGGCACCTCGGCCTCCAACAGACGTTCCAAAAAGATGGGTGAAGTACGGCTGAGAACGATAACGGGATTGTTGTTCTTCATCTCCACTTTTAGCACCACGGCGCGCACAGTGTCGCCCTTGCGGTAACGGTCTGTGGGAATCTGTTCGCTCTTGGGCAGCACCAACTCAATCTTTTCTTCATCCAAAATCAATATTTCTTTATTCCAAGGCTGGTAGACTTCCCCAACGATAACTTCACCTACTTTCTCTTTGTATTTCTGGAAAATAAGAGACTTCTCATAGTCTTGTATTTTGCTCGACAGGTTCTGGCGGATGGCCAAGATCTCCCGACGGCCAAATTCTGTCAGATATATGGGTTCGGAGCATTCCTCTCCAACCTCAAAGTCATCCTCGATCTTGATGGCCTCGCTATAGGCTATTTCCGTGTTCTCGTCAGTCACTTGGCCATCTTCGACGATGGTGCGGTTGCGAAAAATCTCCAAGTCGCCCTTGTCGATGTTGACGATGATGTCGAAGTTGTCCTCTGTGCCGTAGCGCTTGGCCAGGGCTGTGCGGAACACCTCTTCCAATATATGCATCAAAGTCTCTCGGTCAATGTTCTTGTACTCTTTAAATTCAGAAAAAGAATCGATCAGGTCTAACGTCTTCATTTGACTTATATTTGAACTATATTATTAATTCGTTGTTTATTGAGGCCTCAGCCTATTTGAAACTCAGCACCACTTTGGCCGACTTCACATCGGTATAGTTGAAGGTGAGTACTTGGGGGAGCACTTTCTTGGTACCTTTGGTTTTGATGGTGAACTGCTCCTCGTCGCAGTCAGCCAAGGTGCCTTCGTAGTTCTTCCCCTCAAAGGTCTCAACGGCAAGTTCGCGACCCATATGGCGGCGATACTGGCGCGGCATTTTCAGCGGGGCGTCGGCACCGGCAGAACTCACGTTGAGTTCAAAGTCCTCTTCGTCGCGGTTCAGCTGTTTCTCTATGGTGCGGCTCAACTCGATGCAGTCGTCGATATTGATGCCGTTATCGCCGTCGATGTCCACAAAAATGCGGTTATCGGGGGTGATTTTCATACTTACGAGGAATTTGTCGCTACCCTCCAGCGCGTCCTTGACGATGTCTAAAACCTTGAATTTGTCTATCATAAGCAATAAAAAAGGGAACTCTCGTCCCCTCAACAATCGCTGCAAAGATACACATTTTTTTTAACATAGCAAGAAAAAGACTCACGAATTAACACATTCCCGCATTTCTAAACGCCTCATTATTTTTGAATATACAAATGCCGGGTACGAACACGGTATACTCCTTCTCTATTATCCCGAAAAACCTTTTCTTGCTAGGCAGAACACAAATGCCAAATACACTATTTTTGCAGAATTACGAAAAAAGTTTGTATATTGAAAATAAATTGTATCTTTGCAATCGGTTTAGAACAGAATCCTAAACCCTATTATAGAAGCGTTATACTTCTTCTTGTGACTGAAAACCTGAGAAATTTTCAAAAGCTACACAAGATGGGTATGATGGTTCGCGCATATAGCGTGGACTGATTACAACATCTAAGTAGGAAGGTATTTCTCAGGACCTTCTGTCAAAGACGTGGTATACAGCACCACGCTTCTTTTTTATAGTAAGGCTCCCTCTCGGTGCTGGAGAGAGCAAAAAAGTTGCGCCCGACACAAAGATAGGGATATACTCCATGAAAAAAACAATTCTTACATTATCTATTCTTGCTTCTGTACTTCTAATAGCAGGGTGTGGAACCCCTCCCAAATTAATTGGTGAAGTCAATATGATATCTACTAGAAATATCAGTACAGATTTCAACTACCAACAACTCACAGCTTATTCGGGTGGGAGTAATCGCCAACTAAAAAAATCAAAGAGCACAAATATTCAAGATGCCGTTACCCAAACAGTTAAATCTGTACCTGGCGGAGAATTCCTAATGAATGTAAAAATATATCTCGTGAACAATCAATTTTATGCTGTTGAAGGTGATGTATGGGGACATTCTATCGAGAGTGGCGGTTATCAAGGATACAAAATTGGTGACCCGATAATGTGGAAAGATTCGTTTAGCAACTACAAAAAAGGTAAAATAATCGCAATAAAAGACACTGAAAAATGTGTTGTTGAAGATGAATCTGGCCGTAAATACACAATAAAGTTTGATGACCTAATGCGTTCTACTGAATAACATTAAACCCAAATCGGTCATTAGTAGAGGAAAAAACAATACACACGTTACAGGAAGCAGATAATCAATAAACTGTATAGCAGATTTTCTAATGACGGTCATTAGCAATAATGACATCGTATAGCATTGTTTTCTTGTGTTATAGTCCATTTGTTACATATCCAATGACCGATTGGGGCTAATTAGTTTTCTTTCAGCAGAGATCACTACAACATATCATGGGACGATTAGTAGAAGTAACAAATAAACGTTGTATTGGAAAAGCAATATTCAGTGTATCCAACCCAGGAATATATTTCGTCAAGACAAATGGTTATCTATCTCAAAAAGTGATTGTTCTATATTAAAAAGCGGAAGTTATTAATTGACTTTCCTCCAAGTATATTGTATTTATATATTTTCGGGTTCTTTATCATTTGTGAAATTGGTGACTATTATAAACAAGAGAGAGGGTGCCACCTCGGCATCCTCTCCCTTTATTACTTACGGGATATTATTTCCCATATTCAATCGTCTCTTCTGCTGCAACAGGTTAATCATTATTAGCGTCTATGGGCTTTCCGTGTTCGAAGATATACTCTGGAGCAATGTCAATAGTTCCGTTGCACCATTCAAGTGTGTCTGAGATGTGGAATTGTTTCAATGTATTCTTGTCTTCCAGTGGTGCGGGTACGGGATAGAGATGATTAATTGTGTTTATAGCACAATAAAAATACAAATACGTCGTTTTGAACTTGTGATTTTTGCAGAAAATCCAAACCAACACTTTGGATTTTCAGTAAAAATCCAAAGTGCAAAAACGTTATTAAATTAAATATCAGCATACAATGTATAATAGGTACTTAGAGATAGATTTTAGCGACGATTGCAGTGTTTTTTTGTTTGGAGCACGCCAGACGGGGAAGTCGACATATCTCAGGACTCGTTTTCCGGAGGCTATGTACATCGACTTGTTGGATACCAACTTAAGCTCACGATACCGTCGCAAGCCCGGCTTGCTCTATAGCCAATTGGCAGGGAATACCGAAAAGCCGCTGGTAATCATCGATGAGATTGCCGAGGTGCCCGAACTGCTCAATGAGGTGCACCGACTGATTTCGGAATATGGATTCCAGTTCATTTTGTGCGGTAGCAGTGCCCGAAAGTTGAAACGCAAGTCATACAACACGCTTGGCGGCAGGGCTTATCCTTGTTACTTCTATCCTCTTGTGAGTTGCGAGATACCCGATTTCGACATAGACAGGGCTGTGAGGGGCGGGATGCTCCCCACTCATTACCTTTCGGACAACCCGTCCATTCGGCTGGCAGCATACGTGGACGTGTACCTTAAAGAGGAAATAAAAGCCGAAGCACTGGTGCGTAATATAAGCACCTTCCAACGGTTCTTAGAGGTCTCAGCCCTCTCTGACGGCGAAATGCTCAACTACAACAACGTGGCTTCGGACTGCGGGGTTAGCGCAACTACGGTGAAAGAGTATTTCTCGATACTGGAGGATAGCCTGATAGGGTATTTTATACCCGCCTATCGGCACGAAAAGAAACGCCGACTGGTCCAAGCCCCACGATTCTACTATTTTGACGTGGGCATCGCCAACCATTTGCTGCACCGAAAAGACCTGCAAAGGGGTACTGTTGAGTATGGTCATGCCTTTGAGCATTTCGTCATGCAAGAACTGAAGGCCTACATTGGGTACACCCACAACGAGCAGGAACTCTCGTATTGGCGAACCTATTCAGGGATAGAGGTTGACGCTGTTATTGGCGATGCAAAGATTGCCATTGAGATAAAATCGTCCGAGGAGGTGCTGCCCAAGCACCTAAAGGGTTTGAAAGCTTTTGGGGAGGAGCACCCCGACTGCCGACTAATAATAGTCTCGCTCGACCCGATAAATCGGAAGATTGGGGATATAGAAACGATATACATTTACGACTTCCTGCAACAGCTATGGAAGGGGCTATTGTTCTAAAACGAAAGAGGATGCCTTGCGAAGCATCCTCTTTCTGTATATTAGAGCTATAAATTTTATTTCGCATCGCGGCCGGCGCGGATGGCCTTGATGTTGGTCTCGACGACGGCGTCGCCCTTGCGGCCAAAGATGGCCTTGATGGCTTTCTCCAGTTCGTCGAACTCAATCTCAAGGTAGGGAGCGGCAGCACCCAGCAGCACCATGTTGCCACGGGCGTTGATCTCCTTGGCAATGGCGTTGGCGTTAAAGCTCACGCACTTTTTCAGCTTGGCCAATTCGGCATTCACCTTCTCAATGTCGGGATAGTTCTTGATGTTGATGAAGGGGTCGCTGTTGGTGATGACCACACCGTCGGGGGCCAGGAAAGGCAGATAGCGCAGGGCCTCCATGGGCTCGGAGCTGAGGATAATGTCGGCCTTGCCTTCGGGGATGACATCGGCGAAGATGGGCTCGCTGCTGATGCGGAGGTGGCTGAACACCGAACCGCCACGCTGCGACATGCCGTGGATTTCGCTCTGTTTAACATTCATGCCCAAGTTGAGGGCTGCATCGCTGATGATTTTGGCCACGGAGACGATACCGTCACCGCCTACGCCACAAAGTATGATGTCTTTTTTCATCTTGTGTTCTATTTTTATTTCTGAATAATCGGAGTAATCATAGTATTCTGAAAACTCCGATTACTCAGACTATTCTAACAATTTATTTGTTCTTAGCTGCCACGCGCTTTTTGTTCTCAACAATGCATACGCGCTGGGGGATGATGACGCTGACGCCGTCGTAGGCAATCTCCTCTTCAAGAATCTTGACAAACTCGTCGTAGTTCTTCTTCAGAGGCACCACGTGACGGATGTGGTCTGGGTCGACACCGAGGCCCTTGCAGATTTTGAAGAGCTTCATGTTGGCACTGGAGGGCTGGCCGCCGGTCATGGCGGTGATGTCGTTGTCAAGAATCATGACCACCACGTTGGCCTTCTCGTTGATGCAGTCGAGCAGGCCGGTCATACCACTGTGGCCGAAAGTACCGTCGCCAATGACTGCCACCGAGGGGAAGATACCCATTTCGGCAGCACCCTTGGCCATGGTGATGGAGGCACCCATGCAGACCGTGGTGTTGATGGCACCCATATTGAAACCGAGAGTGTAGCAACCGATGTCGCCAAAAACACGACCGTGCTCATATTTCTTCATCACATCGACGAGAGCCTCATAGCTGTCGATATGGGGGCATCCCTGGCAGAGTGCTGGAGGACGGTTGGTAACCACCTCGGGCACTGCGGGACCATTGGCAACCGGAAGTCCAAGAGCCTTGGCCACCTTCTCGGCATTCATCTCGCCGTCGCGACGGATGGTTTCGTCCAAACGTCCGTGCACGGGCTTGCCCTTGCCAAGACAGCCTTTGATCTGCTCCTCGACAAAAGGCTGGCCGTCTTCGAGAACCAGAATTTCGTCGCACTCGTCATACAGCTTGCCGAGCATGCCGGTGGGCAGAGGATACTGCGTAATCTTCACAACAGGATAGGGGCACTTGCCGCCAGGGAAATTCTCCAGCAAATAGTTGTAAGCAATACCTGTGGTGACTATTCCGCGGCTCTTGTCGGTGCCGGGGATATACTGGTTGTAGCCGCTGGTCTCTGAGCATTCAACAAACTTAGGCTGTTTGTCGATGAGGTCGCGATAGAGGACCTTGGCATTGGCGGGCAGAAGCACGAAAGTCTTGGGGTCGGTAGGATAATTGATGGGGTTCTGAGGCAGGGGGGCACGGCGCTCCACACCGGCACGGCTGTGGGCCAGACGGGTGGGGATGCGCAGGAGGATGGGGGTTCCCATCTTCTCGCTGAGCTCATAGCCAAAGAAAACCATGTCGTAGGCCTCCTGCTGGTTGCTGGGCTCCAGCATGGGAATCATGGCCCAATGGCCATAGAAGCGGCTGTCCTGCTCGTCCTGGCTGGAGAACATGCTGGGGTCGTCGGCCACAACGATGATGACACCTTTGGTGCCGATGATGGCGGCATTCATAAAGGGGTCGCCGCAGACATTAAGACCGACATGCTTCATGCAGGTCATGGCACGTTTGCCAGCATAGGCAACACCGATGGAAGCCTCGAGAGCGGTCTTCTCATTGGCACACCAGTTTGCACGGATACCCTTCTGGGCTGCCTCTTTCGATTTGATTACATATTCGGTGATCTGGGTGGAGGGGGTGCCAGGATAACTATTGATGGCACTACCGCCTGCATCAATAAATGCTTGAGCGATTGCTTCGTCGCCCAGTAAAAGTAACTTCGACATAGACAGTATCTTATTTATATATTAACTAATTTTTAATTTTGCAAAGATAAACAAAAAAATCGATGTGACCAAATTTATTTTCCTCCCCCGCCACACACATAGGCCCATCATGTGCAGCGCACACGATGGCCTGTTTTTTTATTGTTGGGGCAGAATATGGCTGATAATTCTTTATTTTTGCTGCTGAAGCCAATTGAGAATGGGGAGAAGAACCCGGTCACTCGGAGCCTGTCCCAACTTGGCATATTCATCCACAGCCCCAGTACTTTCTGCCGATAGCAACTGTCCCAAATGATTGATATCTTTCAATAGGAGGGTCTGACAAGGCACTCCCCCAGTTTGGCATGCGGCCTCGATAGCGGCCAGGTTGGGCTTGGCAGCCACTTGGCAGTCCTTCTCGCCTCCGATGGCCAACAGGGGGCAGGGTAACTGGGCGATATAACCGGCCGGATTGAGGCTTAGAAAAGTCATCAACCAAGGCTTGCTCATACTGACGGCCCAACCGTAGCATTCGACACTGGTCAGCCCTGTCTCCACCTTCTGCTCACGGCTGAGGCCTGCAGAATGCTTCTTAAAGAGAGGACGAAAAGCCATGTTGAGTGTCTTGATCGTGTCAACCCCAACCCCGAGATGAATGGTATCGCAAACGGCAAAAAGGTCGCGCATGCATGCCAGCCGCCGACTGATGAGGCTGTCTGGGAGTCCCCTCAATCTAAAAATATCTTCGTTTTGTTGCAAAAGCGTGGTTTTGCCGTCCAAGCCGGCACCTCCCAGCATAATAACACCTGCCACAGGATGGTCGGTCTGTCGGCTATGGGCGGCAACAATAGCAGCCACGGTGGCACCCTCGCTGTGGCCAAAAAGGTATATGCGGTTGGGGTCTATGCCCAAATCCTGTCTCTTCTGCAAATAACGCAGCTGGAACTCCACATCTGTGGCAAAATCTAATGTGGTGGCATGTTCTATATCACCTGTCGACTCTCCCACACCGCGGTCGTCGCACCGCAGCACAGCATATCCGTTGGAGGAAAGGTAATTGGCAATCACCTTGAAAGGTTTGTGCCCAAAAACATCCTCATCGCGCCCCTGCGCACCCGAACCTGTGATAAGGATTACCGCAGGCACTTTCCCTTTGGCATCCTTAGGCACGGTGAGTGTACCGGCCAACTGCATCGAGTCGGTTGCTATGGCACCCTCTTCATGTCCCACTATTTTAATGACAACCTCTTGCTCAGAGTAAGACTGAGCCTGCATACTTCCGGCAAGGAAGGTCATGGCAAATGCCAACAATATAAACCTTATCTCCATCTTACCGATTCCATTATGTGGTCCATATCAGCTTGCAAATATTCCAGCACAGGAGCCAGCGAGTCGTTGTTGGGCGTAACATCTATGTAGAGGGCACCCCGAAGGAAATGGTTGTTGCTGTCGGTGAGCCAAAACTGATAGGTACTGGCAACATTCTGTCCTTTGAGATGGTAGGTGGTACCATACAGATTGTGTTTCTTGTCCATAAAGCGGTTCTCGTCCACGCCAGAAGAGAAGTGGAAATTATCCTCGACAAAGCGGTACGAGGTGTCCACTTGTGCCTTGAGTTCCTTGGGGCTGCGCAACCGTTTGTAGGATAGGAAGACATAGCCTTTGTATTTGGGGTACTCCAAGGTGAACCACTTGTCCTGTGAGCGGTCAGGATTGTCTTTCCACTTCAGCTGCGAAAGGGTACTCCTTTCAAAGGTGAACGGCAGCTCAACGGTATCGCAAACAGTATAGGCATGCTCTGGCAAGTCTATGCGCAAATAGGCTGTGGGCTTGGGGGCCTCGTCGCTACGTCTATGGCAGGAGACTAACGAGGTACAGACTCCCAACAAACAAATCATTATTAACAGTTTACTCTTCATATATCTTTATTTCAAAATGGACGCTTCTATTTGAGCAAAAAATGTTGTTTGTGCAGTTTGGGATGGTTCATCAGCAACCCCACGTCAAAAAGGTCTATGCTGACATTATATTTGGTGTTGCCACATTGAGCCTCCCACCGCAGCTCACGCTGTCGGTTGCCATGGGGCCGGCTCACCACCTTCAGTGAGCCAAAAGTCAATGGATCACCCTCCAACACTGCCTCATCGTCATCATAACAGACCTGCCTCAGATGGTAATGATCGGTCAGCTTATAGACCAGCTCGTGATACCTGCGACATCCCGTGGTATGTTCCTCTGCCACCTTTTTGGACAAATCTTTCGACAACTGGGCGAATAGCACCTTTCTGTACATGTCGAACACAAACGGCGAATGAACACGATACTGCGTCTGAGCCCTAATCCAATACTGCAATCGATTCATAACGAAATGCAAAGATACGCATTTTTTCGTTTCCATCGAAAAAAAGTCGTATCTTTGCACCCAAAACAAACTAAGTTAAATATATAACTCTTTTTGCTAAACACATGAATAACAACATTAAATTAAAAATCGACGAAGTGGTTGCCGAGATTTCTAAAATCAACGACCTACCCCAAAAAATCGCCATCCTCGACTACATGGAGCAACAGTCCTCCTACATGCTCTGGCTGCTTCAAGACGAGGAGCACATCGACCACGACGCCAACAACGTATAGCGTTCGGCCAGCTATTGCTCCCCACACCGACACGCAACCATGTCTCATGCATCGGACATCAGTCCGATGGCATGTTTTGACATCTTGAAAAAACTGATACCCCCGAATCCTCTAGCACATCATGCGGAAATTTTTTGCCCTCATTTTCATAGCAACTTTCGCCACCCTCTGTGGCTGCACTGGAGGCTATTCCTTCACGGGTGCTTCCATCCCTGTCGAAGCCAAAACCATTTCTATCAGCCAGTTCCCCAACTATGCCTCTACGGTAAATCCTCAGCTCAGTCAGAAAATCTACGATGGTCTGCAGCAAATGTTCTCTTCCCAAACCAGCCTCAACCTCTCTCCCGAAGAAGGCGACCTGCAAATCAGCGGCGAAATCACCGACTACAGCACCCGGGCATCCTCTATCAGCAGTTCGGACAACGTGGCTACCAACCGCCTCACCATCACCATCCGCGTCAAATTCACCAACCGTTTCGACCCCAAGGCCGACTTTGAACAATCCTTCTCCCGTTTCAAGGACTACAACGCCTCTCTCGACCTCTCTGCTGTGGAGGCAGGATTGGTTAGCGAAATTGTAAACGAGCTATGCGAAGACATCTTCAACAAGTCCGTGGTCAACTGGTAGGCCGTCTCGACCTCCTAATAGGATGGCTGCTGGCATTGGGTGCCACGCTGGTATACGTCCTGTGTCTAGAACCTTCTGTCAGTTTTTGGGATTCTGGCGAGTTCATCTCCGTCTCCACCCTCCTTCAGGTGGGTCATCCTCCAGGAGCTCCTCTCTATCAACTCCTAGCTCATCTTTTCTCCCTCCTGGCTGGCAACAACATGCTGGCCGTAGCCCCGTGGTGCAATGCCCTTTCGGCCATCTCGGCAGGCCTGACGGTCATGTTCCTCTATTGGACCATCCTATTGCTCTTTCCTCCGCAGCAGTGCAACAAAATACTCTCCCGCCCACGGGTTGGGGCACTCGTCGGAGCCCTTTGCTATCTTTTTTGCGACACCGCATGGTTTTCTGCTGTGGAGAGCGAGGTATACAGCCTTGCCATGCTCATCGCATCCATTTTGTTGTGGAGCATGATGCGCTGGTACCGCAGCCCCAACCGCCGTCAAGCCCAGCGCTGGCTGCTGCTCATAGCCCTCCTTTTGGGCATGGGTTACTGCGTCCACCAGCTCACCCTCCTCACCGCCCCCACCCTCCTGCTGCTCTTCATCTTCAAGGCCGTGGAACAGAAAAAAGCCGGACAGCGACTCCCCGTCAAATCTTTTCTGACCCAACTGCTCCCCTTCTGCCTGTTGTTTTTCATCCTAGGCCTCACCCCTTACATTATCATCCCCATCCGGGCCGCCGCAGGCCCCCCCATCAATGAGGGCAATCCCTCCACTGCCGAGGAGTTCAAGATCTATCTCAACCGCGAACGCTACGAGAAAGCCCCCCTCTACCCTCGCATGTGGCGTCACCGGGCCAACGACCAATTCTACAACTCCACCTGGAACGGGGGCGACACCAATTTCCTCGGCAACTTACAGTTTTACGGTTCCTATCAGCTCACCTACATGTACCTGCGTTACCTGATGTGGAACTTCTCTGGCCGCTACAACGACCGCCAAGGCTACGGCTCGCCGCAGAACGGGCAGTTCCTTACTGGTGTGCCCCCCCTCGACCGCCTGCTGGTGGGTACCGCCGAGCGTCCGCCTGACTCGCTGCACACAAATGGCCACAACATATACTATATGCTGCCTCTGCTGCTGGGCATCCTGGGGCTGGTGGTGCTCTCCGACAACAAAAAATCCTTTTGGGCCGTGCTCACCTTGTTCTTAATGGGCGGCGTGGTGCTGTCGGTCTACCTCAACCACCCCTGCTACGAACCTCGCGAACGCGACTACGCCTACATTCTCAGTTTCTACGCTTTCTGCATCTTCATTGGACATGGAGCTGGCTGGATTGTGGAACAGGTAGCCCGTCTCTTGCCAAAGGTCCGCATTAACTCCAGTGTTGGTTCGCTCCTAGGCACGGCTCTGGTGCTGGCCGTCCCACTGCTTATGGCCTGTCAGAACTGGGACGACCACGACCGCAGCGGACGCTTCATAGCCCACGATGCCGGAGCCAACATTCTCAACTCTTGCGACAGCAACGAACAGGGGGCCGTGCTGTTCTGCTATGGCGACAACGACACCTTCCCTCTCTGGTATCTGCAAACAGTAGAACACGAGCGGACCGATGTGCGGGTGGAGAATATCGGCCTGATGGGATGGGCAAACTTCAGCAATCTGCTGCAGGAGAGTATACAACTAGGCCGTCCGGTATACTTTACCCACTATGCCTACAATCAGTTCCATGGCTACTTCGATGGGCGGCTACAGCTGGAGGGCAACGCCTATCGCCTGAGCGCTACCCCCTGTGACAGCGTGGCCGTAGAGCCTTTCTACCGCCACGTGATGAAACACATGGGCTGGCAGCCTCTCGAACTTGTGTACATCGACGAAACCTGCTGCAAGTTTTTGGAACAGTACTGGCGCGACGTAGTCCTGCTGGCCGAGAACCTCAGCAACCTCGGAATGGAAGCACAGGCCGACAGCGCGCTCATAAAAACCTCCAGTGAGATACCCCTCTCCACCCTGCAAACCCCAAGCCTCATCTACGACATAGCCCAAGCCTATGCCCACGCCGGCAATAAGGACCAGGCACTTCATATCCTCCGCTACCTCTCCACCATTCTCACAGACCAGCTCAACTACTACCACACCCTCCCGGCGGAACGGCAGAAGGCACTCACTTACACCCTTCAGCCCCGAGAAGAACTGGCCGCAAAGCTTTCATTACCAACAAATAATCAGTGAGACGAAAAAAAATTTTAACCTCGGTGTAGTTTTTTAAATAGTTTTTACGGTAATATATATAAGATGAAGCACCACGACCCGTTTGACAATTTGCTGCAGAGCTACCGTGGACTGATATTCTCGCTCTGTCGGCGATATAGTCACCGAGGTTTAGAGATAGAGGACATGGTCCAGGAAGCCACTATTGCACTTTGGCGAACCCGTGAGCGGGTGCTGCCGCTACCAAAACTACAACAGGCAGCCCTAGTGTGGAGAATTGCTCACAATGCAGTGGTTGACTGCCTCAGACGTACTGAAGACACCCAGGCCCTGCGCGAAGACTACGACGAAGCTGCCGAGGATAATTCACTGGTACGTGAGTTGCATGAGCAGATAGCCCTGCTGGACGAACCCAACCGCACCATCGTGCGCATGCAGCTGGAAGGTTACAGCTACGAAGAAATCGGCGAGGAACTGGGCATGTCCGTTAAGAACGTAAGCGTTAGACTGGTGCGGATTAAAGAAGAACTAAGAAAAAAAATGACCCTATGAACGAACAAGAGTTTGACAACCTATGGCAGAAAACCACCGCAGAAGGGAAAGCCCATCGACTGGCCCTGCAATATCCCGCCTGGGAACGCAAAAGACGCCAAGTGCGCAATGGAGTGGTGGCTGTATTGGTAGTGGGAGTGATGACCGCCGTCACCATACCCATGGTGCGACCCGCGGTTGCTGACGAATACCCTATGGTTTGCTGCAACCGAACCAACATAGACGATGCCCAGTGGGTGTCGTTGGCCTCAGAAATGCTGACCCTTGATTTAATGTGATTTATTTATTGTGAAAAGAATACTACTTATATTATTATTGCTGCTGCCCATAGCTGCTGGTGCCCAAAGCCACCTCTATGAGCGCTACGCCTCGCAGAAAGACTTGGCCGTAGCGCAAGTGAACGGCTTTGCACTGAGCGACAGCGTTAGGGTAGACGTTGTGCTGGTGGTTGCCGACAACGATGCCGCGTGGCAACGGTTGATGAAGGAGTACGCCATCCGCCCCGGCCACGGGTCCACCTCCTGGCTGGGCGAAGCCAATGCTCCCGCACGACGCACCCGCTGGTCAAAAAAGCCAGTGTGCAAAGTGGTGGCCTCGCACGACCGCCGCACCCTGGCATTCTACCGCATAGACAGCACCGAGCAGTACGAAGCCCTGCTCAACTATCAAATAAAAGCCCTCGAAGGCTCAAATACAAAATCAGACAAAAAACGTTAATCCCTCTAAACAAAGATGAAAGCAAGACTAATCATACCCATTTTTGCCCTTCTGCTGTGCGCCACCGCCTGCAAGGAAGAGCAACCCTATATCAGCCAAAACTGCACCATAGTCTACTCTGTCGACGGCGAAGAACAGACGACCGTGGTAAAGAACAGCTCGGAATGGGAACAACTATTGGACCAATTTTGCAACTACGCCGAAGAAGGCAAGTCGGTGACCTTCCACAACCTCAACGCCAAGCCCTCCGACCTGAATGCTAAGGGAAAAACCTCCCAATCCAACAACAATAACAACACCATCACCACCAAAGACCGCAACGAGATTAAAGCCTGGATGCGCCGTATGGAACAATCGGGCAAAACCGTGAACGTGACTTACGACCGGCAGACCGGCGTTTGGAACGGTCAGGCCTATGCCGTGTCGCCCCATATGCAGGACACTGTCATAGGCGATGGCTACAGCGGAGTGCTCGTCTCGGTCCCACTGCAAGGATTATTGCCTTTCGAAAATTCCAGTCTTCCCGTTTATGGACTGCGCATAAATGCCGACACCACCCTGGTCATCATGCGCGACAACTACCTCCTGTCGTCCGACAGCTGGTTTGACGGACACACCTTGGGCGACTCCGTAACACTCTACGGACAAATCCTAATCTTCAACGCCCAGTCGGGTGATGCCATCTTCATCCTCAACATTACTAGCATTACCACCGCCACCGTTACCGGCACATGGCAGTATTCCAACTCCATTCAATATTCTCGTGTTGACGACTATACCTACATGGTAGACCTCGAATACTACTGCCCCCAAGAAAACGGCATTGCCATATACTACACCTTCAACAACGACGGCAGCGCCACCCGTACCGAAATCAATGGCCCCACCCAGACCGACAACGGCACATGGAACTTTAGCAACGACCAATTTTTATGCAACCTTGCCGACCTAAATGGCGGTGGATGGGACATCATTTGGCTCACCGACAACACAATGATCATCTCTAGAATGAGAACCAACGACAAGAACCAGCCCACTATCGAACAAATCACGCTCGAAAGAAATCAGAGCAAATAAATATCATCTTCACAAAACAATAATATGAAAAGACTAGTCCTTATAATAGCCGCCGCCCTGTTGCTGGGCATGACTGCCTGCCAAAAAGAAAACATCCAGCCCATCAACAACAATGGCCGCAATGTCATGGTCAAAAGCACCTCCGACCTTATCGGCACCAGCTGGACCTACACTCACAGCGACACCATCATCTTTGACATAGACAGCATACAAGGCATCATCATAAACTACGAGTTCAGCCTCTATTTCGACAGCACCTATGCCCACCTTTCTTTCCCCAACGACATCAGCATCCGAGACATGATGGAGAACGAGAGTAGGTTCAGCCTCGAAGAAATCGAAAGCATGAACTTTGCCTACTCCTACGACCCCGCCACACTCTCTGGCCATCTGTCAGCCAACACCTACAATGAAGAAGGCATCCCAAGCACCTTTCAGTTGCCATTCACCTACGACAGTGCCTCCGATGCAATCGTCATTCCCCTGACCATAGCTACAGATGGCGACACAACCGACACCATCACCCTCCAGCTCATCTTCCACCGCCATATTTGATAGGCCCTCCGTCCAATCAATATCCCTCAAACCCAAAGGCCCCATACCAGCCGGTAAAAAAGACTGTATGTCAAGCCGAAAACCTCGGATGAGAAACAATACCGACCCATTCTGCCACCAAATCTAAACCTATCGGCCTCACCAACCAAGGGCTATTAGAAAACGACTCATGAAATGGAACGTTTTCGTTAAGCCGAATGCAGACAAGCTTGAGATTGTTCTCCGCTTCGCTATCGAAAGTCCACAGGACTTTCTTCATATGCTGAGGCGAGAAAACGTCTGTTTCGAAGAAACAAACATAAACAATCCATCAAAAGGCTGCCGCTTATTTTGCGGCAGCCTTTTTTTTGACACCACATCATCCTATCCGCCCGAAATCCATTACAGCAAAAGACACCCACACCAATTCAAACCACCCCCTCCACCTCCCTTACCAAGACTCAATAGCACACACCGTGCGCCCATTAAATCTAGAACGCATTTACATTATACTTATACTATCTTTAATTTATGAAATATAAATAAAGAATAATACAAACATAATATATATAGGATGAAGTGGGCATCCCCATTAGTTAAATAGATGTTAATTTTCGATTAGATTGTAGTTTTTGATTTTTTCGTTTCGTTCTTATAGGCGAACAAAGACATGAGAAAGATAAAAACGAAAAAATAAAAAATAGTACAAACAAAAAAAATTATTCAAAATGAAAAAAAGCATCCTTTTAATCGCTGCCGCTATGCTCCTCAGCATGACCGCTTGCCAGAAAGAAGACATCAGCCCCATCAACAACAACACCAACACTTTCCAGGACGATAACGTGATGGTGAAGAGCACTGCCGACCTGATTGGCACCGACTGGACCTTCACCCTCAATCTCCTCGACTCCATGTTTGTCTCTGGCAGCTGCGGCTGGGACAGCATCATGGGCTCCAGCTTCCAACTGAACTTCGGTCTGAACTTCGACTCCACCTATGCCCATCTTTCTTTCCCCGACGAGGTAGTTGTCATGAGCATGGTTGAGACCGACGGCCAGTACAGCATGGAAGAGATTGAGAGCATGAACTTTGCCTATGCCTACGACCCCACCACTCAAACCGGCAGCCTGACCGCCAACACTTTTGACGACAACGGCAACCCCGACACCATGCAGATCCCCTTCAACTACGACACCACCACCGATGCCATCCTCATCGACCTGCACTTTGCCTACGGCTTTGACGAGAGCGACACCGTCACCTATCAGTTGGTCTTCCACCGCAATATCTAAAAACGAGTTAGAAATATAATTTGGTAAAAGCTCCCGGGGAGGCATTTAAAATGCCTCCCTATTTTTTTATATTCGCGCGTATACTAATTCACGAAAAAGTTGTATCTTTGCATTTTAAATAATAGGGCTTTTTCATGTCCAATCAGTATAGCAATCGCAGTGGAATAGTGAAGATTATCTTCCTCGTGGTCGGCATTATTTTTGTCGGCCGCCTATCCATGTTACAGATTTTCGACAAGGAGTACAAAGAAAAAGCCAAGAACCAATCGCTCCGCAACATCACCCAATATCCTGCCCGCGGCCTCATGTACGACCGCAACGGAGAGCTACTCGTATACAACGAGGCTGTCTACGACCTTATGGTCATCCCCCGCATGGTTAAAAACCTCGACACCAATTATTTCTGCCAATCGGTCGGCATCACCCGTGAAGATTTCGAAGAGCGCATGCACAAGGCCACCGTCTATTCGCCCTACTCCGCCTCCATCTTCATGAAGCAGATATCCAAAGAGGAATTTGGCCGTTGGGAGAACATCCTATACAAGTTCAAGGGATTCTATATCTCCAAACGCACCCTCCGCCTGTACAGCAAACCCATTGCCGCCCACGTGTTGGGATATGTGGGCGAGGTCAACGAGCACGACCTCGAAACCAAGCCCTACTACAAACGCGGCGACTATATTGGCAAAAGTGGTCTCGAATACTCGTATGAAAAAGAGCTCCGTGGCATCAAAGGCAAGAGAATCATGCAGGTGGATGTCCACAACCGCGAGATAGGTTCCTATATGCATGGCCAGCTCGACACCATGGCTGTAGAGGGCATGAACCTCTACACCACCCTCGACGCCGACCTGCAGGAGTATGCCGAGAAGCTGATGGCCAACAAGCGCGGATGCGTGGTGGCCATCGAGCCCTCCACCGGCGAGGTCCTCACCCTCCTCTCCGCCCCCTGCTACGACCCCAACATGCTGGTGGGGCGCATCCGTGGACAGAACTTCGTCAAGCTCAACGAAGACATCTCCAAACCTCTTTTCAACCGAGCCCTGCAAGCCCAGTATCCTCCCGGATCCATCTTCAAGGTGGCGCAAGCCATGGTTGCCCTGCATCTGGGTGTCATCACGCCCAACACGGGCTTCGTCTGCGACAAGGTGCTTGGCTGCCACAACCACCCCAGCGCCCGCTCTGTGGCAGAGGCCATCAAAATGTCCTGCAACCCCTATTTCTACTACACCTACCGCCGCATCATCCAGCAAGGCAAATACAAGAATGCCAACAAAGACAGCCAATACGGCCTCACCGTCTGGCGCGACTATATGCTGCGTTTCGGCTTCGGCCAACGGCTCGACATCGACCTGCCGAACGTCAAGGCCGGCAACATCCCCGACACCGCCTTCTACAACAAGTGGTACGGCAAGGATGGCTGGGCCTTCCGCACCATCTATTCCAACTCCATCGGCCAGGGCGAGGTGGAGGTCGTCCCGCTGCAGATGGCCAATCTAGCTGCCATCGTTGCCAACCGTGGCTACTACTACACACCTCATCTGGTGCGCTACTACGGCCCCGACTCCACCCGCAACCCCCTCTTCTACGAAAAGCACGAGACCGGCATCGAGAAAAGATACTTCGACATTGCCGCCCAAGGTATGTACGATGTGGTGCACGGGGCCGGCGGCACCGCACATAAGGCCGACGTGCCCGGCATCTCGGTCTGCGGCAAGACAGGCACCGCCGAGAACTACGGCAACGACCACTCCGTCTTCATCGCCTTCGCCCCCATGGACAACCCCAAAATTGCCGTGGCAGTGTATGTGGAGAACGCCCAGGGCGGCGGCGGCACATGGGCAGCCCCCATCGCCGGCCTCATCATCGAGAAATACCTCAAGGGAGAGATTGAGCGTAAAGATGTGGATGAATACTACACCAACATCAATCCCTGCCAGAAACTGCCGCTTACAAGACGTGTAAAGAAACCCAAAAAAAGATAACCCCGCACCATGCCTACCGAGAAAATACGTTTTGACTGGATTACCGTTGCACTCTACCTCTTCCTGGTGTTCTTCGGTTGGCTCAACATCTATGCCGCCTGCTACGACGAGAATCACCCCGAAATCCTCGATTTCTCCTGCCAGCATGGCAAACAGATTATTTGGATGGGCGTAGCCTTTGTTACGGCCCTATGCGTCATCCTCATCAAACCCCGCATCTTTTCCAACATAGCCTATATCATCTACGGCATCGTCGTCGCCCTGCTGGTGCTGACGCTTTTCATCGGCACCGTCACCAATGGCGGACAGTCGTGGATCGACTTTGGCGCTTTCAAGCTACAGCCGTCCGAATTTGCCAAATTTGCCACCGCCCTGGCACTTGCCAAATACGTAGGCGACATCAACACCGACCTCAAACAACGGCAGACCCAGTTGGTGCTATCCTCCATGGTGCTTATCCCGTGCCTGCTCATCCTCTTGCAGCACGACACCGGCTCGGCACTCGTCTTCACCTCTTTCCTGCTGGCCTTCTTTCGCGAAGGTCTCTCACCTTATATCCTCATCATCGGGGCCACGGCCATCATACTCTTCATCGCCGCCCTGCTTGTCAACAAATTCCTTCTTATCGGCATCCTCGCCCTGCTTGCCCTAGGCTATCTCTTCCTTTGGCTCTCCAAACGCAGTGCCAAAGACTATTGGCACGTCGGCATCGTCTTCGCCGCCTGCTGCCTCTTCACGCTCTCGGTCGACTTTGCCTTCGAGCATATCCTGGAGAGCCACCAGCGCGACCGTATCTATGTCCTGCTGGGCAAAATAGAAGACCCCACGGGGGTGGGCTACAATGTCGACCAAGCCAAGATTGCCATCGGCTCCGGCGGCTTGGTGGGCAAGGGATTCCTCAACGGCACCATCACCAAGGCCGATTTCGTTCCGGAGCAGGAGACAGACTTTATCTTCTGCACTGTCGGCGAAGAGTGGGGATTCGTGGGAGGCATCGTGGTGGTGGCGGCCTATGTGCTGCTGCTCATCCGGCTCATCGTCCTTGCCGAACGGCAACGCTCCACCTTTGCACGCTTCTATGGCTATTCCGTGGCCTCCATCCTTTTCTTCCATTTCTTCATCAACATCGGCATGGTCCTCGGACTCGTCCCCGTCATAGGCATCCCCCTACCCTTCTTCAGCTATGGCGGTTCCTCCCTCATCGCCTTCACGCTCCTCCTCTTCATCTTCATCCGACAGGATGCCGACCGCAATGCCCTATTCTAAAAAAACAGACAATCCAACCCTCCTCCCAATCAATTGCATCATTTTAATCCACACATCCTCTAACCCCTAATCCAAGAAAATGCCCAAGAAAACCACCACAGACGAAAAACACTGTTCTTTCTGCGGCCGCCCCGAGTCGCAAACACGCCTGCTGCTCACCGGTCTCAACGGCTACATCTGCGACTCCTGCATCGAGCAGGCCTCCCTCATGCTCAAAGACTTCAACCGCAGCACCCCCTCGCATTACAAAAAGACTGAAGCCATACCCACCCCCCAGCAAATCAAGGAATACCTCGACCTCTACGTCATTGGCCAAGAAGATGCCAAACGCGTGCTGGCCGTCTCGGTCTATAACCACTACAAGCGTCTCAAATACTTCGAAGAGCACCACAACGACAACAACGATGTCGAAATCGAAAAATCCAACATCATCATCGTAGGCGAGACCGGCACCGGCAAGACCCTCATGGCCCGCACCATCGCCCGGATGCTCGACGTGCCCTTCTGCATTGCCGATGCCACCACCCTCACCGAGGCCGGCTATGTGGGCGACGATGTCGAGAATGTCCTCGTGCGGCTCCTGCAGGCCGCCGACTACGACGTGGCCGCTGCCGAGCGTGGCATCGTCTTTATTGACGAAATAGACAAAATCGCCCGCAAGAGCGACAACCCTTCCATTACCCGCGACGTTTCTGGGGAGGGCGTGCAGCAGGCCATGCTCAAACTCCTCGAAGGGGCCGTAGTCAACGTGCCGCCCCAAGGCGGCCGCAAGCATCCCGAGCAGCAGATGATCCAGGTCAACACCCGCAACATCCTCTTCATCGCCGGCGGTGCGTTCGACGGCATCGAACGTAGCATCGCCTCCCGCATCAAGTCCAACGTCATCGGCTACAACGGCACCCGCACCCGCGAGGAAATCGACCAGCACAACATGCTGCGCTACATCCTTCCCATGGACCTCAAGCACTTCGGACTCATCCCCGAACTCGTCGGCCGTTTCCCACTGCTCACCCACCTCAACCCCCTCGACCGCAACGCGCTCCGCCGCATCCTCACCGAGCCCAAAAACGCCCTCACCAAGCAATACCAAGAGCTCTTCAAGATGGACGGCGTCACGCTCGAATTCGACAAAGGGGCCCTGGATGCCGTAGTCGACACCGCTGTGGAGTACAAACTCGGGGCCCGCGGCCTACGCTCCATCATGGAGAACATCATGTACGACCTCATGTACGACCTCCCCAACAAGGAGAAAGGCAGCAAGGTGCGCATCACCAAGAAACTAGCCCTCGAACAAATCAACAAGTCCAGCATCAACCCTACATTAAAATAAAAAACACCCAAAAACATGAAAAAAATCATCCTCATCGTTCTCGCCATGTTCCTTGTTTTCAGCGGAGCAGAGGCCCAGAAAAAGAAAACCGGCAAAACCGTTAGCAACAAAGTGACCGTCGACGGCAAGACCACCAGCGACATCCTGGTTACCGAATCGCGCCTGCTTCCCCCTCCCGAGATAGGACTGGACATTCCGCTGCACGCAGTCCTCAAAAATCGTCAGACCGTCCGCAAATTCCGCGAGGAAGAAATCCCTATGGAAATGCTCTCCAGCCTCCTGTGGAGTGCCTACGGCTACAACCGCCCCGAGGAGCAGAAACGTGTAGTCCCCTCCGCAGTCAACTGTCAGGAATACGACATCTACGTCTTCACTCGCGATGGTGCCTTTCTCTATAATGCCGAGAAAAACACTTTGGACATGGTGGTCCCGGGCGACAACCGCGCCATCATCAGCCAACAGAAATTTTTCGCCATCGCCCCTGTCTCTATCGTCATGGTGGCCAACTACGACCGCATGACCATGTTCAAGGAAGAGGCCACACGCGACTTCTACGCTGCCACCGACTGCGGCTACATCAGCCAGGACATCTACCTCTACTGCTCCGCTGCCGAACTGGCCACAGTGGCTTGCGGCGGCATCGACCGCGAGGCCATCCACAAACTCCTCCACATCAAAAACGGCCGCGCCATGCTGGCCCATCCCGTGGGAATGAAATAAACCCAGAGCCTGCCGTCATGCTTCTGAGACTCACCAAGCAGTTCAGCTTCGAGATGGCCCATGCCTTGCCCGACTACGAGGGCAAGTGCCACAACATCCACGGCCATTCCTACAAACTTTTTGTCACCATCGAAGGGGCACCCCTGCATCAGCAGGGTGCCCCTACGGACGGCATGGTCCTTGACTTCCACCAACTCAAAGAGATTGTCTCACACCACATCATCGAACCATTCGACCACTCCCTTGTCCTCCCCCGCCAGAAGAAAGACCTATGCCACAATCCTGACCCAAAACAGCTCCAACTCCCAACCCAACAAACCCTTCAAACCCAATTTGGTGACTATTCCGCCAAACTCATCCTCGTCGACTTCCAGCCCACCAGCGAGAACCTCCTTATGCATTTCTCCCACCTCCTCGACGGCTGCCTCCCTGCCGGCACCCGCCTCCACTCCCTCAAACTCTACGAGACCCAAACCTCCTGTGCCGAACTCATCCTTTAACCCCAATCGGTCGTTAGCTTTTGTGTCAGACTAGTATTTGTTTCCAGCAGATGGGAGGCATCACTCTCGCAGACAGGAATGTGGACAAGATGCCGAAAAGAAATGTCGCTGTGGCATAAACAAACCTTGACATGAGGGGCATTGCGAACAAGAGTCGGTCTAATGACCCATTTGGGAGACCATATCCATCAGCCCTGCACATCCTACCCAAGGATATGACTTGACAAGATACACCCCATCAAAAAATCTCATTTAACCTAGCCCTATGGCAAGAAATCCCTTTCGAGGTAATAGACAAATTTTTAGGCTAAAATCCTTATAAGTGGTATAACAAACAGCCTGTTGTAGCATTCCAACGGCAACAAAAAGGCGTTGCAACCATTTTGAAACGCCTTCTGTGTACTTATGTGTGTGGCTCAATGAGGCTAAGAGTGTGGTCATAGCCTATATGCAGTATCTATAGGGAGTTTATTCAATTATCGGAAGACGGTTCGAAGTTGGCTGTGTAAATTTCCGATTTAGTAATAGGAAAGGAGTACGGATTTTCATAGATACTATCATTCCAACTTTTGAATTGATAGCCATCATAGGGAACAGCTTCAATTCTGCACCATGGTTGAGAGCCTTCCATGTAGGTAAATATTCCTGCGTAACCTTGATTGTAGTTGGCCGAATTTACTCCAACGGCGTACCCATTGACATTTAGTTGTTTGAGCAAATCGTTAGGGTCGATTTCGCACGATGTTAATGCGATGCTTCCAAACAAGAAAAACATGGGGAAGAAGAATTTTCTAATTTTTTTCATGATGTCAAACGTCTTTTATGTGAATAGAATCTAAAGTTGTAGCCAATGGACCACTGGGGGCAGAAGCCACCCGCTGCCTCGGGTGTAGTTGGAGGGATGTAGGAGAGTCTTTGACATGTAGATGAGGCTTCAGTCCACGCTTATACGCGCCAACCGCACCTATCTTGCATATCTTTGTAAGGTCCTTACATTTCCAACCGCAAGACGAAGGTATAACGCTTCGTGATTTCCTTCTGAAATCTGATGCAAATATACACAAAAAATGCCAATCAATAAACAGACGAATTTATTTTTTTTGCTAACGCAATCAGTATCAGCTGAAAGAAAGCCGCATAGCTAGCGTTATTAATTATTATTATCCGCTATAAAAACAAATAGTTTAACCCAACTTCATTCCTTATCTAGCCTAATCACCCAGACCTGAGAAGGTTGACTTATCTAGGTTAATACGTTTATCAGTCAGTTACAAATGTACGTAAGCATGGTGCGGGCAGATTTCATTGAGGAGCCTGTCGAGTTCCTGGCGTTGGGCGGGGTCTTCCGCCAGCGGGCTTTCGTCGACAGCGTCGAGCAACAGGATGGTTTTCTTTTTCTCCTCATCGGGTTTGTTGCTGACAGTTTGGAGCGTGTCCTTATCGCGTAGGGAATAGATTCTAATATCGTAGGGCAGGTCCCGCTCGGAATGCGCATCGATGTAGTCCTTGAATAGGTGTGTCAGTGCGGCAGTTTTGCCTGTTCCGGTGTCGCCCAAAAGGCAGAAGATACGGTTTCGGTTTGAGCCTTTGACAAAGATTTGGTTGATGAAATAGTCGCGCAGCAGTTGTTTTTGGTCGCCGGACTGCTTGAAGGTGAAATAAGGTTGGATGTAAATGCCATGGAGGTGGTCTTGGAAATCACTTGAAGGGAAATCCAAGTGCTTTGACAGGTATTCTTTACGCCATTTCTTCGTTTGGGGGAAAATGATTTGCCTTATGTTTGGGACGAAAGCCACAATGATGCCGAAGACTCCTACAATGATGCTAATTATTGTGATGATAGTACCTATTAGCTCCATAACGTTGTAAGGTGTTGTTAATATGCCTGTTTTCGGTAGCCCTTTGTAGAGTAGGGCGTTATTTTGTTTTTGCAAATATACGACTTATTTATGGATTGGCAATAAAAAAGAGCCGCTGGGTGGCAGCTCTTTACATTATTGTTCTGGATTTGCTATCGCAACAAACGTGTACCGACTCCCAATAGTTACTATACAAACAATGAGGTTAGGGTGTCGCCCCTTGGCAGCTATGGGGGAGACTAGTAGTTGCTGATGTAAAGGGTGCTGCCATCGTAATAGGTGCTGTACTTGTAGAGGTAGCAGGAGGTGTGGCTGCCGTCGAGGGGACAGCCGTCGGCAAAGGTGTTGAACTGGGAATGGCACTTGGGACATTCGAGAACGATATTGCCGTAGCCTTGGGCCATCTCCAGCCGACCGGTGTCTAGGGGACAGGAACGCTCGTAGCAGACAAACTCGTTGTAGTTGACCCGCACAACGACAAGGCCGTTGGCACCCCCCACCAGATATTCGTATCCGTCGCTGGTGTTGATGCCGGGGTACAAGGGAGAGTTGGGGTCGATCTGGCAATTGGCTTCGCCGATAGGCACATGGCATTTCCCTTCCTTGCCGCAACCTACAATTGAAATGAGGGCCAGTAGGGCAGTTATGCCGACAATGAAATGGACAGCGATATTTGGTTTTCGGCTCATGGTTGGGTAAAATGGCTATTTAACCCCGTAGTCTCCATAGATGGTTTTGAGGACTACCTCGGCAGTGATACGGAGAGTGTTGCGGTCGATGTGGTCGAGATTGTCATCCACGGTGTGCCAATGTTCGAAGAAACTCATGCCATGGGTGTTCTGTACGATGTCGATCATGGGTACTTTGGCTATGCGGTTGACATAGTAATGGTCGTCGAGGATGGGGTCAGTATCGGTATTCTCAAATATTTTGTCATGGCCGAGGGCGGCGGCAGCGGCCCACATCTTGTTCAGGACTCCCGGTGCATACTGGCGGCTGACCTCCTCTTTGGTATAGCGGGGCTGCTCGGTGCCCACCATGTCGAAAAGAACGCCATAGACAGCTGTGTAAAAGGGAGTGTGGGGATTGGCACTCCAATACTGAGAGCCTTTGCACCAGCTGTCCTCGACATAGTTGTCAGCCCATTCGGGACAGCCCTGGTCCTCGACATCAAAGAAGATAAAGTCGATGGAAACGTCTGGACGCTGGGAGGTGATAACACGTGCCATTTCCATAAGCACACCCACACCGCTGGCACCATCGTTGGCCCCGAGGATGGGGCTACGATGGTTGTCCTTATCGTCGTCATGGTCGGCCCACATTCGGCTGTCCCAATGGGCAGCCAAGAGGATGCGTTTGCCTGTGGAGGCCTCGGCAGGGGCCTCGATGGAGGCGATAATGTTCTTGCCGCGAACGGTGGTCCCATTCCAGAGAGTTGCGGGAAAGTCCTGCACGATGACGGTGTCGCACCAACGGCGCATCTGGCGCGCCAGATAGTTGGCGCACTCGGACTGGGCCTTGGTGCCGGGGATGCGGTAGCCGTAGGCCAGTTGGTCGGCAACGTACTGGTAGGCGGAGTCGGCATTGAACGCCGGGATGGCCACTTGGCTGTAGTCGATAGTGGGGCTGTCCGCCGGAGTGGTTTTTTTGTTGGCGGGGCCGTTGCAGGCCACAAAGAGAGTGGCAACGGCTAAGACGATAAGATAATTCTTCATATCAGAAGTGCCTTATATGAGAGAATGGACGTTAGCCCCTTGCGGGGTTACCGCAAATGCGACTAACGTCCAAATGGATTGTACAAAAATGTTTATAGACTACTTGATACGCTCGGCGTACTCGTTGGTGCGGGTATCGACCTTGATGCGTTCGCCTTCTTTGATGAAGAGGGGCACGCGAACCTGAACGCCGGGTTCTACCGTAGCGTCCTTCATGGCGTTGGTGGCGGTATTGCCAGCGAAACCGGGTTCGGTGTAGGTGACGACCGTCTCGATGAAGGGAGGCAGCTCGCAAATCAAGGGGGTCTCGGTGTCGGCCTCGACGGTCACCTCGACGTACTGTCCGTCCTTGAGGTACTGGGGAGCGTTGATGATGTTTTCGGGGATGTAGATTTGTTCATAAGTCTCGGTGTGCATGAAAACATGCATGTCGCCCTCTTTGTAGAGATAGGTATAGGGGCGACGCTCCACGCGGACGATGTCGATTTTGGCACCGCTGGGGAAGGTGTTTTCAAGGATGCGGCCAGTCTTGACGCTGCGCATTTTGGTGCGGACGAAAGCGGCACCTTTGCCGGGTTTTACATGAAGGAACTCTACGATGGTGTAGATGTCGTTGTTGAAATTGATACAGAGTCCGTTCTTGATATCTGTGGTTGTTGCCATATAATGTGATTTTTAAATTTCTGGTTTGCCGAAAGGGGCTTATTGCCTATTCTGTTTTTTGATTCTTGCGTTTTTCTTCGGAGTAGAGCTGGGTGAGGCGGCGGAGGTCACTTTTGAGGACATCAATCTCGGCATCGGCGGCCTGACGGCGGGTGCGTTCCATCATCATGCGGCTGAGAACAGCCAAAATGAGAATGATGAGGGTGAGATTGAGAGCCCCGGCACCCTGTTTGTGGAAGACGAAGTAGACGACGGTGGCCCCTACAATGAGAATGTACGATATGATTTCGTATATTCTAAGATTTCTCTGATAGTTCATAACGCTAACATTGCAAAGTTAAACAACACATTTTGTTGATTTTATATATTTATACCATAATAAATCGAACAAAATTTTGCGATGCAAAGATACGAAAAATGAGCAATATGGCAAATTTTTTTTTCTCGATAGAGAGGCAATGCTAATTCCGTGTTCTTCTCAGGTGTTATTTGATTACGACAAAATGCCGGCCAGCCAAAAACACCATTATTCGGGGAGGTTAGGGAGGTGGCAGATGCCCATGGACAAGGGCAGCGTAAAGGACGGTAATTTCTATTAAAAAACTGAAAAAGTTTGTTTATTCGAAGAAAAATTTGTTATTTTGTAAAATGAAGTAGCGGGGTTTGAAGGCAACGAACTTCGCATAAGATATTGAAGTCAAATATTATATTATTAAAAATAGGAAATTACTAAAAAACGAGAATATGAAAAAGTGCGCTAAGGTTTTCGTATCGCTACTCCTTCTGGTGGGCTTGTTCGGCATCACAGGTGGCCTTTCCTCTTGCAATTCCAACAAGGGTGTTTACATGAACACACCCAAAAAATACAAATCCAGCAAGACCATCAAGGACAACTATTCCGTAAAAGGAACGAACAAAAAGAACGGATCGACCTACCACTCCTATTGACCGTAAAATATGGGCTATCTATCTTTCAGCCAGCGTGAGACAAGAAGTCTTGCGCGTTGGGTTGTATGCTTTCTGCTAGGGGTTTTCTGCTGCAATCCTGTGAGTGCCTTACTTCCACACGGCAATGAGGCCACCGATGAACCCCACTTCACAATCAGCGGGGAGAGCAGCCTGAGCGGCATTTTCACCCTGACGATATACGATGGGGACAGCACCTATCACACCTTTACCGACAAAGGCGAAAAAGGGATGTTCCTCTTCAGCGGAGAGGTGGCAAAGCCGGTATTGGCCTCGCTGCAGCACAGCACCATGAGCCGTCCGCTGTTTTTCTTTTTGGAAAACTCCGAGATACGCATATCGCTGAACGCCACTCGCCCCGAATTGTCCGTCATACGCAACTCGCGTAGCAACAGCGAATATCGCTATCTCATGGAGCAATTTCGCAATGCCTCGGACCGCAATGGTTTCCTTAAACAATACGCCAAAGAGCAGCCCGCCTCCATCTATCTTCCCTTCGTGGTATACCAGGAGATGGGCAATCTCGACGACGGCGTGGTGCGCCAAATCATCAGCACGATTGCCGACGAAGGACGCCACACCTACCATTACACCCTGCTGCGAAGATGGATGAAGGCCACACCCGCCGTGTCGGAGGGGAGCGAGATGCCCGACTTTGCCTATCTGAACAGCAAGAAGGAACGGTGTACCTTCGAGCAAACCCGCAATGCCGAAGGGGCCACGCTAATAGTGTTCAGTGCCACCTGGTGCGACCGCTGCAAGACACAACTTGCAGAGGCCCCAAAGGCCCTTGGAGAAAAACCCATTGAGATACTCACCATCAACATCGACGACAACCCCAACGGATGGGACGCCAACTACCTAAAACAGTTGAGTGTGGACCACATACCCTATATGATATTAGTGGACAAGAAAGGATTGGTAGTAGCGAGAGACATCAGGGTATGGGAGTTGGAGAGAGTGGTGAAGGCGGTGAAATAATCCTTTATCCCGTCGAACAACCAGTGGACACAGTTCCACACAGCATGTAGCATTTAAAGAGTTTCTGAAATCAGAATAATAATGGAAAGCAGTCTTTATCCTATGAAATTCATGCCCCTATTCAAGAACAAAGTATGGGGCGGAAACAAAATCAGTACTTTGGGATTTGATTATTCACCGCTGCCCAACTGCGGCGAGCTGTGGTGCCTGTCGGGCGTGATAGGAAACGAGTCCGTCATCGTCAATGGTTTTTTGGCTGAGAACGACATCAACGAGGTGCTGGAAACCTATATGGGAGAACTGATTGGCGAACAGAATTTCAACCACTTTGGTACAGAATTTCCACTGCTGCTGAAGATAATAGATGCCAACGACGACCTTTCCATCCAGGTGCACCCCGACGACCGCTTGGCCCGTGAGCGTGGCATGGAAAACGGCAAAACCGAGATGTGGTACATCATGGAAGCCGAACCTGGGGCCCAAATAGTGGATGGATTCAGCCAAGCCGTAACCAAGGAAGAGTATCAGCAATTCCTGCAGCTGGGCAAGCTGGAGAGCATCCTGCACATCGAGCGGCCACAGGCCGGCGACATGTTCTTCATCCCTGCCGGACGGGTCCACGCCCTCGGCAAAGGACTTCTGCTGGCCGAGATACAGCAAAACAGCGACTGCACATACCGCATATACGACTACAACCGTCCCGACACCAATGGCAAACTGCGCGAACTGCACACCGCCGAGGCTCTGGATGCCATTGACTTCAGCGAACTGAAAGACGGCAAGACCCACTACACCTACCGCGAGAACAGCACCACCCGTCTGGCCGAATGTCCTTACTTCACCACCAACCTCATCCCACTGACAAAGCCCCTGAAGAAGGACTTTCACGAATTAGAGTCTTTTGTCATCTACCTCTGCGTCGACGGCATAGCAGCCGTAAAGAGCATGGAGGAAATTGTTCCCATCCATGCAGGGGAATGTGTGCTGGTGCCTGCCGTGGCCGACACAGTGGAGCTCTTCTCAGAAGGACCCGCCAAACTGTTAGAAGTATATATCGACCCCGAGCAATGGACAGACAAAGAGAGCCACAACCACGCTACCGACCGCGACTGGTTGGCACAGTTCGTCGGCGGCACAGGTTCCCTCATGGGCTAATCCATTCAACAAATAATGGGGAGTTCTATATATTAAATGACTAAATTTCATTTTGTTATATCAATGTATTTTCGTATTTTTGCAGTATTAACAGAATAATGCAGCATATATGAAATACCGGTGTTGGGTTATTTGACAAGGAGAACACCCTTCAGGAATTACTCGAAAACGGCAATTCACTACCCAAGTTAAAGGAAATCATAGACTTCGAGCAGTTCCGCGACATTCTTGAGCCTGTATTTGATAACACGAGGAGGAAGAGTAATGCAGGTCGCAAGCCGTTCGACCCGGTGTTAATGTTCAAGGAGCTATTCCTGCAGAGGCTTTACGGCATGAGCGACCCACAGATAGAATACCACTATCAAAGATAGGACGAGTTCCCGGGACTTTCTTGACATCCAGAGTGTCGACGATGTTCCCGACGAGAAAACCGTGTGGAAATACAAGGATGCGCTGTCACAAAGCGGGACATACGATGAGTTGTTCAAGAGATTCAACAGTTATCTCGACAGTATAGGACTGATTGTGAACGAGGGCAAGATTATCGACGCGAGTTTTGTCATTGCCCCCACGGCAGCGCAACACGCGCGAGGAGAACAAGAAGATAAAGGAGGGGAAAGGAAAAGAATTGTTCAATGACAACCCACACAAGAAGTGCCACAACGTTGCACAAAGCGAGAGCAATGGGAACTTGTTCCTATTGCCGAGCCAAAGCA
>CAMVMF010000005.1 GCA_947168515.1 uncultured Bacteroidales bacterium
ACATCAACGGCATCACCCTCAACGACCCCGAGAGCCAGAGTGTGTTCTGGTACAATGTGCCCAACTTGGGCGGCATGGCCCAGAGCATTCAGATCCAGCGCGGCGTGGGTGCCTCCAACGGCGGCAGCTCGTTTGGCGGTGCCATCAACCTGCAGACCCTCAACGCCAAGAGCCAGCCGTACGGCCAGGCGGGCATCAGCTATGGCTCGTGGAACACACGCCAGTACGACATTGCTGCCGGCACGGGCATCACGGGGAGCGGCTTTGCCCTCGACGTGGCCTATAACGGCCAGACTACCGATGGCTTTGTGCGCAACGGCTGGGCCGACCAGCAGTCGCTCTTCCTCAGTGGCAGCTACTACGGCGAACGGTCGCTGCTGAAGGCTGTGGCCATCATTGGCAGGCAGCACACAGGCATCACCTGGAACGGCGAGTATGCCTCGTCGCTTGACCTGGATCCGCGCTACAATAGTGCCGGAGAGTACCAGGATGCCGCCGGCAACGTGCTCTACTATGGCAACGAGTGCGACTTCTACAACCAGCGCCGCTACCAGCTCTATTGGAGTTTTCTGCTGGACGACCGGTGGTCGCTGAAGGCTGTGGCCGACTTCACCCACGGCGACGGCTACTACGAGCAGTATAAGGCCGATAAGGAGTTCCTGAAATATGGCATGAATGTCTTTGATACTTTGTTCACGCTCGATACGGGGGTGTCGTCCGATGCCCTTGATACGGTGCCTGCCCTCGACACTACTGTCACGGCGGCCTCGTCGGACTTTGTTGTCCGCAAACAGATGCTTAACAGTGCTTTTACGGCCAATGTCTCTGCCAATTACAATGGCGACAGGCTGAAAGTTGCCTTTGGCGAGATGTTCCTGTACTATGACGGCAACCATTTCGGCAACGTGATCTGGGCCAAGGATTCTGCCGGTTTCGACGCCAACCACCATGAGTGGTACCGCAACAAGGGCGTGAAGGTGGATGCCACCACGTATGCCAAGTTCGACTACGAGTTCAGCCCCCGCTGGAATGTATATGCCGACTTGCAGCTGCGCCTGATAGACTATAAGGTCTTTGGCTTTGCCGACGACCTGTTCGACATGGATTTCCACGAGTTCTATCCTTTCTTCAATCCCAAGGTGGGCGTCAACTACCGCATGGACGACAGGCAGCGCCTGTACTTGGTGGCCGGCCTCTCGCACCGCGAGCCTACTCGCAGCGACATCAAGGATGCCATTGGCAACGCCGACACCATCAAGGCGGAGACCATGCTGGACATTGAGCTGGGCTACAACTACACGGCCCAACGCTTTGCCTTCGGCATCAATGGCTATGCCATGCTGTACAAGGACCAGCTGACCCCCAGCGGCGACCTCAGCTCCAGCGGCTACAGCCTGATGGAGAATGTGGACAAGTCGTACCGCCTGGGTGTTGAGCTGGTGGGTGGCTACCGCTTCACCGACTGGCTGCGCTTCGATGCCAACCTGACGCTGAGCATGAACAAGATTGTCGACTACACGTACACCGACTTTGCCGACGGCGACACGTTGCTGACTACCTATACGGCCAACACCGACCTCTCTTTCTCGCCCAATGTGGTGGGTGCCGCCATCGCCACTTTCGAACCCATCAAGGACTTGAAGCTGCAGCTCAGCGGCAAGTATGTGGGCTCTCAGTATCTGGACAACACTTCCCGCGAGGTGTATAAGCAGGAGGCCTACTTCCTGCTGAACTTCAAGGCCGGCTACACATGGCACTTGAAGAACAACAACGAGGTTGAGGCTCAGTTTGTGGTCAACAATCTGCTGAACAGGATGTACCGCATAGGTGCCTGGGCCGGCGACTACGAGTGGGGTGGCTATTACCACTCCTGCGGCTGGTACCAGCAGCCGGGCATCAACTGCCTGGGTAGGCTGGCAGTGAGGTTCTAGTAAACAATGGGTGTTTTCTCTTTTGCCATGGGCCATAGGGTGCCACACCCTGGCCCTCCCAAAAGAAGAAGGTGTCCGCCCTCTTAGCATGTAAAGGGACTTCTATTGATGACTTTTGTACACGGATTGCACGAATCTAACGGAGTTTAGATTGAAGGGAACATCTAAAAACACGAAAAACACGAAAGGTAACCTCTAGGAATGCCCTGAAAGGGCTCAAACATATCTAGCCCAATGGCAACGCCTTGGGTAAAGATGAGAGTTGAGAGTTGAGGGTTGAGAGTTGGTAACCTATAGAAAAGCCCTGAAAGGGCTTAAACAGATCTAGCCCAATGGCAACGCCTTGGGTGAGAATTGGGTTCAAAAGTTAATGGGTTCAATAGAGGTGGCCTGAACACGGATTGCACGAATTAAACGGATTTAATGTCTGAATCTTTATGCAGGCATGACAACGAATAAAACGATTTTTTAGAAGTCCACGTAAGTAATGTCTCTGGTAGAAATCATAGCTGCGTTGCTGGGATTGGTCTATATACTGTTGGAGTATAAGGCCAATCCTTGGATGTGGCTGTTCAGCATCTTGATGTCGGTGTTGTACGCATACGTCTTTATCTCTCAAAGGATGTATGCCAACTTTTTACTCAGCCTATACAACATTGGCATCTCCTGCTGGGGGGCTTACACCTGGATAGAGCGCCGCAAGACCTCCGGCGACGATGGGGCCATTGCTTCTTTGCCCAAGCAATGGTGGCCGGTGCTGGTGGGCGCCGTGGTGGTGCTGACTCCGCTGCTGGCCTATGTCCTCAGGCTGCTGGGCGAGAGCGAGGTGCCGCTGTTGGACGGCCTGACGGCCAGCCTGAGCGTGGTGGGTATATGGATGCTGGCCAAGAAGTACTACCAGCAGTGGTTTTGCTGGATAATTGCCGATGTGCTTTATGTGGTGATGTTTGCGCAGAGTGCCATGTGGCCCAGCATGGTTTTGTATGCCGTGTATGTGGTCATTGCCGTGGCCGGTGTGGCACGCTGGAGGCGGAGGATGGAATAGGCTTCTTGCTGGCCGAAAAGGAGAGGGGGGATGCCATCCCTCTGGCCAGGGCGTTGCTGGCGCTGCTGGCCGGATGCTCCCTCTCAGCACTTGGAGGGAACGCTGTGGTTGCAGTGTTTTTTTTAGCCTAGGCTTATCGATGAAAAATGCCCCGGGTAGCGCAGTGGGTTGCGTCGCCCGGGGCATTGGGGTATTGCTGTCAGTGGCTACATCATCATTTTGAGGAGGTCCTGGCCGATGTCGTGGCGGTAGTAGAGGCCGTCCCAGTGGATTTTGACCAGTTCCTGATAGGTTTGGAGAAGGGCCGATGGCATGGTGTCGGCCAGGGTGGTGACGCAGAGCACTCGGCCCCCATTGGTGAGCACCTGCCCTTTGTCGCCTTGTTTGGTGCCGGCATGGAAGACCAGACTGTTGGCCACTTGGTCGAGGCCGGAGATTTCCTTGCCCTTTTCGTAGCTGCCGGGGTAGCCCTCGGCCACCATCATCACGCAGGTTGCCGGGCGGGGGTCTATCTCCAAGGTGGTCTGCTGCAGGTTGCCGCGCCAGACATGCTCGAAGAGTTCTACGATGTCGCTCTTGATGCGGGGGAAGACGCTCTCGGTCTCGGGGTCACCCATGCGCACATTGTATTCGATGACATAGGGGTCCAACTCGCCCTCGGCATTGGCCACGGCCATAAGGCCGATGAATATGAATCCTTTGTAGCCTATTTCTTCGTCTCGGAGTCCTTTGACGGTTGGTATCACGATGCGCTCTTCGACCTTTTGCATAAACTTTTTGTCGGCAAAATGGACGGGGCTGATGGACCCCATGCCGCCGGTGTTGAGGCCGGTGTCGCCCTCGCCGATGCGTTTATAGTCTTTGGCGGTGGGCAGTATGTGGTAGTGTTTGCCGTCGCTGAGCACAAAGACGCTGAGCTCCACGCCTTTGAGGTACTCTTCGATGACCACTTTGGTCGAGGCACTGCCGAATTTGCCTTTCAGCATATTGTCTAGTTCCATTTCGGCCTCCTTGACATTGTCGATGATGAGCACGCCCTTGCCAGCCGCCAGGCCGTCGGCCTTGAGCACATAGGGCGGTTTGAGGGTGTGGAGGAAACGGACCCCCTCGTCGAGGGTCTCCTGCGTGAAGGTGCGGTGGGCTGCTGTGGGTATCTGGTGACGGGTCATGAACTCCTTGGCAAAGTCCTTGCTGCCCTCCAGGGTGGCCCCCTTCTGGGTGGGGCCGATGACCATCACGTTGCGCAGGGCGTTGTGGGAGGCGAAGTAGTCGGTGATGCCTGCCACCAGCGGGGCCTCGGGGCCGACGACCACCATCTGGATTTCGTTGGCGAGCACGAAGGCGTGGATGTCGGAGAAGTCCAGTGGGTCGAGGTTCACGTTCTTTGTCTTGACAAGGATGGCCGTGCCGGCATTGCCGGGGGCTACGAAAAGGCGGGAGCAGCGTTCGCTTGCTGCTATTTTGCAGGCCATGGCATGCTCACGGCCTCCCGAACCAAGGAGTAATATATTCATGTTCTCATTATTTTTCAAGGTGCAAATATACACAAAATTCGCCGATTAATGAATAGACGAGCAAAAAAATATTTGCTACGCAGTCTAAATCAGGTAAAAGAAGGCCGCCCCATTGTCGTTTTGCTACTCAAACCTACTGGGTCCAAAAGGTCTGTCTCCATGTTTTTTTTCTTGTGTTAAAGGACGGTCAGTGATGGCAACTTTTATTAGGTGAGCACGAAAAAACGTGCGTTTTATGTTGTGCCCTTGCAGGGCGTCATTTGTAACCCAATCATTTACCCAAGGCGTTGCCATTGGGCTAGATATGTTTAAGCCCCTTCAGGGCATTCCTAGAGGTTAGCTAAGGTAAAAGGTAAAAACTAAAAACTAAAAGGGTGGGTGGGGCCGTTGAGAATTGAGAATTGAGAATTGAGAATTGAGAGTTGAGGGTTGAGAGTTGAGAATTGAGAGTTGAGAATTGAGAGTTGAGGGTTGATTTACTTTGCAAAAATACCAATAAACTTTTTAGTTTATAGTTTTTACTTTTACCAGTATCACGAGGATAAAGAATACGTGAATATACGTGAGATCCGCGGAGATTATTTGGGTAATAGTAAAAGGTAAAAAGCTTATTGGTTTAATGGTTTATCCTGAGCACTAAAAATCGTGCGTTTTATGTTGTGCCCTTTCAGGGCGTCATTTGTGGCCCAATCATTTACCCCAAGGCGTTGCCATTGGGCTAGATATGTTTAAGCCCCTTCAGGACATTCCTAGAGGTTACCTTTCGTGTTTTTCGTTTTTTTAGATGTTCCCTTCAATTTAAACTCCGTTATATTCGTGCTATCCGTGTTCAGGCAACCTCTATTGAACCCATTAACTTTTGAACTCAACTCTCAACTCTCAACCCTAAACTCTAAACTCTAAACTCTAAACTCTCAATTCTCAATTCTCAATTCTCACCTCTCAATTCTCACCTCTCAATTCTCACCTCTCAACTAAAGAACCAGCTAATAATCGATATTTACTATCTTATATTTTTCGTTTTTTTCGTATTTTTAGATGTTCCCTAATGAAAAAAATGTCTTCTATCCATTAACCCCGAGGGGTGCGACCTCCATAACACCGTACAAGCCGAAGACGCAGTGCGGTGACTATCAGCAGCATTGGAAGGTGTCCCATCAGGGACGCTACATGATGCAGAAACCATCTGCCCCTCACCCTAGGAGAGGGGCGGTTGCCATGTGTTTGGGAGGGTTAGCGGCGCAGGCTGTTACCTTCTGCGGTAGTGGGAAGAGGCCTGCGGCCTGCGGTTGGGCGACGAGTGCTGGATGCGCTTGAGGAGCTTTTGTTTGTTGCTGTTGAAGTTGAGGATGTCGGCAGCCTTGTAGTAGTTTTCGCGATCGTAGCAGTAGTCGTAGGCATAGAGGAGATAGTCCAGCCGTTTGCTCTCGAAACGCAGCGCCTGGGCTATCTGTATGGCCTGGGCGGTGCTGACGTGCTTGCCCTTGACGAAAGATTTGGCTAGCTGTAGTTTGTCGTTCTCGAAAGTGGTCTTTTTCATGCGTTCGACTATGCCTAGCACATCGGCATCGGAGGCCATGTGGCGCGGTGTTTGAGGAGGCAACACGACAACCTCTGTAGCGGGTGTGGTGGAGGTGGTGGGCGTAGGGGTGACTACCGCGACGGCAGGTGCCGCGGTCGTGGGTAGCGCGGTATTGGCCCCGGTGAGAATGGAGAGAAGTCCGGTAGAGGATTCATAGGAAACGAGGTAGCTCTGTCTCTGGTACTGGTAGTCGATGGTGACGTGGGCAATGCGGTCCGACGGACGGATGAGCCGTACCGTGATGTCGTGTACCCCAGAGGGGATGTTGCTGAGCAGGACCTGTTGCTGTGTGCCGCTGTAGGTGATATTGCCCGAAGGGACACCATCGACATAGACGGCAAAAACTTCGCTGCCTTGCGCCGTGAAGGTGATGTATGCGTCGGCCAGCACCACCGTCTGGGCCAGCATCCTGCCCGGTGAAAGCCATACCAGGAGGATGAGGAGGGTAAAAGGGATTCTTTTCATGATATTCAGTTGATTAGTTAATGGTTTATTTGAACAATCCTGTTGATTAGTGAGCAGTTGATTACAAACAATCAGTGGGTCAATTTTCAGTCAATTACGAATTTCGGTGTGCCAATGAATGTGTTATTGTATTGAGTTCTATATATTCTGTATGTGTGTCGTTTACTTCTCTGCTGACGCTATAGAAGTGCCAGTGGCCCTTCTTCACCCTCCCGGACACGGTTCTGTAGTGTCTGATTGTCGCGGCACGGCGCCTTCGGCTTGTACCGTGTTATGGATAGTCTCACCCTTTGAGGGTGATTTGTGCAAGTCATCTAATGTTGGTCTGCATTACCCATTGTCCCCTTCACTTTATAATTAACGCGGGAGCTCTTCTTTTATTGTGCAACGGTTGAAAATGCCCTCTGTGTTGATTCAATATCCAGCATGCTCACCCCGCTGTGACAGACCGTCCCATTCCCGCAGGGTTGGTTGCTATTGGAGGTACGGCCTGCACCATATTTTTCCGCCATCCGTATGCTATTTCAGCAACTTTTGAGCACGCCATTTATAAATAACTTTTATACCATGAACACATATACTTGAATTATCATTGATAAATAAAGACTAAGTAAAGTATAATCTAAATGTAATATAAATGGTGGACGCATACCAAACTTGTTTCCGTGGGCATTTTTTTGAAAAAATGAGAGAGAGGGGTGGGGCTTGGTAGGGGTGGCGGGCTGCCGCAGGCCTGCCGTCACACCCCCGGCAGGGCTACGGACATTCTGCTTTGGATGCGTGGCGGAGGGGAAGCCGGCCCTACGCTAACAAATGGCGAAACCGTCTACGGGCAATTCTTACCAAAAACGACACTTTGCCATGCCGATAAGTGTTTCTTTTAAAAAAAACTTGTATCTTTGCAAATTATTTTTATATATATGAACTTATTTAAATTACTCTTTTCGCGCTGTAAATCAGCTGTTACAGAGGGTGGCCCCGAGCAAGGGGAGGTCCCTGGCTGGTCGGCAGAAGAGGAGAAGAAGGCTGCCAAACGGTACGAAGAGACTAGATTATACGACGATACAGACTATAGTATGAAATATCTGATTGCTGGATTGGGAAATGTGGGTGAGGAATATGCGGGTACCCGACACAATGCGGGGTTTATGGTGGTGGATGCGTTGGCCAAGAATGTCAGCACGCCCGATAAACCTGTGAAGTGGTCGCTGGAACGCAAGGCCTACCGCGCCGAGTTTCGCCTGAAGGGCCGCACCGTGGTGATGATAAAGCCCACCACGTACATGAACCTCAGCGGCGAGGCCATCCGCTATTGGCTGCAGGCCGAGAAGGTGCCGCAGGAGAACCTGTTGGTTGTGGTAGACGACATTGCGCTGCCCCTGGGTACCCTGCGAATGAAAAAACAGGGCAGCGGCGGCGGACACAACGGCCTGGCCAACATCGAGCAGCTGCTGGGCGGCACAAGCTACTGCCGGCTGCGCGTGGGCGTGGGCAACAGCTTCAGTCGCGGGCATCAGATAGACTATGTGCTGGGGGCTTTCGACGACGAGGAGCTGGCAGTGCTGGAACCCCGGATAGAAACGGCCTGCGAGGCGGTGAAGTGTTTCGTCACCCAAGGAGCCGACCGCGCCATGAACCAGTATAACACCAAAGGCTGACACGACGGACAATGAATCTAGCTATAGACAAAGGAAACACACGCTTGAAATGGGCTCTCTTTGAGGGCGACCGTCTGGTGCGTATGAGCGAGGAAGGGGAGGGGCTGCCCGACGTAAGGGTGGAGGCTGCCATCGTGTGTGCTACGGGTCGGTTGGATGTCAGCGAGTTAAAGCTACCTACGGATCATGTGACGGTGCTTTCGTCGCAGACACGCCTGCCAATAGCCTTGGACTATGCCACGCCCGAGACGCTGGGGCCGGACCGCATAGCGGCTGCCTGCGGTGCCCGCAAGCTCTGCCCAGACCGCGGCTGTGTGATTGTGGATGCCGGAACCTGCATCACCATCGACTATCTCGACCGTGACGGTATCTTCCGCGGTGGGGCCATTTTGCCCGGAATTGAAATTAAGTTTCGCGCTTTACATACTTTTACGGCAAAATTGCCGTTATTAACTTCGGTAGATGCCGAGAGAGCACTCGTCACGGGCCGTTCGACGCAGGAGTCGATGGAGGCAGGAGTGCTGACGGCCACACGTTATGCGGTGGAGGGCTTTGTGGCCCACTATCGTGAAAACCAGCCCGATACCAAGATGTTGCTGACTGGTGGCGATGCCAACTGGGTGTGGGGAGAAGGGCTGCTGAGAGTGCGGGACTGCCTGTGGGAGCCCCATTTGGTTATGATTGGACTTAACGAGATATTGAAAGAAAATGAGAAATAAACCGATTGTTCTTTTGCTGCTGGCCGTGCTGCTAGGGTCGACGGATGTTGCCCAGGCCCAAAACGGCTTCAATATTCCTTTTTCGCAGTTTGGCATAGGCTCCAGCGACCTGCCCTACAATATGCCTACGGCCTATCGTATGGGCGGCGTGGTCTACAGCCGTTCGTCACGCAACGCCATCAATCCGTTCAACCCGGCCTCCTATGCTTCGGTGGAGCCGGAGAGCTTTGTGTTCGACATTGGGGTGAACATCCAGAGTAGCGTGTTGCGCAACGATGTCAACAAACAAACCGATGCCGACGGCAGTGTGGCCTATCTGGCTGTGGCCTTCCCCTTTACCAAGTGGTGGAAGACATCGGTCGGCATACTGCCCTACAGTTCGGTGAACTACGAGTCGGCACAGACCCACCGCGACCCCCTGACCCTCAGCGATGTGAAGACAATCTATGCCGGACATGGCGGGGTGGCCCAGATTTATTGGGGCAACGCCTTCAATATCGGCAGCCGTCTCTCGGTAGGTTTCAACCTCAATTACCTCTATGGTTCCATCGTGCGTGCCATCACCTACGACTTCTTGGGCAGCGACACCACCTACATGGTGGACTCGCGCCGGCAGAAAAGCACCTATGTCAATAACCTGGTTGCCGACCTGGGTCTGCAGTATCAGCTCCCCGTGGGGCCGAACTACACGCTGCGGATGGGTGTCACCGCCCGCCTGCCCCGCGACATGAAGCTGCAAGACCAGTCGTTGGCCTACACATACTTTGCCTCTGGGGCAGCGGAGTATTATTTCGACACCGTTTTTCCGGTCCCTGGCGTGAGCGACACCTATGAGAGCGACCTGCACCAGCCGCTGTCTGTGGGTCTGGGATTGGCCTTGGAGCGCAACGACCTGTGGCAGGTGGCGTTGGACGGATATTATGCACCCTATAGCGGTATGAAATATGAAGAGAATGCCAACTACAATATCTTTGGTACCTCGGCGTTGCGCTATGCCGACAACTACCGCATTGCCCTAGGAGGCGAGTGGAAGGGTGACATGAATGCTGCCAGCTATTGGTCGCGTATAGGCATCAGTGCCGGCCTCTATTACAACAGCGGCCGTCTGGCAATAGAGTTGGCCGACGGCACTGCCTACTCCCTCAACGAAGTAGGTGGCGGCATGGGTATCACCCTGCCCATGCGTAAGGGCAAGTCGGCCCTGACGCTGAGCCTGGCATACAGCAGCTTTGGCAATATCAGCCTGCTGCGCCGCGATATCTTTACGATGGGTATTTCCATAGGTTCTTGCGAGCGATGGTTCTCCAAGAGGAAGTATAACTAAGGTAAGGCATGTGCCGTGGCGGACAAAAATAGGAATGAGCAGGGTTGAAAGGCATGGTAGAAAGAGCCAGACCGCTAGTCCGACGAAACAGAATAGTACGTCACGGCGTTCATAAAAAATCTAAACATCGCCCGTTTAGGAACCGATATTAACAAGAAAACAACAATAAACAATACTAATACGGTAAAATAAACCGATACATTATTAGCCATGAAAAAATTGAAAATTGTAATGATTGCAGCTGCCGCACTGGCCATGAGTATGACTGCAAACGCACAAAGCAAGTATGGTGCAACCCCCGACGATAGCATTGCCTGCATCAGCAATGTGTCGCTCTATCAAGAATTCTACAAGCAGAAATCCTACGCCGACTGCTACGAGCCTTGGCGTCAGATTATCCAGCACTGCCCCCGTTTCAGCAAGAGTGTCTACCAGAGAGGCGAGAAAATCATGAACGCCATGATCAACGCCGCTGCCACCCAGGAAGAGCGCGACGCCTATATCCAGGAGCTTATGAACATGTACGACACCCGTATTGCTAACTTTGGCGAGGAGGCAAAGGTTCTCTGCATGAAGGCCACCGCCCTGAGCGAGTACAAGCCCAAAGCAGTAAAAGAAATCTATGAAATCTACGACGCCGCAGTCAAGGCCGGAGTGAAAGACATCGACGAGAACTATATCACGCTCTTCTTCAAGGCTACTGTCGACTATGTGCAGGCCGGATTGGCTGAAGCCACCCTCATTATCGACAACTATGACATTGCCACAACCCGCTTGGAGGAAATCGTCGAGGAGGTTGTAGATGACACCCTCAAGGTGCAGAAAATCAGTGGTTACATCAATAATGTCGATGCGGCCTTCTCGCCCTACGCCAACTGCGAACAGCTGGTGTCTATCTATCAGGACAAGTTCAAAGAAAACCCCAACGACCCCATCCTGCTCCGTAAGATTACCGACATCATGATGAAAAAGGGCTGCACCGAGAGCCAGCTGTTCTTCGATGCTACCGAAAACCTGTACAAACTGGAGCCCTCGCCCAGCACCGCCATGCGTATGGGCACCATGTGCTACGGTAAGAAACAGTACTCCGATGCTGTCCAGTACATCCAGGATGCCGTCAAAGGCCTGACCGAGAAGAAAGACCTCTACCGTGCTTATCTGACCCTGGGACTGAGCTACAACGGACAGAACAGCTATAGCGCTGCTCGTACCGCCCTGCTCAAAGCTGCCGAAATCGACCGCACCAAGGGTGAGCCCTACATCGCCCTGGCACAGGTCTACGCCTCCAGCTCCCGCAGCATCGACGACGGCATGGGTGGTCGCTCGGCCTATTGGGCTGCTGTTGACGAGTGCCGCCACGCTATGTCTGTCGAACCCACCGAGCAGATTGCCAACATGGCCAAACGTCTTATAGGTACCTACTCCGCCTACTTCCCCAAAAAGAACGATGCTTTCATGCTCAACCTCATCGACGGTCACAGCTATGTGGTTCCCGGTTGGATTGGAAAATCCACAGTAGTCAGAACCCGCTAAATGTTGGTGTCCGCAATAAAGAATATAGCAATTCAGATAAGAAACGGGGCGGTGGCCCTGTTTCTTATCTGTTCTATTGTTGGCTGCGGCAACGACATTGAAAAAGTCAAGATGTTCGAACCCCAGGAGCTTCCGGCAGGTGTTATCCGACAGGCCCGCATCCAGCAGAGCGAGAACGGGCGGCTGCAGATGCTCATGTGGGCACCCGTCATCGAGCAGTACGACAGGCCCAGGTCCGAGACCGTTTATCCGCAAGGGATCTTCGCCCGTTTCTATGATGGCTACAACAAGCCTACCGCCACCCTCAAGGCCCGTTATGCCATATCCTATGACGGACGCGACGAGATGATGGTCAAGGACAGCGTTGTGATCATCGACCTACAGCGGGGCGACACCGTCTACCTGCATAACCTTACCTGGAACAGGATGGAGCACCGCGTCTACTCCGACCAGCCTGTGCGGTCCAAGAATGGCGATAGGGTGACCTACGGCGACAGCTTCGAGTCCGACGACGAGTTCAGATCCCCCAAAATAGTACACCAAAGAGGAACACTAGAATGGACGGAGGAGGAGTGAGTCGCAAAAGGGGATACCTGTGGTTGGCAGCAGTGCTTTTGGCAGCACTGCTGATTGTCGTTTTTATGGGGCTTCTGTTGCCCGACCGCCAACAGCCGATGCAACAGGTTGCTACGGCAGCAACCGATTCCCTAGAGGAGCTGCGGCAGCTGTCGCAGCCACATCCCGCCCGGGAGCGTTGCGGTGGGTCGGGATACAGGTCTTCCCACCAGCATACGGCCTATGCCTCTTCCAGCGTCCAAGGCCCCAACCCCCAAGAGTCCCAACCTGTCTCTCCCCCAGAACATATCTACCGCAAGTCCAAACGTGTCATTGTGGAGCTGAACAGTGCCGACTCGCTGGACCTAGTCCAACTATATGATGTCGGCCCCACCTTTGCCAAGCGGATTTTGAAATACAGGGCCCTGTTGGGCGGCTTTCTCAGCAAGGAACAGCTGTGGGAAGTCTATGGCATGGACTCGGTCCGCTACAACCACATCGCCCCCTATGTCACCATCAATCCTGCCAGCGTAACGCTCTTGGACCTCAACAGTGCCACTGTTGACCAGCTGAAGAGCCATCCCTACCTAGATTACTATCAGGCCAAAGCCATTGTAAGCATGCGCCAACAGAATGGTCCATATCAGGACCTCCAAGGGCTGCTCATGGTTCCCATCATCGACAAAGAAACGTATATAAAAATTAAACCTTATCTTACATGCAATTCACAGCAAAACAGATAGCCCAGAAACTGAAAGGCACCGTTGAGGGCGACGAGAACGTACTCATTTGGAAGCCCTGTCGTATCGAAGAGGTCGACGAAGGCGGCATCACCTTCTTGGCCAATCCCAAATATACCCACTATATCTATGAGCGCCATGCTGCGGCCATCCTCATAGCCAAAGATTTTGTGTTGGAGCATCCGGTCGATGCCACCCTTATCCGTGTCGACAACCCCTATCTCTGTGTGGCCAAGGTCCTGCACATGTTCAACAGTGCCAGCAAACCCAAGAAAGGGCGCTCCCTGCGCAGCAGCGTGCATCTCACCGCCAAGGTGGGTAAGGGTTGCTATATAGGCGAGTTCGCCGTCATCAGCCGCAAGGCCAAGATAGGCAACAATGTGCAGATTTACCCGCAGGTGTATATCGGCGACTATGCCGAGGTGGGCGACAATACCATCCTCTATCCCGGTGTTAAAATCTACCGCGAGTGCAAGGTGGGCCGCAACTGCATCCTGCATGCCGGGGCCAGCATTGGTGCCGATGGCTTTGGTTTCGCCCCCACGGAGGATGGTTCCTACAATAAGATTGACCAGATTGGCAATGTGGTGATAGAAGACGATGTGGAGATTGGTGCCAACACCTGTATCGACCGTGCCACCATGGGTTCCACCATCATCCACCAGGGTGTGAAAATCGACAATCTCTGCCAGATAGCCCACAACGTTTCCGTTGGCAAGAACACCGCCATGGCCTCGCAGAGCGGCTGCGCAGGCAGCGGCCATATCGGCCAGCATTGCATCATTGCCGGACAGGTGGGCATTGTGGGCCACATCACCGTGGGCGACAATGTCACCATTGCGGCTCAGTCCGGTGTCACCCGCAATATCGACAGCGACAGCGTGGTGCTGGGTTCCCCGGCCATGCCTGCCGACCGCCAGCGCAAAATCTACGTCATGCAGCGCAAGTTGGAGGAAATGTATAAAGACATTGCCCTGTTGAAGAAAAAGCTTCAATGAAATCCTATAAGACGCTTCTTTTCATAGCCTTGGTTCTGGCCATCTTGGGTGGCATCTGCTACGTATACCCCAAGGAAGGGCTCAGCGTCGGCGGTGTGGATCTGCATTTCCCCACGCTCACCAAGATTCTTAACCCCCAGCGGCAGCTGGACGTGGAGGCCTACTTGGCCCGGCAGGACTCGCTGGAGGCCGTGATGCAGACCAAGCAGGACTCGCTGGAGCACTACCGCCGTCAGATAGACAGCAGCGACATCCGTTTCTGGTTCCCGGGTGGCGACGACACTTTCTTCGACGACCTCTTTGCCCAGCTGGAGCAGACCCAGCAGACGGGACGCACCATCCGCATCATCCATTATGGCGACTCACAGATAGAGATGGACCGCATGACCAATCGGCTGCGTGCCTATATGCAGAATCGCTTCGGAGGCGGTGGGCCGGGGCTGGTGCCTTTTGCCACCCTTATCCCCAGTCTCTCGGTCAGCACCTACGGCACGGGGGCCCTGGTGCGCCAGTCGCCTTTTGGCGACACCCTGGTGGTGCGCGCCAACGGCAACTACGGCCCCATGGTGCAGGACTTCCGTGTCGCGGGAAGTGCCAGCAGCACCATCACGGCGGGCAGCCACAGGAGCATCGACGACCGGTTGCGCCAGTTCTCCCAGTTTAAGATGATTTTCAACAACCGGCCCGGGCCCCTGACGGTGCATTTCAAAGACCGCAAAGGCCTTTTCGTCAGCGACACAAGCGTGGAGGCAGAGGGGGTGCATGCCATCAGCTGGCATCTCGACACCGCCACCACCTCTGTCGGCATTAGCGTTACAGGCAATGCTGACATATACGGCATCATGGTCGACAACGGTCCCGGAGTGGCCGTAGACAACATTCCTATGCGGGGCTGTTCGGGCCACCAGTTCACCCAAATCAACCGCGACCAGCTGGCAGCGGCCTATGCCCAAATGGATGTGGGTCTCATCATCTTACAGTTTGGTGGCAACTCCGTGCCCTATCTTAAAAGTAAGAAATCCATTGATGCCTATTGCGAAAACATGGGTCACCAGATTGACCGGCTGCACCAGTGTTGTCCCAATGCCAGAATCCTCTTCATCGGCCCTTCCGACATGAGCACCCGCGAGGACGGCGAGCTTCAGACCTATCCTTTCTTGCCCCAGGTGGTATCGTCTTTGCAGCATATGGCCAACGCCCACGGGGCGGCATTCTGGAGCATCTATCACGCCATGGGGGGCGAAGGCTCTATGGCGGCATGGGTAGACCAAGGCCTAGGAGGGGCGGACTATATCCATTTCTCACAACGGGGCGTCGACATCATGGGCGACCGCCTATCGAAAGCTTTTGACAATATGTACCAAATGTATAAAATGCGCGAGGAGGTTCAAGATGTTCAGTAAAAAGCCACTGCTGACCCTCCTCAGCCTGCTGCTGGCACTAGCCCTGCAGGGGCAGGACTATCCTTTTATCAACCGCCAGGCCAATGTGCTCCACTACGACACCAACGCGGCACCCATGGAGTTCCTCTTTCAGAAGTGGCAGCGTGTCATCGCCACCGGTCAGGGCAACCTCAGCATTGTCCATATAGGCGGTTCGCATGTGCAGGCAGGCACCCTGCCGCATCGCATCCGCACCAACTTTTTGAGGACCTATCCTAATGCAGTGGGTGGTCGCGGTCTCATCTTCCCCTATTCTGCTGCCGCCAAATGCAACAACCCCAGTGACTATAAGGTCCACTGTGCCGAGAAGGTGATTCTCACCCGCAATGTGTACAAGGATCCGCTGTATCCTATGGGACTCTGTGGCATTTCGGTGACTGCGCAGGACGTGCCTACCCGGATACAGATCCTCAACAATGACAAGCAGTTCGACTATGGTGTTTCGCGCATCGTGGTGTTGGGCTACTCGCCCAGCGGTGTTGTCCCCAACATCAGCTACAGCAATAGCAACGCCCTCCCTTCCTATATCGACAGCGTCAACCACCGTTTTGTCTTCAACCTACGCGAGCAGGTCGACTCTTTCGACATTGTGCTGCCCTGCTCCCAAGGGCAGAGTTTCACGCTCACAGGAGTCTATCTGGGCAGCCGCAACCACGGCATCACCTACAACTCTGTCGGGGTCAATGGCGCTGCGGTGCCGGACTATTTCAAGTGTGCCCTGACGAGCGACCTGAAGTTGCTGCGGCCCGATTTGGTTATCTTTGGCATCGGCATCAACGATGCCCACGGCAGCGACTTCGATTCGGTGGCTTTCAAAAACAACTATCTAAGGCTCTGCGACTCCATCCGCACCGTCAACCCCCACTGCGCCTTTATATTCATCACCAACAACGACAGCTACCGCAAGACAGGCCGTCGCAGCTATTCTGTCAATAAGAACGGTCTGCAGGTGCGCGAAGTCTGTTACCGCTTGGCCGATCTCGTAGGTGGAGCCGTGTGGGACCAGTTTGAGGTGATGGGTGGTCTGGGTTCGATGTCCAAGTGGCAGTCCGCCAACCTTGCGCAACGAGACAAGGTGCACTTCACCCATGCGGGCTACCAGCTTGTGGGCGACCTTTTCTGCGAGGCGCTGGGCAGAGAGCTGAAGAAGGACTGGCAGCCAGTGGGCATCAAAGAAACCAAGGCCAATCCTACCCCGACAGAAGACCCGAAGGCATTGGAACAGAGCAACACCTATAAAGGCAGACCCCTTCCACGCGGCCTTCGTCGCAAGTCGAAACACACCACTCACAAGCAATAATAATAATTCTCCATTCTCAATTCTCCATTCTCAACTCTCAATTCTCAACGGCCCTTTTAGTTTTTAGTTTTTACCTTTTACTTATAAAAATTCTCCATTCTCCATTCTCAACGGCCCTTTTAGTTTTTAGTTTTTACCTTTTACTTATAAAAATTCTCCATTCTCAATAATTCTGTCGAGATGTTGAAAAACGACCTCCTCACATATCTGACCCAATTGCTCGCCTTCGACGACTCTCATCCGTTGCTGTTCACGCAGATCCATTTCTGGACCTTCTTCTTTTTGACCTTTATTGGTTTTGCCCTCATCGTGTCGATAGGGGAGAAGCACTCCAGAAAAAAGCTGAAAGCCCTTCCTACCTATCAGCGTATCGGCAAGGCCCGCCGCCTCTTTCGCAACGGCTACCTCTTCCTGGTCAGTCTCTTCTTCTACTACAAAACCTCTGGCCACTATGTGTTGTTGCTTATTTTTTCCACCATAGTGGGCTACTTCTTGGGCATCCTTTTCGATAATATGGCTAGCCGCCAGAACCGCACAGGCCAATCGACCCAAGGCAGCCGCAAGACTTTGATGGTTATAGGAGTGATTGTCAACCTGGGGGTGCTGTGCTATTTCAAGTATGCCTATTTCTTCACCGACATTTTCAACACCATAGCCTCGACACACTATTCCATCGCACGCACCATCATCCTGCCGGTAGGTATCAGTTTCTTTACTTTCCAGAACATCAGCTACATCGTCGATGTCTACAAGGGCAAGGTGCACCATGCCGACAACATACTCGACTTTGGGTTCTACACCACCTTCTTCCCGCAGTTGGTGGCGGGTCCCATCATCCGAGCCGACCAGTTCATCCCCCAGCTCTACAAGCCCTACTTCCTCACCCGTCGCCAGTTTGGCATAGCCGTTTTCTGGATTATGAATGGGTTGTTCAAGAAGCTTATCCTCAGCGACTATCTGGCTGTCTCCTTTGTCGACAGGGTGTTTGAGAATCCGCTTCTCTACACCTCTTTTGAGAACTTTTCGGCCTTACTGATCTACTCGCTGCAGGTCTATGCCGACTTCTCGGGCTATACCGACATTGCCATCGGAGTTGCCATGCTTATGGGTTTTTACCTGCCCAAGAACTTCAACTCGCCCTACAAGGCCACCAATCCTGCCGGTTTTTGGAAACGTTGGCATATCTCCCTCAGCAACTGGCTCAAAGATTATTTGTACATCCCCCTGGGTGGCAACCGCAACGGCACGCTCGGTACCTTCCTCATTCCCATTGTTATGTTGGTTGTGGTGGCCTTGATGGCCAAGAACGTGTATCTGACGCTTTCAGCCATAGCCTTCGTGTTGCTGCTGACTCTTGTATACTGGTTATTCCCACGTCACCGCAAGGACATGACCACCAACCTCAACAACTTCGACACCATGCTCCTCGGCGGTCTCTGGCACGGGGCCTCTTTCAACTTCATCACATGGGGTGCCCTCAATGGCTTGGGCATCCTGGTGTATAAAACCTGGAAGAAATGGGGGCCCTGGGCACGCATCTTCGGCATCGCTGCGGTCTATCTGCTTGTCAAATGTGCCTACCACTATTATCCCGTGCCGGTGCTTAGCATGTTCCATTTCGCCTTCATGATAGTGGCCTCGGTCATCATCCTGCTGAACCTTGTGCCTGCCTTCGGCGGCAAGCATTACAAAGGCTCTAAGTTCAAGGACGGCGTGGTGATGGTGTGGAACACTTTCTTCACGTTCATCTTCATCAGTTTCACCCGTCTCTTCTTCCGCAGCGGCTCCAACCTCGACCCTGCCGAGGCCAATGAGGTGGCCTGGCGTACCGCCACCCAGATGGTGGAACGCATCGGCGGACAGTGGAACTGGCAGCAGGTGCCTGCCATCCTCGACAACTACGCCCCAGTCTTTGTCGTCTTTCTCATTGGCATGATCATCCACTGGTTGCCGGAGCGTTTCAAGCGTCGTTACCGCATATGGTTTGCGCAGATGCCCCTGTGGCTTATGCTTATCGTGGTGGTTTTGGGTGTCTTCTTCGTCTACCAGTTCATCACTGCCGACCTGCAGCCCTTCATCTACTTCCAGTTCTAAAAAACTAAAAAGTAAAAACTAAAAACTAAAAGGGTAGGCGGGGCAGTTGAGAGTTGAGAGTTTAAAGTTGAGAGCTGGAGTTGAGAATAGAGAATTATCCGGATGCGGAAGCCAATTCTCAATTCCCAATTCTCAATTCTCCATTCTTCTGCGGCTTTTTTATTCCTATTTGGAAATAAAATCGTATTTTTGCACCCACAAAAAAGAAGAAAGATATGCAAATCTCCAAAAAAACTAAAATCGTCACAATTGTTTCAACCATAGTGGTTTTAGCGCTTGCTGCGTTTATCTTTTTCCGTTTCTTTTTCGTCTATAGTAGCGGGGTCAATGCTGGCGACTTGAACTATTTTCAGCAGGAAGGTATCGTATTCAAAACTTACGAAGGGAAGATTATCCAGTCCGGTTTCAAATCTGTTGGGAAAAGTACCGAAGGGCTGCATTCCAACGAGCTGAAGTTCTCCGTAACCGATAAGGCTGTGGCCGACAAGTTGATGCGTGCCTCGGGCAAACATATCGAGTTGCGCTGGAAACGCTATATGGGCACCCTGCCATGGCGCGGCAACAGCGAGTACATCGCTACCGAGGTGTTGTCTATTGAATAGTTTGTCCTTCTTCGGGCATCGGCCGGGAGCATTCTAACGTTTTCGTTAAGCCGAACGCAGACAAGCTTGCTTGTATGCTGAGGCGAGAAAACGACTCATGAAATGGAAGGGAGCCCCTAGGTCTTGCGACACTCGTTTTTCAGGATAGAGTCTCTAGCCTGACGACCTATCACTAGACTTCCAATACAATTGGATTTCAAGTGATTGGTGGGAACAATACACAAATGGCAACCACTAATTATTCATTTCTGACGAACACGAATAACACAAATAGCTCGAATAATAATTCGTTAGTTTTCAACAGTCGTTTTCTCGCCTCAGCATAGTGCAAACACTTCGTGATTTGCCCTCTGCGTTCGGCTTAACGAAAACGTTAGATTCGTGCAATTCGTGTTCAAAAGTTATTAATAGAAGTCCCCTATAATATCAGAAACCTAAAGAAGCAAGGTATTATCCGCCCCCCTTGGTCCAGACAAGGGAGGCCATTGGGGAATGATATCCCACGACAATAAAGACAAAACATCCACCAAATAGAAAGCTCATGACAGTTTTAACTATAATCAGCATCTCATTTTTGGCAAAACCAGCATCATCATCTTCATTTTTGGCACCATTATTATAATCAACACCATCTAAATAATCATTTTTATCACATTAATTATCAGAATAATGTGTTTTTTTATGAACTTTAATGTCCATATTTCAATTTTTTGTTGTATATTTGCAACCGTATCCCCCTCAAGTAGGTTCGCCGAAAGAGACCCAGCCAGCGGCAACGTTGGCTTATTTTTTTGAATATGGTAAAACAAAATGTTATAGTCTACGTCGACGGCTTCAATTTCTACTACGGATTGAAACGCAATCCTCGTTGGAAACGTTACTATTGGATTGACTTCGTGCGTCTGTTTGAATCCTTTATGAAACCCCATCAGGAACTGGTTGCCGTCAAATATTTCTCTGCGAAGCCCATCAGCAACGAGGACAAGGCTGAACGTCAATCCCTGTTGTTCAAGGCTAACGAGGAAAATCCAAAATTCCATTTGTTTTTGGGTAAGTATCTACAAAAGTCGCTGACATGCAAGAACTGTGGATACAAGATAACCACCTATGAAGAGAAAGAGAGTGATGTACGTATTGCTACACAGATTGTCCGTGACGCATTTGAGAAAAAATGTGATATTGCCATTGTCGTTTCTGCTGACAGTGATATGAAGCCCGCCGTGGAATTATCTGAAGCTTTTGGTGTAATGGTCATTAACTGTTTCCCGCCGTTCCAACATTCAAATGCCCTACTGAATATTAGCCACGGTATTATGCGTATGGAACGTTATGAGCGACTCTTCAAACAAGCCATGATGCCTGATGAGATTGTGCAAGCCAACGGCTACCGCATAAGGATTCCCGAAAAATGGGCGGCGATGCGTAACGCATAGCCTTTAATTCAACCTCGATTTACTTTCTTGTAGAGATATAAGCCGCTTTTCAGCGGCTTTTTTCGTTTCTGTCCTTTAAAACAAAAGTTCCACTCGATATGGATCTTATTGTTACTGTACGACCATACTTTGATGACAACGACAACAGAAGAATCGCTGTTGATGACGTAGTGGCTGGTGCAGCAGGCTTTGTTGCCGGGGATAGGAGCGCGCTCAAAAATCCGGCCATATTACACAAAGACCATGACCGCCTTAACTACAAACGAGACAACCTTCAATGGGTTGAACAAGACAGTCAAGAGTATCAAGATTATAAAGATGCCGAAAAACAGTATGTGCGAAATAAAAACATCACTATGAATCCATCGAAACAATTCCCTGATTACATGCAACCTTAGTAAGAAGAGCAGCATCAGATTAACTGGTGCTGCTCTTTTTCGGTATAGTCGCTTCTGCCAGATGATGGCAGGCTGTTTCATCGATGTGTTCTTCTTTTATGATGGTCCTTACGTCTATGACGTGTGGCTTGGTATTTTTTAAGTGGCTTGTTTGCTCTCTCATAACCATTTTTCGCTGCCAATTTATACCATTTTTTTGACAGACGAATGTTTCTTGCCTTTCCACATGTACCAGTCTCATATATCACCCCCATTAATAGTTGTGCTTTAGAATCGCCACAAGAAGCTGCTTCTGTCAGTAAAAATGTGGCCTTCTTTTCATCCTCATATCCCCCATATCCACACAAAAGCATCTGGCCATAACGTGATATTGCGTAGATGTGTCCCTGCTCTGCGGCTAACTGAAACCAGCGTCTTGCTCCAACATAATCTCCATCATCATAACACATTTCGCCAAGTTTTGTTTGAGCGTCCACAACGCCTTGCTCTGATTCGTGCTTTGCGGCAAGAAGAAACCATTTACGAGACTCGATGTGATCAACATCCACACCGTAGCCCCAATAATACATTATTCCAATGTTGAACTGCGCCAAAGCGTAATTTTTTTCTGCTGCCATCCTGAAATAACGCATAGCCTCGCTGTAGTCCACAGGCACCCCCTTGCCCATTCTATACATATTGCCTATATTGTTTTGGGAAAACTCGTCACCTTGTTCTGCGGCAAGGCTATACCAATGGAGAGCTGCCGTATAGTTCTCGTTGTGATAGGCGTAAACACCCATATAAAACATACCGCCCACGTTACCTTGTTCAGCAGCAAGTTGATGCCAACGAAATGATTCGGTAAAATTGTTGATGCCAAAAAAATAATGGGTGCCAAGTTTGTATTGAGCAGTTGCATCACCTGCTTCCGCCCAAGCCTTCAGCATCTTGATTTTGTCATACTTATATGGGGTATTATCGTATAATTCCCAATCAATTGTGTTTTTCATCGTCAAATAGATACTGGTTTTATTACTATTCGCATAGGCTTAATGCATAGCGAATCTTCTCAGACTCGTGTTTATCCTGATTGTCAAGCAATGGTTCAAGCAATTGCTTGGCTTTCTCTTTGTCGCACTCAATACCGTATGCCCCTTTTGCCAGAATATAGCCCAGGGTGTATTGTCCATACCAGCACTCATGCTCGGATGATTTCTTCAGCCAGTCTAGAGCGGTTTTCGTTTTTTTCTCCACGCCGTTTCCGTCCAGATACATCATGGCAATCCTATATTCTGCCGCACCGACCAAGCACTCCTTGTCAAGATACAGCATATCGGAAATCTCGCTTTCAAACAATGGCCCCAGTTGACTTTTCAACCAATCAATGTTATCTTGGCAGGAAATGACATTAAGAAAACACTCCATTGCCCTTTGGTAGTTGGGAATTCGCCCCTCTTCGGAATATATCTCGTATTCCATACCAAGCGCGAACATTGAACTGACGCAACCCTTTTCTGCAATCTCCTTGAATAGCAGAAGTGGTTGTGGACGATCCTTGGATGTCATCACAAGGGCAAGTGCGTGTTTGGCCAAGTCCAGACCCTGGTTAACTGACAATTCAAACCATCTTCTGGCTTCTGTGGGGGAATCCTTCTTCAACATACACCCATACCCCAGCTGGCAAATAGCATCACCGTTCTCTGCCTCCACTTTCAGCATTTGAGTTTTCTCATCGAGTGAGGAATTAGCATATTTGTTCCAATCAACAGTATTTTCCATGATATTAGTAGTATTATTTGCTGGTTTCAAATGAAGAACGGTGCATATTGAATAGATTGTAGTAGGCTCGCATATTGTCCAGCTCATACCACTTGGCAGTCTGCACTGGAGTAGAATCGAGGTTGTATATCATCGTGCCGGGCATTGATAGTATGAATGGCGAATGTGAGGCTATGACGAGTTGACAATCTCTGCGTGTGGCCATGATGTATAGTTCGTGTGCAAGAGACATCTGCCATTCTGCCGACAGACTATTCTCCGGCTCGTCCAGCAGCACCAATGCCTCGTCAGGAATGTTTTCGATAAAATATTGGAAGCCAGTCTCTCCGTTGGACATTTCCGTTCGCCTCCGGTAGTCAATAGTTCTTTTGATGAACTTTGAAACCGTAAGCGATTTCGGGACGTGTTCTATTGCCCAGAATTCGTTGGACGCATTCTCTATTTCTTCGTTTTTCTGCTGGTTATAGTCGCGTACCTGATGTATTCGTTTGAAAACATCGTCGCTGACAATTATCTTACCTCTGCCAATTGCTTTGGGAGATTTGTGGTTGTCAGAGAGCTCAAATCCTCCGTTGCCCTCGCAATAGTGGGTGAAGAAATCGCTGGTGTTGAAAAGAGACGTGCGTTGCAGACCCAGTTTTTCGGCTATGACATTGAGTAACGTGGTCTTGCCCGATGCGTTGTTCCCATAGAAGATGGTGATGTCCGAAAACTCGATATGACAGAAACCCCTGTTATAGAAAGTCTTCCATGGGTACCAACTCCGATGAATGGTTCTACTGTCAAACTCAGCAATTAGCTTATCATATACATCAGAAAGGTCTTTGGGGGCATAAGGGGTGGGTGAAAAATACTCGTCAACCCATGTATCTTTTGGCAAATTGAATGATTTGAGATATATCATATCTGCTTATTTTGTTTGCAAAGATACACCCTATTTCGCTGTCGTTCTGATAATGTAGACAATTATAGAAAAAGTTCCGCGTTTTTGCGTCTTCCGCTGTGCTGTTTCTGTTCGAAGGTTATCAACAATACTCGAAGATGGAACCAATATGAAAGGTGTTTACTTCGTCATTGTGGAGGCTGACAGCATAGAGCATAAACTCGTTCAGGGTCATCATCTCCTCGTTGAAAAGTATGAGAATGCCTCTATACTGACATACTTCTTTCTTCCACCACCCCAAAGGGTAGTCCGATGTCAAACCTGAAGAGGCAACATCCTGAAGGTGTTTCACAATGGTGGGGATGTATTGCCTGGGGTCGGTAGCGGCAACGGTGTCGCCATCGATGGAATAGCCCTTGCCTAACTCTGTTTTAAGGATGTTGATGGCTTCCTCCCGAGTGAAGTTTTCTAATTCTAATGGTTCGCCTTCCTCAACCCAAAATGGATTGTTGGCATGAAAGTACCGCTCCAATTCCCATGCCTCTAAGCGTTCGAGATTGGGGTCGTCTGATAATTGAAAAATAAGTTGCTCCATATTCTTTTATCCTATTCTTTGAACGTCCAAATAAACCATATTCAACGCGCCGCCCTTGCGGATGTCGATGCCGTAAATACGCATAAAGGCATCGACCACGGCTTGACCACCATTAGTGGTAACAGGGTTGGTGATGTTGTTGGTCACCACCTCCACGCTCATGCCGCGTTCAATGCGGATGCCGTTGCTGTTCTTGCTGGTTTTAACGGTTATCTTGTATATCATTGTGCGATTTTTTACTTTGATAGCGGACGTTTTTCCCAGGCTTGCTTTTTATCACCATCAACTCCACCTCCTCGCCAAGCCCTTCTTTCACACCTGTCGTTTTTATCATCAGGGTCTGTGTCGTAAGCAGTCCGGCCGCCAGACTGTCGAACATCTGTCGCTCTTTGTCGGTGAGTGGCTGTTTAGGATCTGCCGACAAAACGAACGCTATCTGTTTCATGTCGTTGAGCGGCATTCTCAAATGGCATGTCATCGTTTCAATCAGATATGGCATCCGTCCGTCCGCATTGTATGCGCGACTGCGGTACTTCTGCACATTGATACGGCGGGTATGGAACAGATAGTTCATCCTATTCTGCATGTCGGCAGGACACGCACTTTCGATTTCGTTTATCAGCATTCTCACCCGTTGCCTACGTGTCATAATCTGGCTTTCGTCCTCAGCAAAGACACGATCCTTCTCCTCTGGCACAAAGTAGTAGAAGGTCAGATGCCACAGGCATTGTGCTGCCAGTTGGGCATCGGTGCATTTCACGCCCTCTTCCAGCACCAGTTCGCTATCGATTAGACTCTCCCACGGGTTGCCCTCACACATCATCACCCAAGGGCCATCACCCCAATGGTTCTTGGTGACATCTATCTCTCCATAGCTGTTCTTCGAATGGGTATGCAACAGCACATCCCGCGCCTCGCGATAAAAGGGGCGCATCTTCAGCTGTCTTGGGTCAATACGTCCTATCCACAGCATTATTTCGTCAAATGAGCAGCAGCTCAGTATCTCACGTATTGTCATTGTCCAAATATTTTAGAATGTTACCCGTGCGGTCAATAATTACCTCTCGTCCGTCTAACAGTGTGCATTCGGCGGTTTCGTCACCCTTGCGGTCAAAGCCATAGAGATATTTGAAAATAAACGGTATGACTTCGTTGCCATAGATGTCTACATATCCGCATTTGTCCTCTTTCGCCACAGGTATCGGGCCGTCATCGGGGTCGAAGTAATTGTCTATGTACTCAAACTGTGGCTTGCACAGCCAGTTGCCGTTATCATCTATCATTCCCCACAATGCCCCTACACGGACAGCCGCCACTGGTGTTTTTGAATGGAATGGCTGTGCCTCATCAAACTGGATTGGGATAACAATGTTCCCTTCCCCATCGCAGTAACCTTGCAGAAAATCCTTTTCTACCACCCAGCGGTCGAGGTCGACGTTGTAGTCGCTCATGCGGTCAAATTGGCATGGGATAACCATGTTCCCATCCATGTCCACTGTCCCCCACAGGCCGTCTCTCTCCACCTTGATAATACCGCTATCTATCGCTATATCGTCATTAATTGGCTGCACCCTCCAATGTCCGTCACGGTCTATTAGCCCGCATTTTTCATGAACCCACGCTGGAGCCAACCCTGTTTCTTCTTCGAACTCTTTCGCGTAGTCGAATTGGCAGGGGATGACTTCAACACCTTCATAGTCCATAAAGCCGTACTTGCCGTCGCGACTCACCAAACTTAACTCCCCTTCTTCGTATGGCAAGATGTGGGAGGTGTCATACAGGGGTTCAATAATCCATCGTCCACTCTCGTCTATCACCCCGCATTTCCCCTTCATCTTAGCTGAGGCCCACCCGCGCTCATCAAAACCATATATCTGGTCGAAGGTGGGTGGAACCACAATATTCCCCTCACCATCTTTTATTCCCCAAAACCTTCCTATCATGGGGTAGTATGCTGGATTGGGCATATCCTCTGGCTCAGAATAGTCCGCCCTGTTGCCGTGGCGGTCAATATAATAGTCTTTTCCATTTCCGCTGACATGACAAAGGCCTGTCGATTCTTCAAATCCCCAAAGCAGCTGCACGAACTTTGGCTCAATGGCAAATCTCCCTTTGTTATCAATGCATCCGTAGCGGTTTCTTGTGCACACCACAGCCAGCCCTGAGCGGTCTTCGAAGTCATCTGCCCAATGGTATTGTGGTTCTATTACCCATTCCCCCTGCGGATTGAGATATCCATATCGACTGTCAATTTCGGCAGGAGCAAGGCAGAAACCGTTATCAAACGAACCGATACTGTCAAACTTGGGTTCGCGCACCCACCTCCCCTCGCGGTCTATCACACCCCAGAGTCCATCTTTCCTCGCCGTCGCAATGCCGTGTCTGGCACTAAAGACATTCAAGTCATCAAATCGGGGCTCTATCATCCAGTGTCCTGTCATGTCCAAAACACCATATTTCTCATCGTCACCATTTGGCACGCTCGCCACAATATGCCCTATGCCATACTTCGGCTCATCCTTCAACTGAGGCTCCAGCACAATGCGGTTGGTAAGGTCAATAAAGCCATATAAACTTGTCTCTGGATCCTGTACGAGAATCAGCCCATCGTAGAGATAGCTTGTATCCATCCATTCCCACCGGGGTTGGATGACCCAGTTGCCTCCTAGGTCAACACATCCCAACAGGCCGTTTCTCTCGGCTCGCAGCATCTTTTCATGCGCACTGCTGTATATGATATCAAAATACAGACCCTCGAAACGGGGTTCAAACACCCAATTCCCATTTCTGTCGATTAGTCCCCATTTACCTTCCAACTCAACAGGAGCTACATGGTAATCCTTGTTGAAACAATGAGCGTTATCATATTGTGGCTGCAACACATATTCTCCCTTCGTGTTGATGTAGCCCCATTTGCCACTTCTGCCATCTTTTACGTTTGCCAAACCATTGACAAACATACCAGCCTGTTCGTAACAAGTATCAAACAGCCTATGCTTGTCAACATCGATATATCCCTGTCGTGCGAATATTTTCAGTTCCTTGCTCATATCTAAGGTTGAAGGCTTTTGTCCTGTTCTTCCCAAATTCTCTTGTATAGCTTTTGCTAGAAAAGAGTGGTCGAGTGTGGTTTGAGTTGCATTTAGGACATGAAATAGGCTGTGAGAACGTCGAAGCGCGATATTCGATGTCCAATCCTACGAATATCTTTTTGCAGTTATCGCAAACGAATGGCATTATGCCACGTATCATGATATAATTAGATTAGTTCTCTAATAACTCGCATTCAACGTGACGTGAGTCGATCATTTCAATCACCCTGCATTTCACCTTTTTGCCCCGGAGTTCTTGCTCGAGTGTGGCAGCTCTTTTGTCAGTCTTTTTGTCCCATTCTGGGGTATCTGATGCTTACCAAAATTTCCTACACGGACAGCCTCCCAGGTGTTATTGATGCTATTAATTCACTTACTAAAGATACCTTTTATCCAATCCATAAAACTAAAGTCATCATCTTCTTCATGCTGCTCTGAACTATTTGTTTTTGTACGATTAGAGTCTTGTTTAATAAACTCAATCTTTGAACCAAGGGTGAACCATGCACCCATATAACGGGGAACAAAGGTGATAGTGTTCTTTCTGTAATTAACACCTGAAATACGTGCTGTACCTTCTCGAGGGTAGTATGCATATAAATCTCCATCCCAATCTCGGAGAATGAAAACTGTATTGCCATTAAAGTCTTCTACAAATTGTTTCTCCTTAATGGTAGAAAGCATATCCTCTGTGAAGGTCTCTTCAAACGTCTTCTTGAAAAGTGTTGCTAATTGGACGACTTCATCAGGAAAACGTGTTTCTGGTTTCATAAACTGATTTTCGCTGGAATAATAACCCAGCAGTTTCATGGTAAGATTATAGTTCATACTTGTTTATTAATTGTTAATTTAGATAGCCAAGATGTGGGTAATTAGAATCAATCAAGGCGTATAATAACCTTCGAGAATTGAATTTTTCTAAACATATTATTGTCAACATCGACATATCCCTGTCGTGCGAATATTTTCAGTTCCTTGCTCATATCTAAGGTTGAAGGCTCTTGTCATGTTCCTCCCAAATTCTCTTGTATAAGCTTTTGCTCGAAAACAGCGGACGGGTGTGATTTGAGTTGCATTTAGGACATGAAACAGGCTGAGAAAAAACAGTTGCACCGTATTCGATGTCCAATCCAACGAATACCATTTTGCAGTTGTCACATTTGAATAGTCTTTTCCCGCGTATCATGATAAAATCAGATTAGCCCTATCAACTCACATTCAACATGACGTGAGTCAATAATCTCCACCACCTTGCATTTCACCTTTTTGCCTCGAAGTTCTTGCTCGAGAGTGTCAGCCCTGTTGTCAGTCTTTTTGTCCCAGTCGGGATGCATCTTTGCAGCAATGCTGTCTATTACGAAAACCACCTCGCCTGGCAAATCCAGCTGTGCCACATAGTTAGAAGTATAGGTGCCAAACAAAGAACCAGACATCTTTCGTTCCTCTTTGTGAAAGCGAATAGATTTGATTCCGTTTGTAATTATTTCTCCTATTATCATTATATTATTAGTGTTTATCAAGCATTTCCTTAGTATTGCATCACCATTGTGACTTCATCTTTGACATGGGAAATAACTATCAGTTATACATAGCAATGCTTTCTGTGTGCAGTAGTATATTCTACACCTCGTGGTAATACAGTCGCATTGCCAATCAATGACACCGAGAGTTTGGAGGCCATGTTATCTATTTTCTTAGTCCAATCAGCATACATGGCCTCCACATAGCCATTAATATTTACTTGTACAACTCTTGAGATTTTCCAATTCAGAAATGGCATGACGTATAATAGTAGAAGAGAACCTTATCACTTTTTTTGATATAGCAAGCGGACTGGTGATTACTTCTCATATCGCCTTAGGAAAGGTTCGCTCTTTCATCCCATTGCTCATTCAAGTAGGCCTTTAATTTTTTTGCCATTGGATTGAATGTGAAATATGTAATCGTGCCAGATATTGGAGCACCAATAAGAGGAATAACCTTTCCAACGCCTTTTGCAAAGCCATCCCTTGTTAGTTTTATTCCAATCCAACTTGCAACCTTTTTGGTGATTTGGTAAACAGCTGTTTTAGTTATAGCGGCTCTGGCAAGACGTTTCTCGGTCTGCTTTGCAAAAGCATCCAGCACAACTCTTATGCCAACTTCTGCTTCCTGTGAACCCATCATTAACCCGACGAAAAGTGTCAGTATGGTTAATGTTTCATCATCGATTAATCCATTCTCATTTGTTATGTCTGGCCAGCCATATATATACATCAACTTTTGTGTCAGAGCAAGAACATGTCCATAAAATTGAGCAACATCTCCTGGAATTGCTGCAGCCAATGCCCAACCTCCAGGCAATCCTGCCAATGCTGATGTTCCCACGACTACTGTAGTATGATAGTCGATGCAACCTTTGGCAATACGGTCTATTATTTTTTTATCTATCAATCCACATGTACCTTTCTCTATTACTTTTTTCAGCAGGGCTTCATCTGAATAGTATTTTGATAATTCCTTTGTAAGAAAAGATGTTCTATCGATACGTACAAAAGGCAACTTTAATGAAGCATTGATGATTTTGTTGAACAAATTGCTTTCATTGGAGTCTAACTGACAATTGTTTTCCATGATTAATATATTTTTGTTGATGAATATTTTGATTAATTATTTCGTGGATTACTTGAATTTATGAACATCAGAATATGCCCTACTCAATGATCCGCTTAATGAATATTGATGACATTGTTTGTTGTTGTTGACTTCTGCACATCATATCCCATTTTAGTATTGGTATATCATTATTTTGCAAAATTACTATTTCTTTCTTTTCAATTTCAGATTATAGACAATTATAGATAATTTTATAGTTGGTCGTGAATGGTGGGGTAGAGTTGGTGGAGGTAGGCTTTGAGGTGGTAGTCGGCGCCGCGGGCATAGCTGCTGTCGCGGTCTTTGACCCACTTGGGACCGGTGAAGAAGTTCCGCATCTTGCGGTAGTTAGCTCGCTCCGTCAGGTTGCGCACCAAGTAGATGAGCTCGTAGGAGTTGCCGTTTTTTCCATGCCACTCTATGGGCTCAACCTTCTCGGGACGCATACGGCCTGAGAAACGGTAGGCAAAGAGCTGCTTGGTTGCAGCGGATGCGTCGATATAACCCGCCTCGGCAAGGTGGTTCACCAGCTGCACAAACGGCTCGACTCCCGCCTTGATGACTTCGGGACTCAGCCCAAAGTACTCCTTGGTGTCGCCCGCCTCGTTATGGAATGAGAAATAGTCGTCGGGTAAGCAGAACTCTATGTCAATATAGCCGCCACCTTGTAGGATAATGGGTTCAATCTGCTTGCGCTCCTTGGGCTTGAAACGGTCATAGTTGTCGCGGTAGAATTGGCACATATAGTCGAACAAGTCTTGATTATACCGCTCGTATTTCCGCATATACCTATCCTCATCGCCATCCTCGAATAAAGAATCGGCAGCCTCGCTCAACTCCTTAGACGAGCATCGGATGGGGTGTTCCTCGTTCATGAAAAGACTTGCCACAACTTCCAGACTATTGGCTATATCTTCATCGGACGGGTCTGTGAAATAAACAATCTTTGGCCAGACATCTGCACAGATGCTGCTTGTAAGCAAAAGGTCACAGTCCGACGTATCTATGATGTGAACAAAAGCATCTTCGTCCTGCGCATCGAAGGCTTGCTGCAACAGCGTCATTGTGGCGGAGGAGCAACCGATAGTGCGTATAATCTCGGGGACAGCGTATGGCGCAAAGACCTGAAGTGCATCGTATATCTCTTTGGCCGTCAATACCCGCTGCGGGGCAGGATTGTAGAGCGAAATGTCTTCGTGGATGAAACGATTGTTGTAAACATAGGCCAGCTTGTAGTAGAGCGGGAGCAAGATTTGAAGATATAAATCATCGTTTTCAAGCAAGGCCGGGTCGGTGTCGGGCTCTTCCTTGTCGGACACAAGGTCGGGATGGACTGTGGCAATGTGTTTGCTACTGCCAGCCTCGTTCAGCCCTTTGTAGTAGAGCTTCAGTCGTTCAGCCTCCGAGATATAGTCCATCCGCTATTCCTTTTTGTCGCCGTTCTGTCTCCCGAATTGGCGTTTACACTTCAATAAAAAAGCATGGAGACAATGTTGCCAGCTTCAACTCTTGAGGTTTTGCCCGACCTGATTGAATGAAACCTTTGAACTTTATCCCATGCTGAGGATATGCTGACGCACTAGGGCGTTAACATACCAAATAAGCAAAGGCATCAGTATCACGGTTTTCAATCAAGCTGAAATTGGGCAAATTTCAAGAGTGACCTTTTACAAATGCTTTTTGCATCGCTTAGACAACTCGCGTCTAATTCGAGTGCAAATATACGCATTTTTTTTTGATACTGAGCCTTTGATGGGATAAAGTTCTTTATAGGAATAAGAGAAACAACGCCTTACGAGACGGAGAAAATCTTTGTTCAATTATGCAAGTGAGTGATTTTTAGTTGCATTATTCTTGTTTTTGTCTAAGCAGAAACCGAGGAACAGAAGAACCCAGGACGAATGATCGAAGACGGGAGGAAGACGGGAAATCGTCGAGCCTTCACCAAAGGATCACCGAAAGAAGAAGCAAAAAAGGAGACCACAATGGGTCTCCTTGGTGTGTCATAAACGGCTAATGATGTACTTGACTTTCGCTTTCGACACTACCCAGAGTGTATAGAGAAAGAAGCGTTGGTTGTTGTTAAGAATCATGATTCGTCATCCTCCAAGACTTTGAACTTGTTGAAGTTGTAGAAAGCATCGTCATCATTCTCCAGTTTTTTATCTTCCTGTTCGTTTAGGGCTGCTTCAATATCTGCTTCCGTCTAAACTTCCTTTCCAGTCAGCTTCTTCACATACGCTGCTGCCGCTTTGAGCGTGTTGAAATCCGTAAAAACAAGAGTATAACGTTCTGGGAGAATAACCTTCTTCCGCCTTATTGGTTGCACAATAGAAGTTCCCTGATTCCTGGTGCGATAAACAATAAGATTATTTTGGGTATTGGAATTTGATGAACTTCCGCCACTCATCCAATTCTCTCATAAAAAGAAAAAGAGGTTCATTTGAACCTCTTCTTGGTGGAGTATATCGGAGTCGAACCGATGACCTTTTGACTGCCAGTCAAACGCTCTAGCCACCTGAGCTAATACCCCATCTCTCGTTGAAATCGGGTGCAAAGATACAACCTTTTTTTGAACTGACAAAATATTTTTTTATTTTTACTGATTATCAGTACAATATTTTTTCTTGCTGCCCAAAAATAAACAAAAAATACCCCTTCTCACTCACTCAAAAAACAGAAAAATACAGAACAATATATCCACTTTAACGGTATATTTGCACATCGTATTGATAACCAGTATTATAATAAGAAATCAGACTAGTGACAAGCAGGTGATGTGGTCGGAGGCTTATACATAGCCTGCAAGCACCAATCCGCCTAACCTGTCCAACTTTTGAACCATATATCTTCAGTAAGGCGCATGCTTTTCTACTTTCTTCTGAAAGAAATTATCTTCGTAATTCAAAATAAAGTGGTATTTTTGCAAAACCTGAAGACGTGGCTCAAAAGTAACGCAAGCTGCCACCTCTGAGAGAAAACTGATAATTGCAACTGTTTATGAAACGTCTTTTAATCATGGCCTTTGTCGCCATTTTGGCTGTCGGATGCGGCAGCACAAGAATTGTAGAAGAGCAGCCCGCACAAGGCTCGGTGACGACCATAAGTGTTGAGGAATTTGCCAAAGTAATTGCCCGAAAGAACGTCCGACTCATCGACGTGCGCACCCCTGGCGAGTATGCCGACGGGCATCTCCAAGGGGCCGAAAACATCGATGTCAAGAACCCCAACTTCGCCGAACAGTCTAAAGGGGTGAAGGGTGCCATTGCCGTATACTGCGCCAAGGGTGTTCGCAGCCTCAACGCCGCCAATCAGCTGGCTGCCAAAGGGTGCACCGTCTACAACCTCAGCGGAGGCATCGTGGCTTGGCGGCAGGCCGGCAAGCCCGTCACAAAATAGTGTTAGGACACCTCTGCGGGCTGCCTATTGGACAACTTCTTTGGGCAGAACCACAGCCACGGTCTTTTTCTTGAAGTAGTCGAACGACATCAGCATCAGCCCACCGTAAGGGTTGTAAGGCCCCCAGGAGTTTTTCATGACAAAGTACGGGCGGTGCGTCTCGTCATGGACTATACCCACAATGGCCATACAATGGTCGTCGGAGGTGCGGCCATTGGGGAACCGCATTTTGGCAACTCCTTTCTCAAACGAAAAACCCCTCTCGCTGACATCACCCTCCCAACAGATGCCTCGGTGGCTCCGCACCGCGTTCTGGACCACGCTCAACAACGAATCTGGCTTTAGATTGAGGAATTTGTTGCCTTCCCAGTTGTCGGGCAATTCCAGCACCACCCATTCGCCGTAAGGACACTTGCGGGTGGTACAGAGGGCAATATAGTCGTCGGGGTTGCAAACCTCGCTATAGATACCTTGCTCTCTGGCTAGGTTAAGGAACGTGGGCCCCATAGCGCGCCCAGATGGTGGGGCATTGTGCGTACGGGCCAATGCCTCAACCACGGGTTCAATGGGCAGGTCTATCGAGTCGCCCTCTCGGAACTGCTCTGTTTCAATGGCTGCCAACATGGAGTAGGCCCAGCACAGCTGGCTCCCTCCCTGTTGCTTCACCGGCGTGATGGGGTTCATCACCTCTACCTCCACCCCTTTGGGTGTCTCTACCTCGCATCTCACCAGTAATGGAATCAATAAAGCGTACAATAACAGTCTTTTCATGAGATAAACATTTGGATTTAAAAATAGTATAGGATAAACCGAACGCACAGAGGGCAACGCGCTGACCGAGTGTCCCTTGCCGTGAGGAGGCAACTTCTTTTTCAGAACCTCCACCCCACACTTGCCACAACCTTGTAGGGCAACATTCGACCCCGATAAGTCTCGGTGTTGAGGATATTGGTCAGGCCCATTCTGACATCGACCTGCAACATAAGTCCACGCGCAGTCTCATAGCCCACAAGGGCGGCGAAACCCGAACCAAATTTGTCCACGGCATATCGGGGTTCTCCCGTTAGGGTATCCAGCCCCACCTGCAGCAGATAGGGCAGCTGGCTACCGTCGCTCATGGCTCCCCCCACCACAAACCGACTATAAGGTCCCAACCCGACAAAACACCAATTAGGCCCCATCGGCATACGAAAAGCCAGCGGCAGTGCAACATCCAAGGTGCCGGTGCTAATCGTACACCAAGAGCCGGTGCTGGTGGACCATCTCATTCGTTCGACAGAGGGGGCCACCACCAGCCGGATGCCCCACGTTTTGTTGATGTGATACTCCGTAAAAAGGGAGAGCTCTGCTGCCAGACCCGCCCGCGCATCAAATTCGTTGTCGGGCATACTGACCGCTATGTTCGAGGCATTCATACCCATAAGGACCCCCACGCTAACCTTCTGACGCTCCTCGGGGTCGTCATCGAAGTCCTGTGCCCTGGTGGCAGTACCAAAGGACAATAGGAGACAAATGGCTATTGTAATATTCCATTTCATATCATTACAAGGTAAATTTGAAATTAATGCGTATCATACCTCGTTTATGAGGAGGTATGTCGTCAACGTATGTGAGGCGTCGCACATAGTCGACCCTGATGAACTTGAAGATATTCTCTATGCCGACACTATATTCCATAAAAGGCTCCTCACCCAGTTGTCCCACTCCAGCCGGTAGGGCAAAGAGGCCTTCGCCGTCCGCAGCCGAAGGGTTGTTCTTGGAGGTGAGGCCGCCATACAGTATATTGAACCCTACCACCTCGCGCAGCCGCAAGCGGTTGATCAGCGGAATGCGGTTCAGGATCCACCCTTTCAGGTGATAGGTGGCGAAGAAAGAGACATACTGGTCCATCACAAATTCCATAGGTTTCATGGAGTTGAAAGCACCCTCGCTGAGCATCATGCTGCTGTTGGCATCGGGGAAGTAAAGTCGGGGATAGGGAACCCGGTTCCACACCATGCCGGATTTCAGCTTGGTTTCGATGTGACCGAAGGCCCCTAGCCAGAAACGTTTCTCGGCGGTGAAGTCGGTACGCTGATAGAGGAACCCGCCTTCCATGTAGCCCACACGGTGGCTAAGGTGTAGTGCTGGGGCATCCTTGTCGATATTCAGCAAGCCCGACCCTCCGGGGCGGTAACTCTCCGAGGCCCGGTTGGGAGTGAAGCCAAGGTCCAGTCGCCACTCCGCCTCGCCAAAGTGCTCGACGCGGCTCAGCGACCCGTCGCTGCCCACACGCTCATATAGTAGCGACCCAGCAGGCTCAAACTGTCGCACCGACACCCAGGTATTAAAGCTCAAGTGGTTCCGCCATTCCTTGTACACCTTCACGGCCAGGGTGCCCACATACTGCGACTTGCGCGAGACGGTGGACGACATCATGATGTTGTCGCGGGTATAGCGGCCAAAGCTCTGGCCAGGCGACTCCAGCTCGTAGCTGGCATACACCCTCAGGCCGCTTTTGGGAGCCTCGTAGGCATGGTTTTCCTTTTTGTCGAAGGCATACAGATACTGAGCGTTGAACTTAGGCCTGCGGTCGCCAAAGCCGTAAGCCACATAGCCCTCGGCAAAGTGGTGCGGATTCAGCTTGGCAGTCGTCATGCCGCCCAGCCTCACACGCCAGCCCTCCTCATTGTTGTAGCTGACAAAATTGAAGACCGGGCCTATGTCGAACTTGCTCTCCTCGCGCTCTTTGGTAGTTGGCACATAGCCGGTCAGCGCCACCTCGCTGACACTTTTTATCGTCTGGAACGCCGGCAGACGTGCCAGTTCCACCTTCAGGCTGTCGAGCATGGTTTCCTTAAAGGTCAGCTCTATGGGCCGCTGGCTGTTCCACACACGGCGGAGTATTTTGGTGGCACCGGGCCGCACCACATGATAGACTCCGGGCCCGAAAATGCTGTCGGGCAGCGGCTGGGCACTATCGTTGAACCGGTAGTCGCTGCATATCGTCACCCGGTGGGCATAAAGCTCCTGCAATTTCTTGTGGACATACAGACGGCAGAAGATGTCCTGCCGGTCCGGCACATAGTGGCCGTCGTCGGTACGGGCAAAATGCTGCTGGATGGTGAGGTCGCGCACAAAGTTCAGATTCACCCTCGGCGACACCGTCATCGAATAGCGCGCCACACGGTAGGTGCTGTCCAATGCAATATACAGCTGCCCGGTGAAACCATAGCTCTCCTTGTTGGCGGGCACAAACGACAGCTCCACACAGGTCACGCTGTCCACCTCCACGGTGTCGGTAATGTAGTAGTGGTAAAAAGTGATGGCCATGGTGGGCGACAGAGGGCCTACAAAATGGTTGAGCATGAGCTCGATGTCGGCATCGTATATTTCAAACTGAGTGAACATGGCCGCCAGGCTCTCGTCTATGCCTTCCTGCCCCAGGGCCTGGTCGACACCCTCCATGCGGTAGCCCGTCACATAGGTGCGGTGCTGGCGCGGCTTGCGGCGGTAGGTCTGTTTCATCATGGTCTCGCGCATCGAAACCGTCAGAATCGGAGTGGCATCGAAAGGAGTCTGGTCGATATACTTCTCCAGAAAAGGCAAGTGTTTCCAAAGCCGGTGCTTAGTAAAGTCGGGGTGGAAATCGTCCAAGGCCAGCGTCAGCTTCTCATACACGTCGCGGCTGTAGCGCTCTTGGCCTACCAAGCGGTTGCTGTCGCGGTGTTCGATGGCCTTTTTGGCAAGCTCCACGGCCGGATTGTGCCGACGCTTGTAGCGTTCCCGCCGCCTCCTTTTCGAAGTCACCACCACCTCTTTGAGTGTCTCCACTTTGGGCGACATCTCTATCTTCATGCCGCGTTTCACCACACCTCGCACAAGGGTTATTTCCTTGGGCTCGTAGCCCATCATGCGCAGCTGCACTTTGGTGTGGCCCTTGGTGTTGGACAGCGAGAAACGCCCGTCCATGTCGCTGGAGGTGCCTATGTTGGTACCCTCAAAACTCACCTGAACAAACGGCAGCTTCTCTCCCGTAAGAGCGTCAACCACACGACCCTGCAGCCCTGTTTTTTCTACCTTTTCCGGTTTTTCGTCCCTGTCGGTTTTCTCCACCTTGTCGGTCTGAGCCATCGCCGCTGTCCAAGGCATAAGCAGCAACAATGCCACCACCGCTATCTTACGCCACCCGCTGCCATGCAGCCCCCTGCCGAGGTCTGCCCTCCGGCTTTCTACCAACAGCCCTGTGTACCCTCGTGAAAAAGACACCATATCAATTCCCTATTTCTGCCAAAAACGCCAATCCGCCCTTTTTATTGTGCCTTTCAGATAAAAGAGGTAGCATAGTCAAGTGCGCTACTCTTTTAATTTAAAAACTATAAAGTAAAAACTTTTAAAAACTATAAAGTAAAAACTAAAAAGTATAATTGTCTAGTTGTGTGATAGTATATTTGCATAGCATCTGTCTAATCCTTTTTAGTTTTTAGTTTTTACCTTTTACTTATAAAAATTCCCAATTCTCAATTCTCAATTCTCCATTCTCCATTCTCAACGGCCCTTTTAGTTTTTACTATAGTTTGACATGTAAAATAGTCATACCGTCTGAGGCTTTAAATCGCCTTGAAAGGGCAAATACAGGTATAGCTGTAGGCAACGCCTACAGAAAACGGGGGAGGACAATGACGCCCAGTAAGGGCAAAACCACTCATTAATGCTGTGATGAACCATTCCATATCGGGTTGTTTTGCCCTTACAGGGCGCAACTCACGGCTCATTGAATCACCTAGGGCGATGCCCTAGGCTAGATGTGTTTTGGCCTTTCAGGCCACTAGAAGACTCAAATATAGCTATATTTTGTCTTGACAAGGTCGTCATGGTGCTAAAAAAAGACATGTCAAACTTTAGGTTTTTAGTTTTTACCTTTTACTTATAAAAATTCCCAATTCTCAACTCTCCATTCTCCATTCTCCATTCTCAACGGCTCTTTTAGTTTTTAGTTTTTACCTTTTACTTATAAAGGGGGCTAGGCCTTACACTTTTGTAAAGAAAATTTACACGACCTCACTGGGACTAAAACATAACATGCTATTTATCTGCAATGTAGGATTTCTGGCATAGCCATTGTTTTGTTTTTTGGTAGTGTAAATAATGTAAACAATGACCCACTCGATGCCAAAAATCATACTGCTACTCGCTGCCTTGGCTTGCTGCCATAGCACAGTGTCCCAGCACAACAGGACAGCACCACCCGCAGAAGTCTGCCAACAGACATCTGGGCAGCTCACCTTGCGCGACTGCATGGACTATGCCGTGGCCCACTCCACGGAAATGCGTCTCTCTGCCGCCGACCGCAGCGACGAGCGCGCCGCCCACCGGCAGGCACTCCTGGCAGCCTTCACCCCCAGCATTGGGGCCCAAAGCTACGCCTACAATCAATATGGCCGCAACCTCGACCCCGAGACCAACACCTACACCGACTTCACCACCTTCCACAACGGCTATTCCCTCTCGGGCAGCATCACCCTTTTCAACGGCTTCCAAGCCATCAACCGCGTGCGCCTCACCCGCGTACAACAGCAGATGGGCCTCAGCATGGAGCACCAGAGTGCCGACAAGGTGCGGCTATCGGTCATGGAAGCCTACTACCACGTGGTGTATTACAACCGACTTGTGGAGGTGTTGAGACTACAGACCGCCACTGCCGACAGCCTCCTCCTCAAGGCCCGGCGCGAAGAGGAGCTGGGCCGCAAAGGCCACGCCGACGTGGTGCAGATGGAGTCGGAGCAGGCCCAACGCCAGTACCAACTGGTGCAGGCCCAAGGGCAGCGCAGCCAGGCACTCCTCACCCTCAAAGAAACCATGTGCTGGCCCGCCGACCGCCCCCTCCTCATCGCCGACCAGCCCGAGGAGCTGGAGCCCGCCGCCGCTCTCAATTCTCAACTCTCAACTCTCAATTCAGATAGGCCCGCCGCCCCTCTCAATTCTCAACTCTCAACTCTCAACTCAGATAGGCCCGCCGCCCCTCTCAATTCTCAACTCTCAACTCTCAACTCAGATAGGCCCGCTGCCCCTCTCAACTCTCAACTCTCAACTCTCAACTCAGATAGGCTCCCCGCCGTCCAGATTGCCCGCGCAAACCTGCGGCAGGCCGAGCTGCAGGTCAGAGGGGCCCGTGCGGCCTGGTCGCCCACCCTGGCATTCCATGCCGGCTGGTCCACCACCTACTATACCTACCCTGGCCTGGTGGGCTACACCCCGCCCAGCTTCCAAGAGCAATGGCGGGGCAACGGGGGCGAATATGTGCAGCTCACCCTCGACATCCCCCTCTACAGCAAAGGTCAACGCAGTTTGGCCTTAAAGAAAAGCAAGAACGAGCGCACCCGTGCTCAGGCCCGCTTGGAGCAGGCCGAACGCGAGCGCGACAACGCCTTGCTGCGTGCCGCCGACGAAGTGGCCACCGCACGCGCCAACTATATACAGGCTCAAAAGTTGGCAGAAGTCAAGCGACAGGCCTACGCCCTCAGTCAGCGACAGTACGAACTGGGTCTTATCAGTTCCATCGAATACCAGACCGCCTCGCAGTCCTTCCTGGGTGCCGAAGCCGAGAGCATCAATGCCCAGCTCCAGCTGCAACTAAAACAGCACCAACTCAACTACTATCGCACCGGCCAATACTAAAAAACAATCTAACAACCTATCTAACTAATAAAAAATGGACATCACCATCCCCAAGAAAAAAGGCCTCCGCAAGGCCTTCACCCGCAAAGTCCTCCCCTACTGGGGAGCAGCACTGCTGGCAGCCTTCATCCTTTTCCTCATCGTGCGGCCCCACAGCAGCACCCAGCGCATCAGCGGCGACACCCTCACCGTCAGCACCGTCGTGCGCGCCAACTTCGACGACTACATCCGCGTCAACGGCACCGTCATGCCCATGACCTCCGTCCAGATCAGCCCCACCGAGGGCGGCATCGTGCAGCAAATAGTGGCCGAGGAAGGCACTAAAGTCCGCGCTGGCGACGTTATACTGATACTGAGCAACGAAAACCTCGACCTGCAAATCCTCAACGCCGAAGCCGAGCTGGCCGAGAAAGAGAACATCCTACGCAACACCCTCATCAGTATGCAGCAGCAGAAACTCTCCGTGCGCCAAGAACGCCTGTCACTGCAGGTGGAAGTGCGCCGTGCCAGGCGCGCCTATGAGAGCAGCCAGCAGCTCTGGGACGAGCACCTCATCGCCCGCGAGGAATACCTCAAGGCCAAGGAGGACTATCAGCTGGCCTGCGACAAACTGGAGGTGGTCAGCGAGCGCGAGCGGCAGGACAGTCTCTACCGCAGCGATGAACTGCAACAGCTGCGCGACAACCTGAGCAATATGCGCCTCAACATGGCCATGATACGCCGCCGCAAGGAGAACCTCAGCGTCAAAGCCCCCATCGACGGACAGATAGGCCTCCTCGACGCCGTGCTGGGACAGAACATCGTCCCAGGTGCCGCCATCGGACAAATCAACAACCTCGACAGCTACAAGATTCAAGCCCAGATCGACGAGCACTACATCGACCGCGTCACCGCAGGTCTCCGCGCCACCTTCGACCGTCAGGAGCAGCACTATGGCGCACGGCTCCGCAAGGTCTATCCCGACGTGCGCGACGGCAAGTTCAAGGCCGACTTCCTCTTCGGCGACACCATCCCCGACAACATCCGCGCCGGCCAGACCTACTACCTCAACCTGCAGCTGGGCCAGAGCGAAGAGGCCGTCCTCATCCCCCGCGGCAGCTTCTACCAGCACACCGGTGGCAAGTGGATCTACGTCCTCACCGACCCCCACCGCGCCGAGAAGCGCACCATCAGCATCGGCCGCCAGAACCCGCAGTACTACGAAGTCCTCGAAGGCCTCCGCCCCGGCGAGAAAGTCCTCACCGGCAGCTACGACCACTACGGCGACAACGACGTGCTGATAATAGAAACTAAAAGGTAAAAACTAAAAACTAAAAGGGTGAGTGGGGCCGCAAAAAATATTAACTGAAAAACACCGCCCCACTCAGAATTCAGAATATAGAACTCAGTATTACAATATGAACAGTTACTTTAAATTCCTCTCGCGCAACAAGCTCTATGCTGCCATCAATCTGGTTGGCCTCACCCTCTCTATGGCCTTCGTGCTGTTGCTGGCTGTCTATGTGCAGCGGCAGCGCAGCACCGACCGCTTCCAGCGGAACGCCGACCGCATCTACCTCGTGGGCAACGACGAGAACCTGGTCTCCGGCTACTGGCTCCATAACCACCTCAAAAACCGCTACCCCGAGATAGAGGCCGCCACCTGTTGGGCCTACTTCGAAAAGTCTCCCTTCTATATAGGCACAAGCGAGCAGGCCATAAACACCAATATGGCCTACGCCGACATCGACTTTTTCGACATCTTCTCCTTTCCCTTGGTCGAGGGCAGCGCGGCCGAATGGAAAGCCTCAGACCACCGCTGCGCCATCAGCCGCCAGTTTGCCAACGCCCATTTCCCCGGCGAGAGTCCCGTGGGCAAAACCCTCCGTTACGGCAACGAGGGCGACCTCACAGAGCTGACCGTTGCCGCCGTCTTCGACGACTTCGGCAACAGCACCCTCAAGCAGCCCGACGTCATCGTCCGCGGCGAAAACTGCGTCCACTACAACAGTGCTAACAACGAGCGGATGAGCAATAGCGGCTTCTGTCTCACCTTCGTCATGACTCGCCCGGGTGCCGACCTCGCCCCCAAGCAGGACGACCTGCTCAGCTTCATGAAAGAAATCAACTGGACGTACAAAAACGGCATGCAGCATGAGGTCAACCTCATCCCCCTGCTCGACATCTACTTCCTCGACAACTACAACAGCAACCACACCCCGAGTATCAACACCGGCAGCCGCACCTTCGTGGGGCTGGCCACCGCCATGTGTCTGGTGCTGCTGGCCTTCGCGCTGCTCAACTATGTCAACCTCACCACCGCCCTCTGCGGCCGCCGTGCCAGAGAGATGGCCACCCGTCGCCTGCTGGGAGCCGGACGCTGGCGTGTGTCACTCCAGATGATAGCCGAAAGCACCCTCATGTGTGCCGTGGCCATGCTCCTGGCCGTGCTGCTGGCCGAAGTCCTATCGCCAGCCGCCAGCCGCATGCTCGACTATCCATTCTCCATCTTCCAGAGCATCACCCTGCCGCGCATCTTGCTGGCCGCCGTCTTCGTGCTGCTCACCGGCCTCGTGGCAGGCATCGTCCCCGCCCTCCTCATCCAGCGGGCGCAACCCATCGAGGTGGTCCGAGGCAGCCTCCGCCTGCGCACCAAGCAGGTCTACAGCAAAATATTCATCGTACTGCAAAACATCGTGGCCGTCGTCATGCTTGTCACCGCCCTCACCATGCTACTGCAAGTGCGCCACATCGTGGGTGCCCCCCTTGGCTACAACACCCACCATATCCTACGTTTCGACAACCACTATGGCCGTGCCGCCGACCTACAACCCCTGCGCCAACGCCTTTTGCAGGAACCCTCCATCAAGGACGTGGCCTTCGGCGAGGGCACCCCCTTCCGCGGCACCAACAACAACACTATGAACACCGCTGACGGCCAGGTAGCCTCCTTCCAAATCATCAAGGGCGACAGCAACTACTTCAACATGCTGGGCCTCCAACCCATCCGCGACAATCACAACCCCCGCCACTATTGGCTCAACGAATTCGCCATCAATAAATTCGGACTCACTCTCGACTCTGAAACCCTTCAGTTTGAATTCGGTCCGATGGAAATAGGCGGTGTCTACAAAGACTTCAAATTCTACGACATACTGTCCGACAACAAGGAAGCACTCATCTACAACTACGGTGAATACACCGCGCAAAGCTCTCCTTGGACCATCCTCGTAGAGAACACCGGCAACGACCGCGAGGCCTACGACCGAGTCAAAGCCATCGTCGCCGAACTATACCCCAACGACATCTTCGACGCCGTCTACCTCGACGACGAGATAGCCGAGTTCTTCGCCCCTCAAACCCGCCTCAGCCGCCTTGTGGCACTCTTTACACTGCTCATTCTGCTGGTCAGTGCCCTTGGTCTGGTGGCTATGAGCACCTACTACATGCAACAAGAACAGCAAGCCGTGGCCGTGCGCCGCGTGTACGGAGCCGAGCAGCGAAAGTTGCAGCGCGCACTGACGGGCTCCTTCATGAAGCTGGTGCTGGTGGCATTTGTCATCGCCACGCCCATTGCCTACTGGGTGGTGAATCATTTCTACCTCGAAACCTTCAGCTACCGCATACCCCTCTACTGGTGGATATTTGCACTGGCAGGCATCGCCACACTTCTTGTGGCCCTCGTGTCGGTCACCTTCCAAGCCCACCGCACCGTGGCTGCAAACCCCGCCTCCATCCTTAAATTGAGAATTGAGAATTAAGAGTTGAGAATTGAATTTCGTGTCCGGATAATTCTCCATTCTCAATTCTCAACTCTCCATTCACTACCCCGTCCATCTTTTTAGTTTTTAGTTTATACCTTATACTTTAACTTTAACAATTATGCTCAAAGTAGAAAACCTTCAGAAAATCTTCCGCACGGAAGAGATTGAAACCATCGCGCTCAACGGCGTAAGTTTTGAAATCAAAGACGGCGAGTTTGTCGCCATTATGGGACCTTCGGGCTGCGGCAAGTCGACGCTGCTCAACATCCTGGGCCTCCTCGACAACCCCACCGCGGGCCGCTACTGGTTTGGCGACACCGAGGTGGGCAACCTCAAGGAGCGCGACCGCACCCGCTTCCGCAAGGGCAACATCGGCTTCATTTTCCAGAGTTTCAACCTCATCGACGAGCTGAACGTCTACGAGAACGTCGAACTGCCACTCAAATACCTCAATATGGGTGCCCGCGAGCGCAAAGAGCGCGTCACCGCTATGCTCAAACGTATGAACATCAGCCACCGCGCCCAGCACTTCCCCCAGCAGCTCAGCGGCGGCCAGCAGCAGCGCGTGGCCATCGCCCGCGCCTGTGTGTGCCGTCCCAAGCTCATCCTCGCCGACGAGCCCACCGGCAACCTCGACAGCAAGAACGGCCGCGAGGTGATGAGCCTCCTCACCGAACTCAACGCCGAAGGCACCACCATCGTTATGGTCACCCACAGCCCCAAGGACGCCGCCATCGCCCAGCGCACCATCGACCTCTTCGACGGCCAGATAGTCAACGACTTGAAGAACGAACTGTAATCTGTCACATGATGAACAGAAAAAGCGATTTACTCCTAAAGGTACTCTCCCTTGGGGTAGGCCTGGCTGTAGGCATAGTGCTTATCGCAAAGGTGTGCTTCGAACTCTCCTACGACAGCTTCTATCGCGACGTGGACCGCATCTACACTATTATGGCAGGCGTCGACCAACAGGGCGAGAAGCATGAATTCCCACAAGTCAGCGGAGCGGTAGCCCCCGGATTCAAGACCGACGTACCCGGCGTGGAAGAGGCCACCCGCACCACCTTCTATTTCAGCAACCTCAACTTCGTCGACGAGGAGCATAACATCGTTACTGCAGAGAGCTTTGCGTTGGCCGATACCTGCTTCTTCAAAGTCTTCGACCGCCCCATCCTCTCCGGCAACCCCACCGAGATATTGGCAAAGCCATTGGGTCTGATGGTGTCGCGCACCTTTGCCGAGAAGATGGGCGGCGTGGAGCAGTGCATTGGCAAGACCATTTTCAACGAGGACCAACCCGAACTGAAAATGACCATCCAGGGTGTCTTCGAAGACTTCCCCAAGAACGGCTCCATCGATTTCGACCTCATCATGTCCCTGGAGAGCTACGCAAAAAGCAGTACCGAAAACTGGGTGGGCAACGACCGCTACATAGGCTTCGTGAAACTGCAATCGAACGTCGACCCCACCACGCTTGCCCCCGCCATCCACAAGATGCAGCAGTCCCACCAGCCATTGGCAGAGTTGGAGAAAAACGGCACAAAACTGTGGTATACGCTCACACCCCTCATCAAAGCCCACACCCAGCAGCCCGAGGTCCGCTTCATGGTGATACTGCTCTCCATCGTGGCTGCTCTGCTGATAACCATCAGCCTCCTAAACTACATCCTCATCGTAATCTCCTCCATGGTGCACCGTGCCAAGGAGGTAGGCGTGCGCAAATGCTATGGTGCCACCGCTGCCGACATCTATGCCTTGTTGGCACGCGAGGCGGTGGTGCATCTGCTACTTGCTCTCGCCTTGGCAGCAGCCATCATCTTCGCTTCACGAGGAGTGATACAGAACCTGTTGGGTGTGCCGTTCTGGACGTTGCTTGTCCCGCAGAGCGTTATGGCTATCGGAGTGGTTTTGATTCTGGTATTGTTTGTTTCCATCGTTGTTCCCGCAAAGCTCTATCTGCGCATTCCTGTTTCGGTAGCTTTTCGTAACTACAGCGAGAACTCCCGACGCTGGAAGATAGCCCTTCTCGGCATTCAGGTCCTCATCAACGTGTTTATCATTGCACTGATTATTGTCCTGTCGCTGCAATACCGGAAGATGGTAAATGCCGACCAAGGCTACGACTACCAGAATACCTATTCCGTCGCCATCTTCAACAACGGCTACGAGGCGCAGCAGCGAGTGCTGGAGGTTCTCTCCACCTTTCCCGAGGTGAAGGCCGTGGGTGCAGCCTACAACCCGCCTTTCGTGCCTCCCAGCGGCGACAACGTCTACCTGCCAGGTGGCGAACGGGAGCTGTTCAATGTGGCCGACGGCTATGAGGCTACCGAGAGTTTCTTTCAGATGCTCGACTTCGATTTTGTGGCAGGCCGTGCACCGTGCGACTCCTCCGAAGTAGCTGTCTCGGAATCCTTTGTCGAGCGCATGGCAGAGTTTGCCGACTGGAGCGATGGAGCGGTGGGCAAGACATTCCTCATCACCGGCCATCCGGATGGAGAAATACAGTTTCCCCCCTTCACTATCTCGGGCATCTACCGAGATGTCCGTATGGGCATCTATAACGATTTGCAGGAACGACCCAGTGTCTATTTCCACGGGGTGCTCGGCGACGGCAAATCATATATGCCTTATCTCATCTTCAAGACCTACCAGAAGATGGACGATTCCCTCTCCATGCGAATCTCCCATGCCCTATCTGCTGCATTAGACGGTCGCCAACTGCCGATAGTTTCATGGCAGGAGGAAATCCGCTCGGCCTACGAAGACAGCCGCAAGATACGCAATACGCTCCTCATCGGTTCCTTCTTCGCCATGCTCATAGCAATGCTGGGCCTCGTCGGCTTCGTTCGCGACGAATCGAACCGCCGCAGCAAAGAGATGGCCATCCGCAAGATAAGCGGTGCCACCGCTGCCGACGTGCGCCGCCTGCTGGTGTGGGAAGTATTCAAATTTTCACTGGTGATGGCAGTTGTGGCCTGCGTATGTTCCTGGTTTGCGGCATCCAAGATATTGGAACAATTCGCCGAGCAAATCACTCTCAGCCCCATCATCTTCATCGGGGGGGCCACTGTGGTTCTCCTCATTGTTGTCGGGGTGGTCCTCCTATGCAGCCACCGCTTTGCGCGAACCAATCCTTCTGAACTACTCAAAAACGAATGATGATTCACAATTCACAAACACTAATGTGCATATTTTTAACACCAATTACCATTAATTATCCATTAATTATAATTATTGGTCAATTAGATGGAAATTATATGTAAAAAATATTTGAACAAGAATAACAAAATGAAAAGTTATCTCAAATTCCTCTCGCGCAACAAACTCTATGCCTCCATCCAGGCCTTGGGACTTATACTTTCGCTGGCGTTTGTCATCATTCTGGGCAGCTATGCTTGGCAACAGTATTCCGCTGCCCACAGTACCCCCGACGGCGATCGGGTTTATGCCTTGGGTATGCCTGATTATCTGGGACTCACATACGGTATGCCAGCCTTGATTGAGGAGCGTATTCCGGAGGTGGAGGCGGTGGGTATTTATTGTCCCGGCCTTGTTATGCAATTGAAGGGGCAAGAGGAGGTGGAAGAGGTTTCGCTGTCGGCTGTCAATCAGGATTTTTTCAAAATCTTCAGCAATATTCACTTCGAAGAGGGTAGTCCAGCAGTGTTGGAGTCGGACGACAATGCCATCATTAGTCGTCGTTTTGCCTCGCGCCACGAATTGAAAGTGGGAAGCGTTGTGGAACTGGGCGGCAATATCGTGGTGGGAGCCATCATCAGCGACATCGAAGGTTCCATTCTCCCCAATGTTGATATGTATATCAGCGACCACCATAAGTGGAACCACTTTGCCACCGAGATGCCTTTTGACCACTATGGCAGCACCATACCCTTCCTCAAGGTGATGCCAGGCACCGATACGAAAGCACTCTATGCCAAAATGGAAGCTCTCTGCAAGGAGGCCTACCCCGACTTTTATGGCCAGTATTTCTTCGAGAAACTCAATATGCCCTGTTCGAACGAACTGTTCTTCTATGAGGGCTCTACCAACCTAAACCACGGCGACGCCAAGAGTATTCGCACCTTGCTGCTGGTTGGTCTGTTGCTGCTTTTGTCGGCAGTGTTCAACTACCTCAACCTTAATTTTGCCTTGTCGGGCAAACGCAACAAGGAGATGGCTGTCCGTCGTCTGGTAGGAGCCACCCGAAACAATATTCGCCTTAAGTATTGGGCAGAATCGCTATTGTTTACCGCCACCTGTTTCGCTATGGCTTTGGTAGTTGCCTATGCTTTGACTCCAGAAATCAACGCATTGCTCAACGATCCGAATGTGCCTATCCGCATCTCTCTGACGCCAAAATATGTTGTGACTTATCTCATGTTTGTTGTCATCTTGGCCACTTTGGCGGGTTTGTTGCCAGCCCGAATGTCAGCAAGTTTCCAACCTGTAGATGTTATCAAAGGGAGCTTTAGGCAGGCAAGCAAGATGCGTTTCAACAAGGTGTTTATCATCTTGCAAAACACGCTGGCGATATTCTTGATTGCGATGGCTATCGTGATGGAATGTCAGTACCGTCAGTCGCTTCATCGCCCACAACACGCCCGCACTGCCGACCTCTATTATCTGCACGCACCGGCTGGTGCAGAAGTCCGGCAGACCTTGTACGACGCTCTCGACGAATTGCCTTGCGTGAAGCGCATCGGCTTTTGCTATGGCGCTCCTGGAGTGAGTGTGGGAGGACAATGGGGCGCTACGGCGGGTGGTGATGAAATACTGTACCGTCTCTATCGTGCCGACAGCACAGCATTCTGTATGCTGGAGCCTGAGATTGTGGCAGATTTCCACGCTCCTCTTTACAACTCGGTATGGTTCGGAAGGAAAGCTTTTGATGCCACTGGGTTTACAGCCAAACAACACGATATCTCGCAGACATTGTCGCAGAGAACTAAAGGTTGCGAACAAGTGGCAGGTGTTATCGAAGATTGGGCCACCAATGGTGAGAACAGAGGCGAGGAAGACCTGATGGTCATTACCGTTCAGCGGGCTGAAGATATAGGTTGGGGCGGCTGGCTCATAGAAACCGTCGGTGACCATGCCGAAGCCACAAACTCCATCGCCGAGGTGTTGAAGAAAGAGGCAAACAACAAACAGATTGTGCTGAACTATTCAGGCTATCTGGACGACCTGATTGCAGAAAAACTTCGTCCGCAGCACAATGCAATGCGGCTGATGGAAATCTTTATGTTGCTGGCCATCCTCATTTCTATCCTTGGGCTTGTGGCTATGAGCACCTACTATTCCGGACAGCAATCCAAAAGTATCGCCATCCGTAAGGTGTTCGGTGGCACCGTAACAGGCGAGACGCGTCGCAACATCGGCCAGTATATGATGATGTCCCTGGTGGCCTGTGCTATAGGCATTCCCATCGCGGTGGTGGCTGCAAGAGACTACCTGCAGGACTATATCTGCCGCATACACGACTACGGTTGGATCTTCGTCCTTGCCGTGGTCATCAACTTGGTTACCGCCTTCCTCTCTGTGCTATGGCAAACCCTCCGTAGCGCCCGCACCAATCCCGCAACAGAACTGAAAAAAGAATGATTTATTTTGATGAATAAAAAATAGCCGGTCGGGGCGGGTGCGCCCGCCCCGACTAATTTTAGATAACCGAACAATAAAATGCACATCTATTGAGTTATCTAGACAGAATTTCGTGCAGAAAAATGTGGCGCGAATACATTTTTATGCACCAAATAATTTTTTTTTATCTACTGCACTTGCAAAAGTACAATGACAATATGAAACGAAACCCATCCAAGATATTGGTCGTCGACGACAATGCCGCTGTCCGCAAGGCGTTGCAGCTGCTGCTCTCGCCGCGCTTTGTTGAGGTGGAGTTGATTGCTTCGCCATCCACATTGCCGGCCACCATGGAGAGGCTGCATCCCGACGCGGTGCTGCTGGACATGAATTTCCACGCCGACATCAACAGCGGGAACGAGGGTCTCTTTTGGACCGACGAGATTGTGCGCCGCTGGCCAGGGACGCAGGTGGTGCTCTTCACCGCCTATGCCGACATCAACCTAGCGGTGGAGGGCATGAAACGCGGTGCTTTCGACTTCGTGGTGAAGCCCTGGGACAACGATAGGCTAGTGGCCATTCTTGAAGCCGCAGCTACAAAGCATCGCGAGCCCTCGACCCGCGCCGCCAAAAGCGCTCAGGGCAAGTCCAAAGGGGCGGAGGAACGCGTCGATTTCTACTGGGGCAACAGCCAGCTAATGGCGCATATGCGCCGCGTGGTGGAGAAGGCGGCCCCTACGGATGCCACCGTGCTTATCACCGGCGAGAACGGCACGGGAAAGGATGTGCTGGCGCACGAGATTCACGCCCACAGCAGTCGTCGAGACAAGCCCCTAGTGTGCGTTGATGCGGGAGCCATTGTGGAGAGTCTGTTCGAGAGCGAGCTTTTCGGCCATGTGAAGGGGGCTTTCACCGATGCCCACAGCGACCACAAGGGGAAGTTCGAGCAGGCCGACGGCGGCACCCTCTTCCTGGACGAGATAGGCAACCTGCCACTGCACCTGCAGGCCAAGCTGCTGCGCGCACTGCAGGAGCGAAAGGTGGTGCCGGTGGGCAGCGAGAAGGCCGTATCCGTCGATATCCGCCTGATCTGCGCCACCAACCGCGACCTCGAAGCGATGGTTCGAGAAGGCACTTTCCGTCAAGACCTCTATTTCCGCATCAACGTATTCCATCTGCACCTCCCTCCCCTACGTGAGCATACGGAGGACATAGCACCCTTGGCCGAGCATTTCGTCCGCTCTTTCGCCGCCCGCTACCACCGCGAGGCTGTGGGGCTCTCGCCAGACGTGCTCACCCTGTTGCAAAACCACCGCTGGAGCGGCAATGTGCGAGAGCTGCAGAATGTGCTCGAACGTGCCGTTATCATGAGCGACAGCCGCCTCTTGCAGCCACACGACATCGAGCTGACCGCCGCCCAAAGCGATATGCCCGCCACCCCTCTGGAGGCCGCCGAGGAGCAGACCATCCGCGCCGCCCTTGCCCGTCACGGCGGCAACCTTACCCTCGTGGCCAAAGAGCTGGGCATCAGCCGTCCCACGCTGTATGCGAGACTAAAGAAATACGGCATCTGACGAAACTATAAAGTAAAAACTAAAAACTAAAAGGGCCGTTGAGAATTGAGAATTGATTTACTTTGCAAAATTGCCAATAAACTTTTTAGTTTTTAGTTTTTACCTTTTACTTTTCAAATTGCCAATATACTTTTTAGTTTTTAGTTTTTACCTTTTACTTTTCAAATTGCCAATATACTTTTTAGTTTTTACCTTTTACTTTTAAAAAAACATGTTGGAAATCATCGCATCAGTCGTAGCCCTCGCAGCCGTGGCCACTGCCACTGCCATCATCGTGCGAGAACGCGACCGCCGTAAAGTAGCCTATATGCTCGATGCCTTAGAAGACGGAGAGTACAACTTCCGTTTCGACGAAGGCACCCGCTTCAACCGCACCCTCAACCGTATAAAATGGATTGTGGATCGCCGCCACCAGCAGAACGAGACCGAGTCGTGGAGCAAACTCATACGTGTGCTCACCCATGAGATAATGAACACGGTGAGTCCTATCGCCTCGCTCAGCGACACCCTCTCGCGCTATATGCAAGATTCCACCGACCATCACCGCGATGACATAGCCGCGGGGCTCGAGGTCATCGGTTCCAGCAGCCGCCAGCTGATAGAGTTTGTGCAAAACTATCGAGAACTTGCCGGAGTGGCACGACCCATCAAGCGTCCACTCTTGGTGCACGACCTGGTATGCCACGTGATGGAGCTGACGCGGCAGATGGTGGACGAGGCCGGAGCCACCTGCACCTTCAGTGAACGTACTGCCGACACCCTTATCTATGCCGACGAGGGCCAGCTGAGCCGCATACTCATCAACCTCATCCGCAATGCCATACAGGCCGATGCCACACGCATAGACATCACTGCAGAAATAGACGCCCTCAGCCAGACGCTGATACGTGTCCGCAACAACGGCAAGGCCATTCCACGCGAAAGCCAGGAGCAAATCTTCATTCCATTCTACACCACCAAAAGCCAAGGGAGCGGCATCGGCCTCAGCCTTTCACGCCAAATCATGCAGGCCCACAACGGTGCCATCGACCTCGCCCATACGGGTGCCGACAGCACTGAGTTTGTGCTCACCTTCAGATAGGGGTCTCAGATAGCGCGTATCTGGCTTCAGCGTGTGCATGTCGAATGTGCACAGAAGCAAGCCGGTACGGGTTTAATCATCGTTCTGAAGCTGGAAAGACCAGTCCTGCATAAAATCGCTTATCTCTTCTGCATCACATTCTTCGGGGTCGTAATCTTCATTCATAAAATACCATTCGAGCTGTTCGCGCTCATCCTTGGTGAGATTCTTTTTCTGGCGGAGCTGCAACAGCTCCAAGTACCCCCAAATGCCACCGCAATCCTCCGGCGGGCAGGCTCCTTGTCCTTTGACAAAGGAGATGGAAGGTTCCTCTTCAGGGTGGTATTCGCGCTCACCCTTGTACCATAGGTCGTGCTCCCAGCTGTCGCCGAAGTCATATTCAAAGATTACACGTTTGCCTTTTTCCGTCAACAAGTCGTCGACCGTACATTGGGCCATATCTAGGTACTGTATACGTCCAAAGCCTAGGGAATCCTCTATTTGCTCGTTGTCGACAAAATAAACATCGCCCCTGCGGAACTGATACAGATGCTCATGCATCCAACCCATGGCATCCTGCAGCACCTCGCCCAAGGCCGTCAAGGTAAGATTGGATGGGACCTTGATTTCGCGCCAGATCTTCAGGTCCGTATGGTTCAACTTGATGCGTAGGTGCAGTTCGCGCACGTATGGGCGCGGCAAGGTGAGGGGGGTACCTTCGTCGCCGAACTGCCCATCGTCGTCCATGGCAGGGTCTGGCATCATCTCGCTAGGCAGATGATAGCCGTATTTGTCAAAATAGTCCAGTGCTGAGCGTAGCTGTTCGCGTGCTTTCTCGTCGCCGTCGACTACTGCTCGTAGAATTTTGAAGAAATCTGTTATCATGTCGTCTGCCGGAAGGGCTTGATGGTGAGGTGTAAAATCGATTTTTTTTGCCATAATGGTTTATTTATTTCACTACTAAAGGGGACTTAATTGGGAATTGAGAATTGAGAATTGAGAATTGGGAATTGAGAATTGAGAATTGAGAATTGAGAATTGAGAATTGAGAATTGAGAATTGGGAATTGAGATTTGGGAATTGAGAATTGAGAATTTGTGATAAGGTAAAAACTAAAAAGTTTATTGGCAATTTTGCAAAGTAAAACAACCCTCAACTCTCAACCCTCAACTCTCAACCTCGCCCATCCTTTTAGTTTTTACTTTATAGTTTGATAATCAGTAGTTCTGCTGGTTGATTTCAAAGTAGGCCTGTGGGTGGTTGCAGACGGGGCAGACCTCGGGGGCCTGGGTGCCGACGACGATGTGGCCGCAGTTGCGGCATTCCCACACCTTCACTTCGCTCTTGGCAAAGACTTCTTTGGCTTGGACGTTGTGGAGCAGGGCACGGTAACGTTCCTCGTGGTGTTTCTCGATGGCGGCAACGCCACGGAACTTGGCGGCCAACTCAGGGAAGCCTTCGGCTTCGGCGGTGCGGGCAAAGTCTTCGTACATGTCGGTCCATTCGTAGTTTTCGCCTTCGGCGGCAGCGGCTAGGTTCTCGGCAGTGGTGCCGATGCCGTTCAGCTCTTTGAACCAGAGTTTGGCGTGTTCTTTCTCGTTTTCGGCGGTCTGCAGGAAGAGGGCGGCAATCTGTTCGTAGCCTTCTTTCTTGGCCTTGGAGGCGAAGTAGGTGTATTTGTTGCGTGCCTGGCTCTCACCGGCAAAGGCGGCATGCAGGTTCTTCTCGGTCTGAGTGCCGGCATAAGGATTGGCCTTCGGCTGATCGACGGCTACAAACTTTTCTTTGCCCTGCTTGCAGCGCGGGCATTTCCAATCGGCAGGCAGTGCCTCAAAGGGTGTTCCAGGGGCAATGTTCTGTGTGGGGTCGCCCTGAGCGGGGTCGTACTGGTACTTGCATACGGTGCATTTGTATTTCATAATAGTGAGTTTTATGTTTTACAATAAATGATTTTTTAAAAGTAAAAGGTAAAAACTAAAAACTAAAAAGTTTATTGGCAATTTTGCAAAGTAAATCAATTCTCAATTCTCAATTCTCAACTCTCAACGTCCCTTTTAGTTTTTAGTTTTTACTTTATAGTTTAGTCAGTTGTGCTTTATTGAACGATGGTCATTTCGTTGACGAGGTGTGTGGCACCGGCGAATTTGTCGATGATGAAGAGGCAGTAGCGTATGTCGAGGCTGATGTTGCGGCAGTAGTCGGGGTCGAAGAGGAGGTCGCTCATGGTGCCTTCCCAGCAGCGGTCGAAGTTGATGCCGATGAGCTGGCCGTCGGCATTGAGGACGGGGCTGCCGCTGTTGCCACCGGTGGTGTGGTTGGTGGCGATGAAGGCCACGGGCATTTCACCGCGCAGGTTGGCGTAGCGGCCATAGTCCTTGGTTTGGTAGAGCTGTTTGAGCTTGGGTTCAACAACATAGTCGTAGATGTCGGGGTTCTCTTTCTCGATGATGCCTTGGAGGGTGCTGTAGGGGGTGTAGTAGACGGCATCTTTGGGGCGGAAGCCTTCGACATGGCCGTAGGCCACGCGCAGGGTGAGGTTGGCATCGGGGAAGAAATTGCTGTCAGGATACTGTTGCATCATGCCGCGGACGTAGGTGCGCATGAGGCGGTTGATTTCGCGTTTGTTGACGTCGTAGTCGGTTTCTTTGTCGCGGGTGTAGGCGAGGGAGTAGGCGACGCTGAAGAGGTCGACGGCGGGGTCGGCATTGTGGAGGACTTTCTGCCAGTCTTTGGCTTTGTAGTTTTTGAGAAATTTGTCGTACTTGGCGCGGTTGTTGAGCATGGACTTGTCGTAGATGTTTTCGAGCATCTTCTGCACTCCGGCCTCGTCTTTGCCTTTCTTGTCGAGGTAGGGGGCGTAGCCGGCGCGCCACATATAGAGGAACGTCTCGACAAAGATGGCGCGGTCGACGGGTGAATGAAGTTCGAAGTCGGCAAAATATTTCTCGTTGGCTTCCAACAGTTTGTTGCATTCGATGCGGGCAAGGCTGTCGTTGTTGGAGGTTTGCTGTACCATGCTCCAGAGTTTGTAGGCGCGATTCATGAAATCGGATGCCATGACGGCTTCGTTGAAGTAGGTCCATTCGAGTTCGATGGGACGGATGCGGTCGTAGGCGCGTCCTATGTCGCGGAGCACGTTTTTGTATTCGGGACGTTTGTCGGCCCAGGCTTGGAAGGTGGCTTCTTGGGCTTTTTTCTGGTTAACGCCTTGGAGGCGCTGGATGCCGAGGGTTTCGCCCTGCCATTTTTTCCAGCCGTTGGCGATGGAGGCCACTTTGGAGGCGTATTTGAGGCGTTGGGCGGGAGACTGGTTCATGGCGTTGTTGTAGTGGTGCAGGCGGATGTCGCGCAGGGCTATGCGGATGGGGTTTTCTTCGAGGGCCTGGAGTTCCATCTGGTGGTGGGTGACGTAGCGCTGGGTGGTGCCGGGATAGCCGAAGACGAAGGTGAAGTCGCCCTCGTCGACACCCTTGAGGGAGATGTCGAGATGTTTGAGGGGCTTGTAGGCGACGTTGTTTTTGTTGTAGGGGGCGGGCTTGCCGTCCTTGCCCACATAGACGCGGAACATGGAGAAGTCGCCCGTGTGGCGTGGCCACATCCAGTTGTCGGTGTCGCCGCCGAACTTGCCTATGTTGCTGGGAGGTGCCCCCACGAGGCGCACGTCGGTGAAGACTTCGTTGATGTACATGAAGTACTGGTTGCCGTAGTAGAAGGGTTTGATGATGGCCTTGTAGTGGGTGCCGGCGACGGCCTCGGTGGTGAGGATGGCGATGTTCTGCTTGACGATGCGCTCGCGTTCCTCTTCGGAGGTCTTGTCGTCGATGCCGCTAAGGACGCGGTTGGTGACGTCCTCCATGCGGACCAGCCGGGTGGCGGTGAGGCCCTTGCAGGGGATTTCCTGTTCGCGGCTCATGGCCCAGAAACCGTGGGTGAGGTAGTCGTGTTCCACGGTGCTGTTGCTGGTGATGTAGTAGTAGCCGCAGTGGTGGTTGGTGAGGAAGAGGCCTTGGTCGGAGACGAACTCGCCGGTGCAGCCTTGGTTGAAGAGGATGACGGCATCCTTGAGGCAGGCGTTGTTGATGTCGTAGATGTCCTTGGCGGTGATGCGCATGCCGGCTTTTTGCATAGCGGCTTGGTTGCGGCCGAGGAGCATGGGGATCCACATGCCCTCGTCGGCCATGGCTGCAGGCAGCAGCAGGACAATCATTGCGAAGGTGGATAAGATTTTTTTCATAGAGTTTATAGTGTTGGATATTATTTATTTTGATTGTTTATTTCCTCTAGGGCCTTAGCGGCGGCGGCGAGGAGGGGCTCAGTGGAGACTTGGCTGCCCACGGCGTGGCGCATCCAGTGCTGTGGGGTGAGGCGGCCGGCGGGGTAGATGCGTAGGATTTCGTCGGCGATGTTCTTGCCTCTCAGCTGCTGCTCCAGTTGGAACTCGATGATGTGGCCGTAGGGGTAGTTGGGCAGGTAGAGGGGGGAGTCGATCATGTGGCTGTAGATGGCCAGGATGGTGGAGTTTTCTTCGCCCAGGATGGGGGCGTAGTATTTGTTCCACACTTGGCGGGCGGTGGCGATGACTTGTTCTTTCAGTTGTGCCACAGTGGCGTCGGGGTGCTCATAGAGCCAGTGCCAGACGTACATGTCCACCAGTGCCACACCCATGATTTCGTAGCAGCCCCAGAAGATGTCGAGCGTCATGAGGGCCTCGGCAGAGGGCTGCTTGTCGCCCATGCCTAGGAAGTTGAGGTCGCGCACCTGGAAGATGAAGGCCAAGGCCTCGGTGAAAGCGGTGTTGGGGACCCCTTTCATGATATAGTGGTCAACATCGTGGAGGGTGATGGTTTGCTCGACGTTGTGGCCGAACTCGTGCACGGCGATGTTGTAGCCCTTATAGTCCATGCCGTCTTTGCCTATGCGGGTGCGCAGACGGGCGTTGTCGCAGCGCATGTTGCTCTCCCAGGCGTGGCCTGCGCCCCGCGAGGGGTCGACGGTGACGTGGTTGCAGATGAATTGAGCCTTTTCGTTGCTGAAGCCCAGTTGGCGCAGGATGGAGGGCATGCCTTGGGTGGCAAAGGCCTCCTTGGTGGGATAGAGGCGGCGGGTGAGTGCCGACAGTTGGTCCTCGCCCGTGCTGCTGCGGCTCTTGAAGCCGTCGTACCAGATGTCGAAGGGCTCCAGTTTGCGTCCCAGGCGGCTCTCTATGAGTTTGGCGACCTGAGCCACCACGGGCGAGCTGCAGAAAGTGGTGAAGAGTTGTTCAATCTCTTCGTAGCTTACCTCCATATCTTGGTTGAAGGCGCGGTCGATGGCGGTGGGATACATGGGGTTGTATAGGTCCACCTGCTGCATGGCGTGGAAGTTGTTGAGGAAGTACTGGTAGCGGGTGTCGGGTTCACGTTTGGGGTCGTCCACCTGATGGTTTTGGCTGTCGATGACGGTGTTGCTGTAGGGGTTCCAGGTATAGCGGTCGTCGTTGATGACACACTGGGGGATGCTTTGGTCGATGATGCGTTGCAAGACTTGGTAAATCATGCGCTGCTTGGCCAGGCCGCTGTCGCCTTCGTTGTAGTGGGATTTGAGCTCGTCGCGCAGGCCCCAGTGGGTGATGAGGGCCATGTCGGGGAAGAGGTGGTTGCCGTGGTCGTCCACCAGGCGGCCCATCATGATGTTGTAGTTGGAGATGTAGTTGTCGGCAGCGGCCAGCTGGTTGGCCAACTGCTGATTGCAGGCGGCAGGCACACGCGAGGTGAAGAGGTCGCCCAGGCGGGCGTAGGCCCACTGCTGGCGGCTCCAGTGCTGTCCCAGTTCATTTTTCTCTTGCAGGGTGTAGAAGGGGAAGTTGAGCACCACGGCAAAGGCAATCTTCTGGTCGAACATGTCGTCGTCGAAGTGTGCCGAGGGGTCGAAACCGGCAAACATCTCGTCGATGGGGGTGATTTCGGGGCCGTCGCAATGGATGTTCAGCTTGAGGTCCACACTCATCTTGTTGAAGCAGCCCCAGAGGCTTTCGAGGTTGGCTTGCAGGATGTCGCACATGCGTTGCAGCTGGTTGCTGTCGGCAATAAAGTGGTCGAGGCAGAAGGTTTTGAAGTCCTCGGGGGTGCCATCCTGGGCAGTCCAAAGCGAGGCGGCTTGTGGCACGCTGCGTTCGAAGCGTTCGGCACAATCGTTGCCGTATTTTTCTTGCAGGGCGCCCGTGGTGGCCTGCACCGTGGAGGAATCGATATTGCTCATGGCTGCGTTGGTGTCATTGTTGCGGCAGGAGGCAAAGGAGGCTACCAGAACAAGGCTCAGTAGCATGCTCTTGACGCAGGGGAGTAAACGGGTTGATCTATTCATGCTTTTCTTCTCTTGTTTGAAAATGCAAAAATACGATTTTTTTTTGTATTTTTGCAAATTATTTTAGTTGGTCTTCACAAATCGCTTTCAAGCGATTTTGACGATCAGTGAGGGGAGGTTTCGCCATCGAAGGATGCGGAAATGGCCATCAGCTTCTGATGGCGTTCGTGTGGATGCCGCATCTTAGACCGCCAAACATATTTAACCCGCTTAAAACAAACAATGTAAATAACTAAACTACAGACCCCTAATATCTACTGCACCGATGAAGTTGCTTTTTGACTATCCATGGTACTGCATTTTTTTCTGTCTTTTGGCCGGGGTGCTATACAGTGCCCTCCTCTATTTTCGTCGCCGAGGCCAGGACGACGGGATGCCGCGGTATCTGCGTTGGCTGCTTCCACTGCTGCGGTTGTTCGCGGTAAGCCTTATTGCTTTCTTACTCATGGCTCCTTTGGTCCGCCGTCAAGTAGGCACGCAGGAAAAACCCATTGTCGTCATTACCCAGGACCGGAGCCAATCGATACCTGTTGCAGAACGTGAGGTGGTGGATAAGCAAATACGGTCTCTAAGTAGCGATTACCAGTTTGTAGTAGATACATTTGGTGGCAAATCCACCGATATTACTGCCGCATTGAGTTCCATAGCCGACCGCTATGCGGGCCGCAACCTAGGGGCTGTGGTGCTGGCCACCGACGGCATCTACAACCAGGGGCAGAACCCTGCTATCTATGCACCTTCTTTGGCTGTGCCCGTCTACACAGTGGCTTTGGGTGACACCACCCATCGGTGCGATGCTGCCATCACCCATGTCCGGTCAGGCCGTATCGCTTATCTCAAAGACCAGTTTCCTGTAGAAGTGACTGTGCAGGCCTATGGCCTTGGCGGAGCGCGTGCAACGCTCTCCGTAGCCCGCGGTGGTCAGCGTCTTTTCAGCAAGGAAATACACTATGCCGCAGGTCAGCACATCACCACCGAAACCGTGATTCTGGAAGCCGACAAGCCGGGGCTGCAAAGTTATACGGTCAGCCTCACACCGTGTGAAGGCGAAGTTTCGACGCGCAACAACAGCCGTTCCTTCGCTGTGGAGGTGGTTGACGGCCACCAGAAGGTAACCATCCTGGCCGCCGCCCCGCATCCCGACATCAGTGCCATCAGGCAATCCATAGAGCGCAACCCCAACTATGAGGTGGAAGTCCAATTGGTAGGCAGTGGCCTTAAAAATGACCAGGTGAAAGAGAGCAGCCTGCTTATCCTGCACAACCTGCCCAGCCTCGGCAGTCAGACAGACCTGGCTCCCTTCAGGCAGATACCCACCATCTATATCATCGGCACGCAAACCGACTTGGGACGCTTCAATGCCCTGCATGCAGGGCTGGAGATTGTGGCCCGAGCCCGCAAGGCCGACGATGTGGTGGCTGCCAGCAACAGGTCATTCGCCCTCTTTACCCTTGCCGACGATGTGTGCGACCGCCTGGAGCAGCTTCCACCGCTTCAGGCCCCCTTTGGCACCTATCGCCCGTCAGGCAATCTACAGTCGCTCTTCACCGCCAAGGTGATGGGAGTGGCCAGCGACCGCCCCCTCATCGCCTTTTGTCAACAAGAGGGTGTGCGACATGCCTTTGTGGTAGGGGAGGGGCTGTGGCGTTGGCGGCTGCAGGGCTATCAGATGACAGGCAGCCATGCCGATTTCGACCAGCTTATAGAAAAGATGGTCGTATACACCTCGCTCCAAACCAATCGCGACCACCTGCAGCTTACGCATGAGCATATCTACCAGGAAAACCAGCCTGTGACCATACAGGCCCAGCTCTACAACGACAATTACGAACCCGTCAACGACCCATCCCTGCAGCTGACCCTCTATAGGGCCGACAGCACTGGCCGGTCATCAGGAGGCACCTATGAAATGGGCCGGTCAGGCACAGGTTACACCCTCCATCTGGGGGTGCTGCCGCCTGGGCAGTACAACTATGCTGCTTCTGCCACCCTGGCCGGGAAGACCCACAAGGCCTCGGGCAGTTTCATCGTTGAGGAGCTCAACCTCGAGGAGCTCAACCTTGTGGCTGACCACGCCCTACTTTCCACCATTGCCAGCGTCACAGGAGCCCAGATGCTCACACCCGACCAGCTGGGCCACCTTCCGCAGCTCCTCCGTGACAGGGGTGACCTGAAGACTGTCGTCTATCCGCACACCCGCTACACCCAACTCCTAGACCTCCCCTGGCTCCTCATCCTCCTCATTCTGCTGCTCTCTCTCGAATGGGCCGTGAGGAAGTACTATAGTTAAACTATAAGGTAAAAACTAAAAACTAAAAAGTTTATTGGCATTTTGAAAAGTAAAAGGTAAAAGGTAAAAACTAAAAAGTTTATTGGCATTTTTGAAAAGTAAAAGGTAAAAACTAAAAACTAAATATTTTATTGGCATTTTTGCAAAGTAAATCAATTCCTAACTCTCAATTCTCAATTCTCAACTCTCAACTCTCAACTCTCAACTCTCCATTCCCATGTCGTCCCATTTTGTCAAAAACTCCGGCACCCTGCTTACTGGCAGCGTCGTGGCCCAAGGCGTTGCCTTTCTGGCCTATCTGCTGCTCAGCCGTCTCTTCACGCCCGACGACTTCGGACTCTACAACGTCTTCTATAGCTACATCGAAGTGCTGATCATCCTCTCTACCTGCAAATATGAGATGGCCATCGTCAAGGCCGACACCGATGCCGAAGCCAGGGCCCTCAGCCGTTTCACCTTGCGGCTCAACGCTGTCGTCTCGGTGGTACTCCTCACGGTGGCCCTAATACTCATACTTATGGATGTGGAAGTCAACCCCCTTCCGCCGATACTCATCCTTCTCATCCCCTTCATGGTCTTTTTTTGTGGAACCACCCGCGTCTACACCTTTGTCTTCAACCGTTATAAGCATTTTGGCCGGATAGCCACCGCCGAGGTAGTCACCTCGGTCTCCGGCGTGGTTGCTAAGATAGGCTTAGGCTTGCTGGCCACGATAGTGCAGCTCTTCCACACCATTGGGCTGCCGGTGGGTACCATCCTAGGCAAAATGGCGGCTGGGGTATATTATCGTATTGCCGCTTCCAAAGTGCTGCCGAAGCCAGGGCCAGCTGCTGCCAGTGCTGCGGGCCTCCGTCAGCTGATTGGCCAGCACCGGGTCTTTCCGCTCTACTCTATGCCGCGCGAGCTTGTCAGCAGCTTTTCCGCCAACCTGCCCTTCATGTGGCTAAGCCTTTATTTCGACAAGTCGCTGCTAGGCCTATTCTCCCTAGCCGTCGTTTTCACCATGCGGCCAGTGAACATACTTGCCAACGTCTTCGAGAAAGTCTTTTATCCCACCCATACGGAGAAAATCAAGCACAGTCAGCCCCTCGGGCGCGACATTCGTCGATTCCTCCTCACGCTTTGTGGCATTAGTTTTCCGGTGATGCTGGTGGCCTTCCTCTTTGCCGAGCCCCTCTTCACATTCCTTTTTGGTGACAAATGGATAGGCACGGGCTACTATGTCCGCTGCATCATTCCATGGATTGCCGTGCTGCTCCTCACAGGCTCTTTGGCTTTCGTGCCCAACGTCTTCACCACCCAGCGAGGCGATTTTGTCTTTCAGCTCATCCAGTTCGTTCTTCGTATTGCCGCCCTCGCTGTCGGCATCTCGCGTGGCGACTTCCGTCTTGCCATCCTCCTTTTCTGCGCCGTCAGTACCCTCGTGCAGGTCTGTCTGCTGGGTTGGTATCTCCACCAGGTGCGGCGATACGATAAAACACTCAAGCCCCAACACGCTAATAGTTGAAGAGATTGATAGATTTGATAGATTTGATAGATTTAATAGATTTGATAGATTTGATAGATTCAATAGATTAATAGTTTAATAGTGTACAACTCTCAATTCTCAATTCTCAACTCTCATGATCATCCCTATTACCGACCTCTCGCTGCCTGAGGTGCAGCTCTACTCCCACCTCACCGAAGCCCAGCTGCGCAACCGACTGGAGCCCGACAAAGGCATCTTCATCGCCGAAAGTCCTAAGGTAATACGAGTGGCCCTTGATGCCGGCTGCCAGCCACTCTCGCTCCTCACCGAGGAGAAACATATCGAAGGGCAGGCTGCTGATATTATTAGCCGCCTAGGCGACATCCCCGTTTACATAGGCAGCCGTGCGCTGCTGGCCTCACTCACTGGATATGAGCTCACACGGGGTGTGCTCTGCGCCATGCGGCGACCTCAACTGCCGACTGTCGAAGAGGTTTGCCGGGGTGGCAGCCGCGTGGTGCTAGTGGATGGCGTGGTCAACAGCACCAACACCGGAGCCATCTTCCGCGCTGCCGCCGCCTTGGGCATCGATGCCGTGCTGCTCACCCCCACTTGTTGCGACCCCCTCAACCGGCGCAGTGTGCGTGTGAGCATGGGCACCGTCTTTCAAATACCATGGACCTATATCCCCTCTTGGCCCCATCCGGGCATGGAGCAGCTGCGCTCCTTGGGCTTCAAGACCGCCGCTATGGCCCTCACGCCCGAGGCCGTAGCCGTCGACGACCCCCGTCTCATGGAGGAGGAGCGTCTGGTCATTGTCATGGGTACCGAGGGGGACGGCCTTTCTCGTGCCACCATCAGTGCCTGCGACTACCAAGTAGTCATCCCCATGGCCCACGGAGTCGACTCCCTCAATGTGGCCGCTGCCGCTGCCGTCGCCTTTTGGCAGCTACGAAAATAGCATGTAGCGGTCCAACCTCATCACCCTCACTGGGCAGGTATCTCCCCTGTAGAGTTGTCGGCAATAGGTTGTTTTGCCCGTGTCGCGGAAGCCGCATTTCTCCATCACGCGCCCCGAAGCCGGATTGTTCAAGAAGTAGTCGCCCCAGAGGGTTTGCATCCCCTTTTGGCAAAAGCAATAGTCCACTACGAGTTTCAGGGCTTCGGAAGCAATGCCTTGGTTCCAGTAGGGTCGAGCAACCCAATAGCCCACCTCGGCATCGCCCTCGCTAATGCTTATGTTGCTCTCGGTCTGAGTTAGGTAGCCGATGCAGCCGATGGCCTCGCCGGTTGCCAACAGCTCAATGGCCCAGGTGTGGTCGCCTTTGAAAAAAGTCCTTATCACCTGTAGGCTCTCTTCCACACTTTGGTGGGGAGCCCATCCCGCACGAGGTCCTACCTCGGGGTCGGAGGCGTACTTGAAAAGCTCCTCGGCATCGCTCTCCTGCCATGGCCGCAGCTTTATCCTTTCAGTTTGCATATCAGAGTTTCTTTTGTTTGAAGTTGCAAAGATACACAAAAAAAACAATAGCGGGCCATGTCGTCTTCCAGCACTACCAAATGTTGCCATCCAAGATTGCTCTATATTTATCGGCAATCCAATAAAAAACAGTTAGTTGAACAATACTTCAGCATTATGTCAACGTCGTGTGGGCGACTCTGAAGAGTAAAGATAGAGTTTAGGATTCTGAATTCTAGGTGGATCGGCAGCCAGATAGATTTCTGAATGTAAGCATTTAGAGTTGGTGTATGGCTTTTTTTTTGTACTTTTGTAAATCGTATTATTGTGCGCTTTTGCGTTCGAACTGATTGTATATGAATAGAGTAAGGATAAATCTATTGTTGTTTTTTGTGTTTGCGGCCTTGCCCGTCATGCTGTCGGCACAGGAGGAGCAGCAGCGCTCAGCCATGACGCTGCGGGGCTACGGCCTCTACGACTTTCACTACGCCACTGGAGCCACTGGAGGCGCTGCGGTGATGCTGGATTGGCAGACTGCCCCAGCCTTTGGGCTGAGCCTGGGCGTGGAGTACAGCTCAAGGAACCGCATCAGTGCCAACCTGCAGGGTGAGGCAGTGCTGGTGGGTAGCCCGAAGGGCAGATGCCTGGCACTGCGCAACCGCTATCTTTGGCGGCACTATCCGTCGCTGGACTTGCAGGAGTTCACCAGTGCCTTGGAGTTGGCGGGGCATCTGCGCCATTGGGACCTGAACCTAGGTCTCTGCAACCGCTACATGGCGGCACTGGTGCAGCGCACCGATGGAGGCCGAGGCACGGTGCTGGAGCCCATGAATGTGATGTTTGCACTGGAGGGTTGGTGGAGGGACCGCACGGCGGCTCCCGCGTGGAATGTGGGTCTCCGCTGGAGCAGTTACAACGATTTTGTCATCGAACGCGTGGCCAACTGGTTTTTCAGTCTCAAGGGGTTCTACACTTTGTCCGACAGGGTGCTGCTGACGGGCGAGGTGGGCATCCATCCGGTGGGGTCGCTGAACCTCACGGCCAGCTACGACGGCTGGTTCTGCCACCTGGGATTGGCAACTAACTTGTAGATGGCCGCTGAGCGGAAGTTACAATGATATACGATTCAGAACTCAGTAGTTAGAAGATATGAAACTGAAATATATTGCATTGATGGTGTTAGCGGCGGTGGCCGCGACAAGTTGCGACCGATTGGACGTGAAGGGTATGTTTTTCTCCGGTGGCACCCACACCGAAGACCGTGTGGAGGAGTGGCTGGCATGGAATGAAGAGCACCCCGCTACGGTGCTGACGGACGTACCGGACGAGTACCGAGTATATGTCACTTCCGACATCCACATCACCGACTCGGCCCCCCGGGTGGAGGATTTCCTGAATGCCGAGTATGCCGACCCCCGGGCAGTGTTCAGCATTGTGGGAGGTGACATTGCCAACGTGCGGGGGGAGGCCCCTTTCCGTGTGATGGACAGCCTGCTGCGTCTGCCCCGGTCTTATGACCACATGCCCCGGCCGGCTGAGGACACCTGTTTTGTCATCATCGGCAACCACGATATTTATTTCGACTGCCAAGAGTACTATAAGAAATATTTTCACACCTCGACCTATACGGTGACGGTGCAGACTGTGGGCGGGGCACAGGACCTGTTTGTGTTCCTCGACAGCGGCAACGCTACCCATGGCCGGCGGCAGCTTGCCTGGCTGAAGGAGGTGCTGAGCCACCGTGGCGAGTACCGGAATGTGGTGGTAAGCACCCACACCTGCCTGTTCCGCTCCAGCTATAACTACAGCACTACCCCCGCTGCCAATCTGCCCGAGGACGAGTGCTACGAGCTGCTGGACCTGATGCAGGAGAGCCGTGTGAGCCTCTTCCTGATGGGCCATTTCCACCACAAAGAGCAGCGCATCATCGGCGATGTGCCTTACGTGATGACAGATAATCTGAACGAGGAGAAAGATGCACCCAACTACTTGGTGGTCACGTGCGGAGAGAAGGTGAGTTATGAGTATAAAGAGCTTTAATTAAACGTTGGGAACATCTAAAAATACGAAAAATAAAAGAAAGTAAATATTGATTATTAACTTGTTCATAAGTTATTTGGCCCTTTAATTCTTGATTAGTAGAGGTTGCTAGTGATAAAGGAAAGGTATAAGCTGTTGGTAGTGGGTCTGCTGGTTGGGGGTTGTGCTAAGGTGGGTATTTCGTCGTGCGATTTCGTGGTGTCCACTTTATCAACGTAGCTGCTTCCGCTGCTAAAGCCCACTGGCAGCTGCAACCGAGCATAAGCTGCCCTGCATGCTTTTGCTTTTCTTGGCTACTATTGCGAAGCTTTGTAGTGCGCTGTCAGCATCCCTCATTTGTCAGATTCTCTTTTTTGTGAGAAACAGATTGGTACGATTATGCTTTTAGAGGCGTACTAATTCCTCATCTGATTGAAAACGATTGACAATCTGTATTCGTCAGTAGTTGTTTCAACATTTGCATTGGAAGTCCTCTGTGGAATAATATCGCCTTTGCAAGGCCATATTGCTGAATGGCATTTATGGGCAGGTATCATCCATATTATTGCCAGTGTTTGATTTGTATTCACCGAATTGTCAACAAACAGCCTTGTCAATACATATATTTGTCTTATTGCAACGTTATACATTTTCCCTACCCATGAGCGAACCTACAGCGAGGGAAGTTAGGGATGAAAAAAAAAGCGATAATGTGATTTTTTGTTTTTCTTTGCGTTTAATATAGGCAGTATGGAACATTCATTTCTGACACTGGTAAAGGAACATTCCGGAGCAATCGACCGGGTATGTCGTTCGTTCTGCCATACGACTGAAGACAGAGAGGACCTACGGCAGGACATTGTCCTGAACCTGTGGCAAGGATGGAAAAACTATCGACCTAGGGCCAAACAGGTGACGTGGGTGTGGCGGGTTGCGGTGAATACGGGCATCTCGTGGCGGCGAAATCGTTTTCGGCAGGTGTGCACTATGCCGCTTGAAGGGCTGGAGCTGCCTGAGGACAGTTCGGCTCGTGAGGCTGAGGAGACGTTGCGGGAGCTGATATCGAAGCTACCCTTGAAAGACCAGTGGTTGCTGCGTCTCTACCTCGACGGATGGAAGCAGGGCGAGATAGCCCAGATGTTGGGCATCAGCGAGAGCAATGTGCAGACGCGGATGATGAGGGCGAAAGAGAAGCTAAGAAAAATTAATGAAGTTGAACTATAAAAGGTAAGAGAATGAAAGATGTAGAGCAATTGATAGAGCAGGTACATGCTGCCAATAGGCGGAAGCTAGAGCAGTCATGTTTGCCGAAAACCGAGAAGGAGTTGCGCACCAGCCCGAAGCAGCGGCCGATTGTGCGGGAGTTGGGAATTGGGAGGCATCTTTGGCGATATGCAGCCGTAGTGGCATTGGTGGTTGCGGTGATGATAGTGATTCGGTTGCCTTTGCGACAGGAAAGCCAGATGCCACAAATGGCTCATGCCGATGTGCCAAGGCCTGTGAGTCAACAGCTTGAAGAGGCCAGAAAAACGAATGCTTTGTCTCAGCCGACAACCTCTGAGACCCGCTATGCCTATACTGAGACCGCTGACGGAGTGCGGGTATATTGCGACGACGGATGCGATGCAGACGAGGTGATTGAAAGAATGCAGCGGGTGATGGAGACGTTGGAATGGGTAGAAAGTGAAAATTCAGAAAACTGAGTTAACGGCATAGGGCTAGATTTAATAACGCCCTCATACAGAATGTTTAATACGTATAGTAATGAAAAAGATTGTAATAAGTTTTGTTTTGTTGACGATGTTGACGGTGGGGCATGGAATCCAGGCGCAGAGTACGCTTTATAAGACCTACATGGGCCGTGTGGGTGTCAAAGCCACTTGTATCGAAAACTACCCTATTGGCGGAGGGATGAAGGTGATGGTAACGATGTTGGAGGCGGAGGATTCAACGGCATTCCGTCATTTAATGTCCAGTCTGAAGTCGTTGCCTTACAGTGGCGAAAAAAGGAAGAGCAAGAGGGGGATGGATGCTTTTGTCCGAAGCACGGACAGTTTACCGCCAGACACATCCCAATCGAATTGTATGGAGACAATGGTGAGAGGTATTCTAAAAAATGTAAAGCAAATAGATATGAAAATGAACACTATAGAAGATGCCAACCAAGAGAAGAAGTCGAAAGATATGGTGCTCAATCTGGTGTGTGCCGACCCGTTGCCGGGCGACGATGGGTTGTATCTCATATATAATTCCAACGATATGCTGACAGCCCTGGTGTTTCACTGTCCCGATGACGGGTCGTATGCCCAGGCAATTGTATATGTGCTGAAGCGCACAATAAAGAAAACGTCCTTGAATGTCCCATAGGCCAAAAGGTCGAAGAAAGGGCAAATAAACGTCTGTATTTTATAAATCATTTTAAATAAATTAGTTATGAGGAAAATTATTTTCGTCATTGGGCTTGTATTGTGTCCATTTGCCAAGGGGATGGCTCAGGTTCCCCTAGATCTGTTGGAGACGGCCATCCGGGCTGCCGTGGCTGAAAGGGCAGCAACCATAAAAGACACTACGAAAAAAATAGGCGACAGCACCGTGGTCATGACTTATCAAGACTCGCTTAGGGCGGACTCGCTATTGCTAAAGAAAAATGTGAAGATGTTGGAGGCCATATCGATACGAGCACCTCGTCCCATCTACAGTATGGAAGGCGAAGTAGTAAATTACAACGTGGCAGAAGACGAAACGATAAAAGGTCTCACAGCATTGGATGCCCTGCAGAATGCCCCCAGTGTGGAGGTGGACATAGAGGGCAACATCACCATGCGCGGTTCGAGCAAGGTGGAGATATGGATAAATGGCTATCCGACCCACATGAATGGTCCGACACTGAAAGTCTATCTGGAGCAGCTGCCCGCCGATGCGGTGGACCGTATAGAGGTTATCAAAAACCCTTCGGCCAAATATATGGTGGATGAGGATTGCCATATCATCAACATCGTCACCAGTGCCAAAATACGCAACAGCCATTTCCTCTCGTTGGGTCTTGGTGGTAGCAGCCAGCCGTCGTTGTCACCCATGGTGAGTTATGTGTTCAAGAATGAGAAGCTGACAGCCAACGCTTATTTGGGTTTCAGCCATTCCCGCCAGCACAGTACCGACAGTGGCTGGTCTGTCATGCGACAAGAAGGCGCATACGGCATGGACACCACCGCCATGCGAGCCACAACTACGGAAACTCAATCGATTAAAAACAACAACAATCTTTTTTTGAATGCGAACTATCAGATAGATTCGATGAATGATTTGACGCTCTTTGCCATGGCCTTGGCTTTTCCAACAGCGGGAGGAGAGCAGGCTTTCACCGATGGGTGGTATTACTTTCCTGCACTGACACATTATACATTCTCCAACCGGCAGGAGAGTGACAATTTCGGCCTGATAGGCATGGCCAATGTTCGGTGGAAGCATCGGTTTGACAACGAGGGCCACAATCTGTCGGTGAGCCTGTACGACAATCTCAGTATCGGGAGTAGTTATCGAAAGGAGATTCGCGACTACGAGCGGTTGGAAGGGACGATTCCAGAAGGGATGGTGGATTTTAATAAGACCCACCTAGGCAACTCGTTCTCCAATGGATTGACGCTGAGTTCTGACTATAACCGCCCGTTGGGTTTGGACGACGAGCTGAGCATGGGCATCTCCATTACCCCAACAAGCAGTCGAAATGTATCCCTGCCCTGTTTTTTCGACTCGTCCATGATGTCCTATGACAAGGTAGACTCGCTGCGACGATTTGAGAAGAAAACTCAGAAATGGCTGACTTCGGCTTCGGCCAGTTGGCGCCATAAATGGAAGAACGTGACCATGACAATAGGGCTGCGTGGCTATTGGACTAGTTTCCAGTTTGTGCGAGACAGCCGTTTCCCCTATGATACGGCCTATAGCCAGTTTTATCTCAAACCTTCGTTTGGACTTACCTATCGCACTCCAAGTATGCATTATTTCAGATTCAACTACGCTATGTCCACAGCACTTCCTTCACCCGAGCAACTTTCGGGAGGTAGGCTGTATGGTGAAGACTCCTACATTGTTGGTAACCCAGCTTTGAAGCCGTCTCGCGCGCACAATTTGCAACTGAGTTGGAACCGCTATTTTGCCAGCAGTGGTTCGGTGGGCATCGAAAGCTATGCCAATCTCTCCACGGGCGATATTAGCACCTGTGACGAAGTGTCTCCGGGCATTGACCCCTATCTTGGACGGCTGGTGAGCTACAGTGTGCCCTATAATGTGGGTTCCAGTTTCAAGGCTGGTGTGGAGGGGAATGTAACCTACAGGCCGGCGGCATGGCTCAACTTTAGGCTTTATGCCAATCTTTATCGTTCGGGCTACGAGATCGACCACCCCAAGGCCGGGTACTACAAGGGCGCGATGACCTCTTATAGTTTCCGCCTCAATTGTTGGGCCAATATAGCCAAAAAGGTGCGGGTGAATCTCTCGGGCAACTATGGGTCGCCCACGCAGGGACTGTTTATGAGGAGTCAGGGTAGCTACAGGGTAGACTTGGGTGCCAATGCCGATTTTTGGGAGGAACGTTTGTCGGTGGTGTTGAATGTGAGCGACCTCTTCAACTGGAACCGTTCGCAGACGTGGAATACCGGTCCCTATCTGCTGGGTTACAGCAACGCCCATACCGACAGCCGTTTTGTCAGCCTCTCCGTCACGCTGCGTTTCGGCAAGATGGAGCTGCAGAGGGTTGCGCGGGAAGAGATAGGTAGCTAGGGAAGGGGGATGATTATGAGAATTGAGAATTGAGAGTTGAGAGTTGAGAGTTTGTAATAAGGTAAAAGGTAAAAACTAAAAACTAAAAGGGTGGGTGGGGCTGAGAATTGAGAGTTGAGAGTTGAGAGTTGAGAATTGAGAGTTTATAATAAGGTAAAAGGTAAAAACTAAAAACTAAAAGGGTGGGCGTGGCTGAGAATTGAGAGTTGAGAGTTGAGAATTGAGAATTGAGAGTTTGTAATAAGGTAAAAGGTAAAAACTAAAAACTAAAAGGGTGGGTGGGCTGAGAATTGGGAATTGTGGGCTGAGAATTGAAAAAAAGTTTGTATTTTTGTAAATTGTCTTCTGGGTGGGGATGTGGTGTAATGTGTTGTATGATAGGTTTATGAGATGTGGATGCTCCCCCGGTGGTAGGCAAAAGAGACATAGGATAAAGGATAAAAATGTTTTTTGATGAGACGTAGGAATTTTGTGATATGGGTGGCCTTGGCGGCGTTGCTGGCAGGATGTGCCAAGGCGGGTATGCCGTCGGGTGGCCCCAAGGACGAGACACCGCCCAAGGTGCTCGGCGTTGCGCCGCCGAGCGGCTCCACGGGGTGGACGGGCAAGGAGTTTTCGATTCTGTTTGACGAGTATGTCAGCGTGAAGGATGCCGACAAAAATATTCTGGTTTCGCCCCCGATGGCCACCAAGCCAGAGTACGGTACCAAGGGTCGTGCCGTGGTGGTGAAGTTGAAGGACTCGCTGCGGGCCAATACCACTTATCTGTTTCAGTTCAAGGGAGCCATTGTGGACTTCAACGAGGGCAACCCTTTGGAGAGCTATGAATATGTCTTTGCCACGGGTAGCAGCATCGACAGCATGACCCTGCGCGGGCAGGTGTTGGATGCTTTGACCCACAGACCCTATAAGAGCGAGGTCGGCATCACGGTGGTGGCCTACGGCACCGACCAGATGGCGCGGTTCGACAGCGTGCAGAGCCGCTATCTGGACAGCCTTGTGGCCGCCGACTCCACATACAGGGTGGACAAGTCCTGTGCGGTGGACAGCATTGTCGCCAAGGAGAAGCCGATGTACATGACCCGCTGCGACCAGGAGGGGCACTTCGAGATGAACCACCTGCGCGAAGGGCACTACAGGGTGCTGGCCTTTGAGGACGGCGTGGGCAGCCTGCTGCTGAAAGCGGGCGAGGCGGTGGCTTTCTTGGACACGCTGGTCATGGCCGAACATATGCCGCCACCTCCCGACTCGGCTAGGGCCGACACTGCGAAGGTGGCCGATTCGGTGGCAGTCCGTGCCGACACGGCCCGTGGCGACCAATCACTGGCACCCCAGCCTGTCGCCGACTCCGCCCAGCAGATAGGGCCTTCGATGGTAAGGTTGAACATATCACTCTTTAAGGAAGAGGCACAGCGGTTGGCCAAGGTGGAGTTTGTGGCCAAAGGGCGGATTACGCTGGCCACGGTGAAGCCCCTGACGGAGCACTTCGCGCTGCGGCCTCTAGGCACTGCCGAAGGCAAAGCCCTTTTTATCCAACCCAATGCAGGGCGCGACACGCTGAACATTTGGACACAGGACAAGAACTGCGACTCCATCACCCTGTTGCTGGACGACAAGGACATACACGACACGCTGCGACTGGTTTACCGCGCTCCCAAACAGGTGCCCACCGCCGCTAAGACGGCTACCAAAGGCACGCCCAAAACGGGAGGACTTCTGAGCCACAAAGTGGCGCAGAAACACCCTTACTACGATACCCTCTGGATTGCCTTTGAGCGGCCTGTGAGGCGCATTGTCCACAGCGAACCCGACTCGCTGGTGGAGGTGTTCGACCTGGTGGACAGCATCACCACCCATTGCGGGGTTCGTTGGGCGGACTCCTGCATGCCCAACGGCTACTACCGCGCCATGATTGACTTCAAGGGTAAGGCAGGTGGTAAATATAAGTTTAAGGTACCCGCCATGAGTTTTGAAGATATATATGGTGCCAAGCATCACGACTCGCTCTCGTTCAGCACCGAGTTCACCAAGGTGGAAGAGTATGGCAATATCATCCTGACGGTGGACAGCGTGCAGTTGCTGCTTGCCGACACGGGTGTGCTGCTGGTGCAGCTGCTGAACGAGAAAGGGGAGGTGCTGCGGCAGCAACACCTCCATGAGGAAGGAAGGATTGAGTTTCGGCACTTGAAGGGGGGCAAATATGCCCTGCGCACCGTGGTGGACCGCAACCTGGACGGCACCTGGACGGCAGGCGACTACTGGAAGCACCGCCAGCCCGAGGAGGTGTATTATTTCGAGAAAGTGCTGGAACTGCGCGAGAACTGGGATATGGAGGAACGCTGGACCCTGAAGTCCGCCTACACGGCCATGCCGCAGATGGGTGCCACGGCCGAGGGTGATAAGGGCAAACCACAGATGCCCGGCAGAAAGAAATAGCCACCAGCCTATGCAGAAGAAACTACTCTCGGGACTATTTTGGGTGCTGCTGCTCAACCTGCTCATCAAGCCTTTTTGGATTTTGGGCATCGAGGTGGGTGTGCAGAATGCCGTAGCTGTCGCGGAGTATGGATTCTATTTCGCCATCTTCAACATAGCCTATATCTTCAACATTCTGTTGGATATGGGCATCACCAATTTCAACACCCGTAACATAGCACAGCACCCTAGGTTGATAGACAAACATCTGGGCAGTATACTTAGCATCAAGGTGTTGCTGTTGGGGCTATATCTGATGGTTACTTTTGCTGCGGGGCTGTTGCAGGGCTATGGTTCGCGCCAATTTTATCTGTTGGCTTTCCTTAGCTTCAATCAATTCCTCAACTCGCTGATACTCTACTTGCGGAGCAATTTCGAGGGTTTGTTGCTTTTTAAGTGGGACAGCGTCGTCAGTATCCTCGACCGCGTGGTGATGATTGTCATCTGCGGGGCGCTGCTGTGGCTGCCGGGGCATCCTACTTTTCGTATAGAGTGGTTTGTTTATGCCCAGACGGCGGCCTACCTGCTGACTGCCATGATAGCATTGGGGGTGTTGCTACGAAAGGTGCATTGGCACGGATTGCGTTTCTCGAAGCCTTTTACCTTGGCGATATTGAAGCAGAGCCTTCCGTTTGCCTTGCTGGTGTTGCTGATGGCCAGCTACAACCGCATAGACCCCATTTTGCTTTCCAAGCTTCTGCCAGAAGATGCGGGGAACTATTATTCGGGCATATATGCGGGTGCCTTCAGGTTGTTGGATGCGCTGACGATGGTGGCCTATTTGGTAAGTGTGCCGTTGCTGCCTATTTTGTCCAGAATGACCAAGCAGAGTCAGCGACCAGACCCAGAGCTGGCACCGACCACAAGATGGGTTACTTCGCTGATGCTAGTGTATTCGATTACGGCTGCGGTGGTCTGTTCGTCATTGGACATGCAGTTGATGGACCTTTTTTATCGGGAGCATGCAGAGGAGTATGCCGCGGTATTTGGCATACTGGTCTTCGGTATCATTCCCATTTCGATGTCATATGTCTATGGTACCCTACTGACCGCGGCAGGGAGGCTGCGGCAGCTGAATATGCTGGCTGCCATTACGCTGGTGATTAATGTGGGCATCAATCTGTTTTTCATACCGCGTTGTAACGCCGTAGGGTCGGCCTACGCCTCGCTGGTGGCGCAGAGTTTCATGGCAGCGGCACAGATTGGGGTGGCGATGCGCATTTTTAACATACGGCCAGATGTCAGGTACATACTAAAAATAGGATTCTTTACGTTATTAATAGTCGGTTTCAGTCTGCTGACCCCGGAAATGGCATGGTGGGTAAAAGTGCTTACGGCTATGTTGTTGGCCATGGTGGCGGCGCAGGTCTTGGGTTTGATAAGTGTGAAAGAGATAGTGACTACGTTGCGTCAGCGGGACTGATTTGATGAGAAAAAAATACAAGTGCCGCCCGATGGATAAAGGGCTCTACCACCGGGGCGGCCAAAACAACCAACAGAGCCCACATTATTTAAAAGACTATGAAGTCATACGTTTTTCCCGGACAGGGAGCCCAGTTTGTGGGCATGGGTAAGGACCTTTATGAGAAAAATGCCCAGTGCCGCGACATGTTCGAACGCGCTAACGATATCATTGGATTCCGCATTACCGACTTGATGTTTGCCGGTACGCCCGAGGATCTCAAACAGACCAAAGTCACCCAGCCGGCGGTGTTCCTGCACAGCGTTATTTTGGCTAAGTTTATGGGCGAAGATTTCAAGCCCGACATGGTGGGTGGCCACTCTTTGGGCGAATTCAGTGCCTTGGTGGCCGCAGGTGCCATGGATTTTGAAGACGGACTGCGTTTGGTGATTGCCCGTGCCAATGCCATGCAGAAGTGCTGCGAGTTGCATCCCAGCACGATGGCTGCCATTGTGAAGTTGGACGACAAGACCGTCGAGGATGTCTGCGCAGAGATTACCGCCGCGGGCGACGTGGTGGTAGCTGCTAACTACAACACCCCTGGCCAGCTGGTTATCAGCGGCACCATGGAGGGTGTTGCCAAGGCTTCCGATAAGCTGAAGGAACTGAAAGGCCGTGCCATCCCACTGGCTGTAGGAGGTGCATTCCACAGTCCCTTGATGGAACCCGCCCGTGTGGAGTTGGCAGCGGCTATTGACAAGACCGTGTTCCACAAACCTATCTGCCCCTGCTACCAGAATGTAAACGCATTGCCTCAGACCGATGCCGAGGAGATCAAGCAGAACCTCATCAAGCAGTTGACCTCTCCCGTGCGTTGGACGGCCACGGTGCAGAACATGATTAAAGATGGTGCCACCGAGTTTATCGAGGTGGGGCCGGGTACCGCTTTGCAGGGCATGGTGAAGAGAATCAGCCCCGATGTGGATGCGCACAGTGCTGTGGTTGAGTGAGAAATAACGGTCAAGTAATTGCTCAAATATATTTTACATATAATTGGGGATACTGACTTAAATCTAAAAACTATAAAGTAAAAACTAAAAACTAAAAAGTTTATTGGCATAACATCTGTCCGCTCCTTTTTAGTTTTTAGTTTTTACCTTTTACCTTTAAAAAATTCTCAACTCTCCATTCTCAACGGCCCCGTCCACCCTTTTAGTTTTTAGTTTTTACCTTTTACCTTCAAAAATAGCATGCTCATTCTAGCAAAAAAAACATGGCCATTCATTTTGGTGATGGCATTTGTATCAATGCTGCCCTCGCAGGCCACAGCCCAGTTCTATGTAGGGCTGCAGGGTGGAATTACGTTGCCACAAGGTTTTTATTCGGAGTCGCGCATGAGCGACAATGGTTGGATGTTTTCTGAGGGGCATCAACGTCTGGCAGGAGCAGGTAAGGGCTGGTCGGCGGGAGTAGAACTGAGCTATGCCATGCCGTTCCATCCCTCGTTGGAGGTGGTGCTGAATGCCCACTTCATGCAGGGCGGGGTGAACAGCGATGTGGAGGACTACTACGAATATGTCTACAGCACCCGCTACAAGGAGTGTAGCAAATATCTGATGGAACTGCCCAAGTTCCGCAATATCCCTATTCTACTGGGTGTGCGATACGCGTATCCGGTCACCAAGGGCATCGACCTCTATGGCGAAGCATTGGCAGGCATCAATCTGCGCAGCATTACCGACTGGACGTTGGCGTATGCCACTGCCAACTGGCAAGTGGGCGATGGCCAGGAGTTGGTAGCATACAATAATGAGGACAACCACGTTTACGCCAATGCTAATACTTTTGCCCTCAGATTGGGTGCCGGTTTTCTTTTTAAGAAAAAGTTGACCTTAGGAGCCAGTTTCAACATGTTGGGCTCCAGTCCACTGACATGGGACCGAAATACCACCGTGCGCTACAGTGTATATGGCCAAATAGTGGAGAACACCACTACGCAGCATGTCGCCTATACCGACTTGCGCCCCACGATGGTGGTCGTGCACTTAGGATTTCGGCTTACGCCCTTTAAGACGCGGACGGTGCAGGACTGGTAGGCTCCGTTGCGTCGGGGTGGGCCCCATTATCTACCAGGGCTTTGGTTTTTACGCGCCGGAGCTCGAAGTCACGCCCCAGATATTTCTCTCGCACATCGGGGTCCGCGGCCATCTCTTCCGGGGTGCCGTGATGGAGCACCCTGCCTTCGTAAAGGAGGTAGGCACGGTCGGTGATGCTGAGCGTCTCGTGGACGTTGTGGTCGGTGATGAGGATGCCGATGTTGCGGTCTTTCAGGTGGGCCACAATATCCTGTATGTCTTGAACGGCAATGGGGTCGACCCCGGCAAAAGGCTCGTCCAGGAGCAGGAATTTGGGGTCGTTGGCCAAGGCGCGCGCAATCTCGGTTCGGCGCCGTTCGCCGCCAGAGAGCTGGATGCCCTTGCTGTGGCGGATTTTCTCCAGGCCGAACTCATGAATGAGCGACTCGCATTTGTCCCGACGCTGCTCCATATTCAGGTCTTTGCGGAACTCCAGAATGGCCATGATATTGTTCTCGACCGTCATTTGGCGGAAGACAGAAGCCTCCTGTGCCAGATAGCCGACACCCAATTGGGCCCGTTGGTACATAGGCATCTTGGTAATCTCCTTGTCGTCGAGAAAGACGCGGCCCGAATAAGGTTTGATAATGCCCACAATCATGTAAAAAGTGGTAGTCTTTCCGGCACCATTGGGGCCCAGCAGCCCCACGATTTCGCCCTGACGGACATTGACGCTCACCTCTTTGACAACGGTGCGTGAGCGGTATATCTTGACAACGTTTTCGGTTCTTAGTTCCATGGTATGTTATTCTTCTATTATAGATAGCCAACCGGCTAGGGTCTGTCGTTGGGGCAGGGCCCCCTTTTGAGACTTCTAAAAATTCGTTTTATTCGTTATCATGCCTGCATGAAGAATCAGTTAATAAATTCGTTAGATTCGTGCAATCCGTGTTCAAAAGTTATTAATAGAAGTCCCTTGTTATATGATGCCCTCGCGGAGCACATCGTGCAGGTGTAGGACACCAAGGTAGCGGCCGTCAGGGTCGGTGACGATGAGCTGTGTGATGCTGTTGGTGCGCATCAGGTGAAGGGCATTGACGGCATACTCGCTTTCCACGATGCATTTGGGGTTGCGCGACATGATGTCCGAGGCGGTGAGGCCTAGGGTGTTGTCGCCAGCCTTGAGCATGCGGCGGAGGTCGCCGTCGGTGATGATGCCCAAGATGATGCCGGGGGCCTGAGGGTCTACCACCACGGCACAGCCCAGCCGCCGGGAGGTCATCTCGAGGATGGTGTCGCGGATGGATGCCGTGGGGGCTATCTGTGGTTTCTCGTTCTGCTTATACAGGTCGCTGACACGCATATAGAGCTGCTTGCCGAGTGCCCCGCCGGGGTGGAACCGGGCAAAGTCCTGCGCCGTGAAATTGCGGCACTCTATCAGGGCCACCGCCAGTGCGTCGCCCATCACCAGCTGCGCTGTGGTGCTGCTGGTAGGGGCAAGGTTGTTGGGGCAGGCCTCGTGTTCGACGTAAGCATTCAGCACAATGTCGGCCTCATGGGCCAAGAACGAGTCGGGGTTGCCCACGATGGCGATAAGCTTGTTGCCGAAATTTTTCACCAGGGGGATGAGCACCTTGATCTCGGGCGTGTTGCCGCTCTTGGAGATGCAGATGACCACGTCGCCCCGTTGTATCATGCCCAGGTCGCCGTGGATGGCGTCAGCAGCATGCATGAAGAGGGCCGGGGTACCCGTGCTGTTGAGTGTCGAGACAATTTTTGTGGCTATATTGGCACTCTTGCCAATACCCGTAATAATCACGCGTCCCGAGGCCGAAAAAATGGTTTGCACAGCATCAGAAAAGCTGTTGCCGATGTGTTTTTCGAGACCCTCGATGGCTTTTTTTTCATCTGCAATAACCTGTATTGCAATTTCTTGTATTTCTTTATCTGACTTCAAGGTCGTTTTTTTTCTGTAATTTAAATATTTTTAGTAACTTTGGACTGCAAAATTACATGTTTTTTTTGGATTATGATAGATTTGCACACAAAGTTAAAAGAAATATTTGGTTTTGATAACTTTAAAGGCGACCAAGAGGCCATCATCAACAGTATTTTGGGCGGCCAGGACACCTTTGTCATCATGCCCACGGGAGGTGGAAAGTCACTCTGCTACCAGCTGCCGGCCATGATCAGCCAAGGCACCGCCATCGTCGTGTCGCCCCTCATCGCCCTTATGAAAAACCAGGTCGACGCCGTGCGCTACACCTCGGGGCAGGACTGCGTGGCCCACTTCCTCAACTCCTCTCTCTCCAAAGCCCAAGCCAAGGAGGTGAAGGACGACCTGCTGCAGGGTGGCACCAAGCTGCTCTACGTCGCCCCCGAGACACTCTCCAAAGAAGACACCATAGAGTTCCTAAAACAACTAGAAATCTCGTTCTTTGCCATCGACGAAGCCCACTGCATCTCCGAGTGGGGCCACGACTTCCGCCCCGAGTATCGCCGCCTGCGCTCCGCCATAGACAGCATTAACAAAAAATCACCCATACTCACCCTCACCGCCTCGGCCACCCCCAAGGTACAGCAGGACATTATCAAAAACCTGGGCATGGAAGGTGCCAAACTCTTCGTCTCCTCCTTCAACCGCCCCAACCTCTACTACGAGGTGCGCCCCAAGCCCAGCGACACCATTGAGCTGCACAAAGAAATCATCAAGTTCATCCGCGAAAACGAGGGCAAGAGCGGCATCATCTACTGCCTCACCCGCAAGAAAGTAGAAGACCTGGCCGAAATGCTGACCCTCAACGGCATCAAAGCCCTGCCCTACCATGCCGGACTGGACAACAAACTGCGCGCCGAGAACCAAGACAAATTCCTCATGGAGGAAGTGGACGTCATCGTGGCCACCATCGCCTTCGGCATGGGCATAGACAAGCCCGACGTGCGCTTCGTCATCCACTACGACATACCCAAGAGTCTGGAAGGCTACTACCAGGAAACTGGCCGCGCCGGCCGCGACGGAGGCGAAGGCAAATGCATCGCCTTCTATTCCGAAAACGACGTGGAGAGACTCTACAAATTCTTCACCGACAAAAACATCACCGAGCAGGAAATGGCCAACCAGCTCGTGCAGGAAGTGGTCAGCTATGCCGAGTCCTCGGCCTGCCGCCGCCTGAACCTCCTGCGCTATTTTGGCGAAGACTACAACCAGGAGAACTGCGGCTGCTGCGACAACTGCCTCCACCCCGGCCCCAAAGTCCCCGCCAAAGAAGAGATGCAGTATGCCCTAGAAACCATCCTGGCCACCAAGCAAGCCTTCAAGGCCAAAGACATCGTGGACGTGATGATGGGCAAGAAAAACAGCAACACCAAAGTCTACAAACAAGATGAGCTGGAACAATGGGGCCAGGGCCGAGACCACGACGAACTGTTTTGGAAAGCCGTCCTAAGGCAAGCCGTGTTCGAGAAACTCCTCTCCAAAGAAATAGAAATGTACGGCGTGCTCAAACTAACGCCTGCCGGACATAAATTCATCAAAAAACCATACGAAATCACCGTCACCTGCGACCACAACTACAGCACACGTGCGGCCGAAGGCGACGACGACGAAGTGCTGCCCTCCGGCGGTGCCGCCGCCGCGGGCGACGAAGCCCTCTACACCCAGCTCAAGAGCCTCCTCAAATCCATTGCCCAGAAAGAGAAACTGCCCCTGCATGTCATCTTCGAGGACCGCTCCATCAAGGACATGACCATCCAGTATCCCTGCAACGTGGAGGAACTCAGCCGCTGCCAAGGCGTGGGCATTGCCAAGGCCCAGAAATACGGCCAACCCTTTGTCGACCTGATCAAATCCTATGTCGACGACAACGAAATCGAGCGTCCGCAAGACATCGTCATCCACAGTGCCGCCCACAAGTCCGAAAACAAAATCTACATCATCCGCTCCATCGACAGCCGCAAGTCGCTGGACGACATCGCCCGCGGCAAAGGCATGACCATGGACGAGCTCATGGGCGAAATGGAACGCATCATCTCCTCTGGCACCAAGCTCAACATCGACTATTATATCAATGAGAACATAGAGCAAGAACACCAAGACGAACTGATGGCCTATTGGCGCGAGTCCGAAAGCGGCGACCTGCAGGAAGCCTACGACGAATTCGCCGACGACGAAGACTACACCGAACAGGAAATCCGCCTCATGCGCATCAAATTCCTGACCGACTATGGACACTAGACCCCTAAACACCCCCTCCGAACACCAGTGCCAGCGGAAGTGAATTCACACACCGGTAGTGCCGCATTCTAAACTTCTTGGGGCTGTGAGGGATGCCTGAGCGGGTGATCTTTATGTTTCTTATGGTCGGTAGGTGGTTGGTTGATTCCAATCGGAGCGGGCCAGGTTAGAAGATAATGTCGGAAAGAAAGGTATATCTATGACGAAAAGACTGAGCTATTATGTTATTCTAATGTCGTTGCTGATGGCAATGACGGTGGGAGGGCCGCGTGCCATGGCGCAACAGGGTGCCCCGTCGGCCAAGGGTCCCGAACCCGTACACAAAATAGGTGTGGTGGCACATAGGGGTTTCCACAAATATGAGGGTTCTGCCGAAAACACCGTTTCCGCCATGCAGAACGCTGTCAGCCACGACTTTGCCGGCACCGAATTCGACATGCAAATGACGGGTGACGATGTGGCTATTATTTTCCACGACGACAAACTGGAAGGTTTGCCCATAGGCGAAGTGTCCCATACTGAGGTGTTCGAGCACCCAGCATCCACACTTGCCAACGGAGAGCGCATTCCCACCCTTCAGCAGTTTATGGACAGTTATGCCAAAGCCCTGGCCCAACAATTGGCCCGCAACACCTCTACAGGGCTTTTCTTCGAAATCAAAGCCCCCCGCAACCCCGACAAGATACCGCTGGCAGCAGCCACAGCAATGGAGGCTGTAAGACAGAGAGGACTCGAAAAGAACGTCTGCTTCATATCCTTCAGTTTGGCAGTATGCAAGTTGATAGCCGACCAGATGCCCGATGTGTCAGTAGCCTATCTGGGTGGCGACATGACGCCACAAGAGTTGAAAGAAATGGGCATAAATTCCATCGACTATAACTACAAGGTGCTGTTGGAGCGCCCTGAATGGATTCAAGAGGCCAAAAAATTGGGCATGAAGGTCAATGTGTGGACGGTTAACGACGAGAAAATAGCGTGGCAGATGAAGGAAATGGGCGTAGATTTCATCACCACAGATCTGCCGTTGGATATGGGGAGGTGGTTGGAGGATAAATAGATGCTTGGGTTATAGGTAAGTCCCAAATAAATACAAATACAATATATGCTATAAAATGATTACTATAGGATTAAAAGGACATCTGGAAAGAATTGTCACAGAAGAAGTCACCGCTGCACGTATTGGCAGCGGGTTGGTGAAAGTTTTTGCCACACCCATGATGATAGCCCTCATCGAGCAAACCTGCTATGAGAGCGTGTCGCCTTTCTTAGAAGAGGGACAGGGCACCGTGGGTACCCTGGTCAGCGTCACCCACAGTGCCGCCACTCCTGTGGGGATGCGGGTGTGGTGCGACAGCCAGTTGATAGAGGTGGACCGCCGCCGGCTGGTTTTTGAAGTAAAGGCCTACGATGAGTGCGGACTCATTGGAGAAGGACGGCACGAACGCTTCATTATCGACTCTGCCAAGTTCCAAGCCAAAATAGATGCCAAGGCTAAATAATTGAGATATTCGTTATGCATAGATTACAATATACCATATTTCTAGCATTGCTGCTATTGGCCATCAGGGTTGGGGCACAAAGTTCGCCCCCGGCACCTTATGGTCCCTGTCCCACGGAAGCCCAGGTACGTTGGCAGCGAATGGAGATGAATATGTTTTGTCACTTTGGCCCTAACACTTTCTCCGGCAAGGAGTGGGGCACAGGCAACGAGTCGGCAGATATGTTCAACCCCTCTCAGCTGGATTGCAACCAATGGGTGGCTGTGGCCAAAGCCGGTGGCTTCAAGGGCATCATCCTCACTGCCAAACATCACGACGGTTTCTGCCTATGGCCCAATCCAGCCAGCAACCACACCGTGCGCCAAAGTAGTTGGCGGCAGGGCCAGGGAGACGTATTGCTGGAACTCTCTCAGGCCTGCCGTCGGGGAGGGGTGAAGATGGGACTGTACATCTCGCCGTGGGACCGCAACGCCCCCACCTATGGCACACCCCATTACAACGAGACTTTTAATCGCACATTGGAACACGCACTTACACGTTATGGCACTATTTTCGAACAGTGGTTCGATGGGGCCAACGGAGAGGGGCCACGCGGTAAAAAGCAAGAATATGATTGGTCGCTGTTCAACCACACCGTAAGCCGCCTACAGCCACAGGCACTCATATTCAGCGATGTAGGTCCGGGCTGCCATTGGATGGGCAATGAAGAGGGTATCAATGGCGAGACCTGCTGGTCGCGCCTGAGCACCGACGGCTATCAGCCTGGTCCCTTTGCCCCTCCATTAGAAGTTCTCAACCAAGGTCAGAGAGACGGTAAATATTACATACCTGCCGAGGTGGATGTTTCTATCCGCCATGGATGGTTTCACCACACCTACGAACATCCCAAGACGCTGCAGCAGTTGCTGGGCATATACTATACCAGTGTGGGTAGAAACGCGGTGCTGCTGCTGAACGTGCCTCCCGACCGCCGAGGACTGATTGATGCCGAAGACTCCGTCCGTATAGTGGAATTCCGATCAGCGTTGGACTCCATCTTCGGCAACGATCTGGCCCGACAGGCCTACGTGTATGCCTCCCATGTGCGCGGCGAAGGCATGAAAGCCTATCGTGCTGCCAATGTGGTGGACACCCATTACCACAAGTACTGGACGGTGGACAACTGGTGCCTGCAGCCATCGCTAACACTATCTTTTGCGCGGCCGGTCACTTTTAACCGCGTGATGTTGCAGGAATATATACCGCTGGGGCAGCGTGTGGAGCGTTTCGAAGTGCAGGTGCTGAGTGGTGGCAAGTGGCAGACGGTTGCCACGCAAAGCACCATAGGCTACAAACGCATTCTGCTGACCGACACATATACCACCAAGGGGGTGCGTATTCGATTCACTGGTTGCCGAGCCTGTCCGGTCATCAACCGCGTGGGTCTCTTTATGGACAATATATACAAAGGCAATCTTTAACAATAGTAACACTTGAAACATCGTCACCTTATCGGCCATCTGGCCTGTTTTGGAGCCTATGCCATCTTTGGGCTTAATATTATCTTTTGCAAAGACATCGCCAACGGGGGAGAGCTCTCGCCAACGGTACTTTTCACCTTTCGCGCCTTTTGTGCAGCGGCTCTTTTTTGGCTGCTGAGTCTCTTTGTCAAGCATGAACGGGTGCCGTGGCAGGACCTGTTGGGTATGCTGGGGGCCTCTGTCCTTGGTCTCATATTGCCACAGATGACCTTCCTCTATGCCATAGCCATGACGGCACCTATCGATCTGTCTGTAGTTAACTCCATCACACCTATCATGACCATGTTTGTGGCTGCCATCTTTCTGAAAGAACCTATCACATGGAAGAAGGCGGGAGGTGTGGCCCTGAGTTTTGTAGGCGTAGTGTGGCTGATATTGCAGTCCACTCACACTGGCGGAGTGGAGCATTCCAGCCCCATGGGCATTGCGCTGGTGGTGCTGAATGCCTTGTGTTTTGCCCTCTACTTAGGTATCTGCCGTCCCATCATCCAGCGCTACAATGTGGTAACACTTATGAAGTGGATGTTTCTTTTTGCACTGGTGCTCATCCTGCCTTTTTCGGCTAAAGAGGTGCTGACGCTGGACTATGCAGCTGTTCCCAGTCCCATTTGGTGGGAGGTGGCCTATCTGGTTTTCTTTGCTACCTTTGTGGCCTATTTCCTTATCCCAATTGGACAGCAACGCATACGGCCCACGCTGGTGAGCATGTACAACTATCTCCAGCCCATTATAGCCAGTGTGGTAGGTGTGGCCTTAGGCATGGACAGACTGACATGGATGAAGGTGTTGGCGGCGGTGTTGGTTTTTGTGGGCGTAGCCATCGTCAACCGCAGCCGAGCCAGACAGGAATAAATGTCCGCCCAACGTGATTACTAACTTAAAGCTATAGAGTACAGATGATTTCTTTTATGACTAAATTCATGGTCCTGCTGAGCGTGGTGTTGGCCCTCATACCCAATGTGCTGTGGTTGCTGGGATGGTTGGTGGGACGTTGTTTCCACTCTCACTTGCCCTATGCTCCCTTCGGGTGGACGGCAGCAGGGTTGGTGCTGTTGGCCTGGGTGGTGGTGGCTTATGGCATTTTCATAGGCCGCTGGCAGCAGAAGACGGTGGAGATGGATTACACTCACGCCCAGGTGCCAGAGGCTTTCGAAGGCTACCGTATAGTGCATATCAGCGACTTGCATTTAGGTACTTTCGATGACAATCCCGGTCAGCTACAGCGCATTGTTGATAGCATCAACGCGCTACGACCTGATTTGATATGCTTTACTGGCGACTTGGTGTCGTTGAGCGTCGACGAGTCTAAGCCCTACACGCAAATGCTGCAGGGCCTGAAGGCACGTGACGGGGTGGTGAGTACGTTGGGCAACCACGATTTTTTCATTTATAGTTTTCGCGACCAACCTTCGCTCCGCATGAAGGAGGTGGATTCCTTGGTGTGCTATGAGCGCGAAACGTTGGGATGGCACCTGCTTCGCAACGAGCACCTGGTGCTGCACCGCGGACAGGACAGCCTGACGGTGGTGGGCGTGGACAATATTCATGGCTCGGGACAGGGCTTCAGTACTGTCGACCGCGGCGACCTCAAGAAAGCCATGCAGGGAACTGGCGGTTTTCGCATACTGCTCAGTCACGACCCCAGCCACTGGGAAGCCGAAGTGCTGCAAAAGACCGATATAGCCCTTACGCTGAGTGGCCACACCCATGCCGCACAGTTCCGATTGTTTGGATGGACACCCGCCTCATGGATGTTCAGGCAGTCGGCAGGGCGTTATGACATCGATGGTCAGACTCTTTACGTCACCGCCGGTATTGGCTGCACCATGCCGTTGCGTATAAACTGTCCATCCGAAATCACACTTATCACCTTACACAAGAAATAGATTATGAAAAAGACTCTAACAATAGTTTTATCCATTTGGTTCATGGGAACCTTGCCCGCCATGGCCTGTACCAATTTGATAGTGGGGAAAAAAGCCTCGAAAGACGGCAGCGTGATGTGTACCTATAACTGCGACGGATTTGGTTTTTCCGGTTCACTGTTCTACTCTCCGGGTGGACGTCATGAGAAAGGTGAAAAAATAGCCATCCACGGCTGGGGACCTCGCCACGAGGGGCGTTTTGTGGAGCAGGTGGACTATACTTACAATGTGGTGGGGTTGATGAACGAGAAGCAAGTGACGATTGTGGAGACCACTTTCGATGGTCGCCTGGAACTGGTCAACCAAGAGGGTTTTCTCGACTATTTCAGCCTCATGCGGTTGGCACTCCAGCGTTCTTCCACCGCCCGCGATGCAATCCAATGTATGGCCGAGCTGGTGGAACAGTATGGCTATAACTCCAGCGGCGAGAGCATCACGGTGTGCGACCCCGAGGAGGCATGGATTATGGAAATTATTGGCAAAGGACCGGGGCGTACGGGTGCTGTGTGGGTGGCACTGCGGGTGCCGGACGACTGCATCTGCGCCCATGCCAACCTCAGCCGCATCCGCCAGTTCCCTTTAGAGAAACGGCGCAGCTATGAGAGCCTCAGCAGCAAGAGTTTCAAACACCTCCATAAGCCCGAAGTGAGGTGCCTCTATGCCGAGGATGTGATTTCCTTTGCCCGTGAGAAGGGCTTTTACAAAGGCCCCGACGAGGCATTTTCTTTTCGCGACGCATACTGCCCTATCGACTTCGAAAACGTGCGCTATGCCGATGCCCGGGTGTGGAGTTTCTTCCGCCACCACACAAGCACTGCCGAGATGGACAAGTATCTGCCATATCTGAACGGCGACTTCTCGCAATACGACCACCTGCCCCTGTGGATTAAGCCTGACGAACCCCTCTCGCTACGCGACCTGCAACGGGACATGCGCGACCACTTTGAGGGCACGGCCCTAGACATGACAGCCGACATGACGGCGGGCCCCTGGGGCATGCCCATCCGTCCGCTGCCCATGCACTTCAAGGCCTCCGACGGCACCGACTATTTCCGCGAACGGCCCATCGCCACACAGCAGTCGGGCTTCACCATGACCTGCCAGATGCGCTCATGGCTGCCCAACGACGTGGGCGGCGTGACGTGGTTCAACTGCGACGATGCCGACGTGGTGGCCTATGTGCCCCTCTACTGCTGCCTGCGGCAGGTACCAGATTGTTTCCGACCCGAGAACAATCCCCGCAGGGAGTTCTCCACCGAGTCGGCCTTCTGGATGAACAACTGGGTGGCCAACATGATTTACCCGCGATACTCACTGATGATAGGCGACCTGCGAGAGGCACAGCGGGAGCTGGAGGACTACTACTTTGCCGACCAGGACAGCGTGCTGCTGGCCATAGCGGACCTCACCCCTGCCGACCGCCAGAGTTTTCTGAACAACAAGAGCATTGCCTATGCCGACCGCATGATGAAGCGGTGGGACCGTCTGGCAAAGCTGCTCATCGTGAAGTACAACGACCAGGTGGCTCACCCCACGGAGAACGGCGAGTTTGTCCGCGGCCGATACGCTACCCCCGGCTTCAACCAACAGTTTATCGATGCCATAGGCCCCGCCACAGGCGACCGCTACCGACTGAAACAAGTAATCGAGCGGAGGGAACGATAGGCCATGACCGCTAAGCTCATGTCAAATAACCTTTTGCTCCTTTGATGCACAGAAGGGGCCAACTCAATAATATGCACAGATTTTCAGCTACTATCATTCAAAATGAGGATATGGATGCCGCGTACATCGTGGTACCCATCGATATTCGAAAAGAGTACGGCGTGGGGCGGCTAAAAGTGGAGGCCACTTTTGACGGTGCCCCCTACCGTGGCAGTGTGGTCAACATGGGCGTGAAGGACACCGACGGCAACATCTGCTACATCATCGGCATCACCAAAGCCATCCGTCAGAAGATAGGCAAAACCTTCGGCGACACGGTGGAAGTGACTCTGCGGACGCTGTAGTGAATTGGGAATTTGTGTTAAAGTAAAAGGTAAAAACTAAAAACTAAAAGGGTAGGCGGAGTTGGGAATTTAGAGTTGAGAATTAAGAATTAGCTTCCGCATCTGGATAATTCTCCTTTCTCCATTCTCAATTTCGAATGGGGTGAGGACATTATGGCTAAGTGTCGGTCTAATGACCGATTTGGGCTTACATTCATTTGTCCGCACCTGCAGTAATGTCGCGGCATCCTTTTTTGTTCCTGACCTGCACAATAAAAAAGTGAACGTTGCCGCCAGCGGATATAATATGGAATTGCTGAAAACAGCCATCCGCCTGCTGGAGGCTAACGGCATGTTGCCTCAGGAGTATCGCCCTCACAAACTGTCTGGCAACTATGCAGGCATCTGAAATGCCATATCAAGGGCGATTGGTTGATGGTCTGGCAGCAAAACGATACCGAGTTTACGCTTCTTTTCACGGGCGCAGGTACACATTCTGATTTGTTTTGATACGAATCGTAGTACTTATAAATTGCTGATTTCTAGTCTCTACCACGAATTGCACAAGTAACCTGGTTTTGCAGGGCTGCAACGAGGCATTTCGGGTTCTGATAATAACCACATAAAAATAGCTGGTACACAAATGTTTGGTCAGTAAATGTTCATTTTGTTCTCTTTGGTGTCATTTTTCCTGTTTTTTGCTCTTAATCTGGTGCATTTTTATCGTTTTTTGGGTATAAAATAAAAAATATTTTTCTGATATACTGTGTTTTGAAAAATATTTTACGAAATAATCTTGTTTATTTTATAAAGTTGTTTATCTTTGCAGCGTGATTCATGAATCGATGCGCATTAATGGATTGTATCACGTTGAAAAACAAAAAGTAAAACAACAAAACACTTATCAAAATGGAACAGAACAAAGAAATGACAGCTGAGGAAAGTCTGTCGCTCATTACCGAAACACTCAATAACAGCCGCAAAGAGATTACGCGCCGCAGCGCGAGGTACTACCTCCTGTGGGGTACGTTGCTTACAGTCTTCTCGCTGGTAATTTACTTCTTATGGAGATTGACAGACAAAGAGGCTTGGAACTGCCTGTGGTTTGCCATGCCTGTGATAGGATTCTTAGTGGCATGGCTTGGGCTGAGTAAAAAGCAGGAGGAAAGGGTGAGCAACGATGTGAGCCGCATCACTGGGGGCATTTGGTCGACTTTCGGAATCTTTGCCTGCGCTGTGGCGGCCTTCACGCTTGCCTATTCCTATGTTAGCGACGGTGCCCTTGAACTTGGCAGAACCATACGCGCTATGGTGTCGGTTGCAAGTCTCACGGCCGAGATTGTACTGCTGTTCGGATTGGCCGAAAGTGCCTGCGGCGTGGCGCTGAAGAACTGGGCCATGAAGATTGCCGGATTTGTGACCGGCATCGGTGGCCTGGCCATCTATTACATCACCGGTGCCAATGAAGAGCAGTTGCTCATCTTCACCTTTGCCGAATTGGTGCTGGTAGCTACCGGACTGATTATCAAACATCAATACAAATAAGCCATGTTGCCCAAATTAGACCCTCTTTTGCACTCGGAGCTTCGGCTGGCCATCTATTACATCACCGGTGCCAATGAAGAGCAGTTGCTCATCTTCACCTTTGCCGAATTGGTGCTGGTAGCTACCGGACTGATTATCAAACATCAATACAAATAAGCCATGTTGCCTAGATTAGACCCGCTTTTGCACTCTGAGCTGCGGCTGGCCATTATGTCGATACTGGCTGGGGTGGAGGAGGCCGACTTCAATTACCTCAAGGAGCAGACCGGTGCCACGTCGGGCAACCTGAGCGTGCAGATTGACAAACTGGCCGAAGCAGGTTACATAACCGTTGAAAAAGGCTTCAAAGGCAAGATGCCGCGCACCACCTGCCACATAACGCCCGAGGGAACCGAGGCTTTCCGCAGCTACGTCAAAGCCTTGAAGAAATACATCGCCACAGGGAAGTAAACAAAAAGGGGATGCCCCTTTTTTTGAGGCATCCCCATTGTGTTAGGCAGGGTGGTTTAGTCGACATCGGCGCGTGCCATGGCATCTTTGTAGTACTTCTGACCCACGAATACGTCCTCCTTGTAGGGGTTGATGTGGCGTTTCTTGGCGGTGCAGATGATGTAGGCGAAGGCAATGACATTGGTCGCCAGGGCCAGGGCGCTGATGACGGTCATCATGGTGGGGTTGGCGGCCACGGTGTCGACCGTGGTGCCCACGGTGGCGGCTTCGCCACCGGCCACTGCATAGAGCTGCTTGACGGTCTCGATGCCGTCGGGATACTGCACGGGCAGCACGGCCCAGCTGAACCACTGGCGGCCGTCTTTGAAGGTCTCCTGGAAGAGAGGGAACACCTGGGCGAACATGCACCAGATGGCCAGGGTGTTGGCGCGGTTCTGTATCCAGCCGCCGCGGTTCCACAGGAGGGCAGCCACCGTCGGGGCCAGCAGCAGGGCGATGCCGCAGTACCAGCTGTGGGTGGGCAGGCAGTTGTAGGTGTAGGCGAAGTTCCAGATGTCGTAGACCAGGATGTAGACCCAGGTCATGTCGGCCCAGATCATGTCTTTCTTGTCCTTTGAGGAGTAGACGTTCCACCAGGCGGTCATGCAGAAGATGTTGAACAGACCGGCCAGGCCGTTGAAGACGTTGTGCCATCCGCCGAAGAGCCACACGCCTTCGCTGCTGAGCCACCATTTGTTCCAGCCCATGACGGCACTCTCGAAGTCGGAGACGACGGCGATGAGAATGTTGATGGCCACGATGACGAAGGGGAAGGGTTTGAACCAACGCTTGGCACCGATGCCCCATTTGTACTTGATCATCATGAAGCCGATGCAGCCGGTGAGGGCGGCGTAGAGTTTGGCGTAGTGGAACCAGCCGTTCATGTAGATGTGGGTCTGGTTGTTCACGGCCCATTCGGCTCCATTGCGGGCTCCGATGGCGATGGCCACGAAGTAGGCTGTCAGCAGCACTGGGATGACGAAGAAGGTGATGGCACCGCCCATCTTGGTGCGGCGCGCGAATTCGTTCCAGAGGATCAGACCTGCCAACACCACTAGCAGCATCCCCCATTGTGTAAGGGCATTGGCCCCGTAGACTTGAAAGAACATAGTTTTTTTGTTTTTAAAATTAGTTGTTGTTATCTATTCTATCAATCTGATTTTCTTTGCGGACGGCCCGGTTCCAGCTTTGCCGTCCGTTGTGCAAAAGTAATCATTTTTCCCGAAGTGACAAAAAAAGTGTACTTTTGTACCGGAAAAAACAACGCCGATGTCCGCGACAATCATCATACACTACCTGCTGACCATCAACCTGCTGACTTTCGTGGCCTACGGTCACGACAAGTGGAAGGCCGAGAACCCCGACCCCAAGGCCCAGCCACGCAAGATTCGCACAGGCAAGAAGCATCGGAAGAAACGCCGCAAGGGGAAGCGCCCCCGCCACGCCCGCCGCCGCACGCCCGAGGCCACCTTGCTGCTGCTCGCCGTCCTCGGCGGCAGTCCCGGCGCACTCCTCGCCATGCACCTCTTCCGCCACAAGACACTCCACAAGAAGTTTACCCTCGGCATCCCCTTGATACTGGTGGCACAAGTGGTGCTGGCAATAGTATGTGCCTGGCTGTTAACAGCAAACAATGTCTCAATGTGAAATAATATATGACATTGTCACTGAACTTTAATGACAAAAACATGAAACTTAGAGAAGTCAAGAATGATCTGCTAGTTGGGCTGACCCCTTTCGCTTCCACTAATGGATTTAAGATAAACAAAGGGCAATTTTTGATGAACAAAAAGACCTTGATGGGATCTGCTTCAATTTCATTCGAACATCTGTCGGGGGTGGACAATATACAAATACAAACCTATGTTGAGATAAAGATAGATGCTATTCACAATATATGTGAAAAACATGGATTTAACCTTAACTACACGGCTTTTATCAATCTATTCGTTTTGGAGTCCGTTTTTAATAATACCTATACATGTGATACACAATGGAAACTACAAATCAATCAAAAAGAAAGATTTTCAGTGCACTCAATACAAGATATTGGTAAAATTATTGAACAACTGATCCCAATGCTTAACAATGCAGTCAACTATATCAATAGCAATTCTTGTGTAGAGTCAATAGACAAAATGTATAATACAAATCCACTATATGAGTACAACCCTAATTGTTCAGGGATGGATACCCATTGTATTATTGGCTTAATAGCGGCGAAACTGAACAACAATAATTATTCTCATATTCGCGAAATTTACTCCAACAAGGTGGAATGTTGTGTTTTTTTGGAAAGCACCAAGCATTCTTATTTTGCCATTAGAGACTTTCTTGATGTGATGGACCACACTACGGATTGAGCGTGCCCCCAAAGTCCGCAAACGAAACCGTGCAAACTGCAAAGGATAATGGGCATGCAAACACGAAACAAGCAAAACAGATAGTCCAGAGCGACACTCCGACAGACGAGGAGCAGTAACCTACAAATGACCAACAATATGCAGTCACGAGGAATCTACCGGTGGCTGTTTTTCTCTTATTCGTGTAAAATATTTTCCGATAATTCGGCAAATATTATTATATTTGTACCCTTATAATAGAACGGAAAAAGAAAATAATATATTAATCCTTAAACGTTTAAGCTTATGACAAGACATGCAGTACCATCCAGCGAATGGTTCGATAGAGAAGTGGAGAATATGGTTTATGGCTTGTGACACGTCTAAGGGAACAAAAATACTTTGACAATGAACACCACACTCCCCATAGTTCAGCCCAGTAGCGATTCCATCGTTGTATACCAAAGCAGCGACGGCGTTGTGCAACTCGACGTGCAGCTGGCTGACGAGACGGTGTGGCTGACACTGAACCAACTGTCATTATTGTTTGACCGTAATAAGTCTGTCATTTCAAGGCACATCAGCAACATATACAGTGAAGGAGAATTGTCGCGAGAGGCAACCGTTGCAAAAAATGCAACAGTTCAGAACGAGAATGGCCGTCAGGTGGTGCGACAAATTGAATACTATAACCTTGATGTCATCATATCGGTCGGCTACCGCGTGAAGAGCCTGCGAGGTACGCAGTTCCGCATCTGGGCCAATCGAGTATTGAAGGAATATCTGATGAAAGGTTACTCGGTCAACAACAGGCTGGAGCGACTCGAACAGCGTGTATCAAAGACTGAAGAGAAGATTGACTTCTTTGTACGGACGTCGTTGCCACCTGTGGAAGGTGTGTTCTACTCTTTAGTATAACCACTATCGACGTGCCGTATTGCATCAACTGTCTACAATCTGTTTGCAAAGGTAAGAGAACAGAACAAATAGGAAACTGATGAAATAATTAACAATTTGTATATATATGAGAGAAGAAGATGATATTATAATTATTGAAAAAGGTGATGTTATACCATGTGATTTGGACGAGAAACCTACGAATTGTACGACTATTAAGATTGAAGGTGATTTCGATTTTGATATTGACCGAGGCCCTCATTTTAGCAGGCATCCAAAGTTAAAAGAATTTATTACCTCCAATAATCAGACTCCATTTACGGTCATTGATGGAGTACTATATTTACGATTATGTAACGACACAAAGAAGAAGGACATGAACCAGGCATTCAACGGCGAGTCAGGTTTGGCTCTAGTTTGCTGTCCCCCTCAGAATCCAAACAAAGACATAATACTTCCTGATAATTGTTCCATTATTTGGGGTTCTGCATTCTATGGGTGTAAACTACAATCATTGACAATACCAGATTCATTACAGACAGTTGCTTTTGCCGCTTTCTATAATGTCAATATAAAGAAATTATACATTCCCAATAGGATAATAAATATATATCCAGATTTTGCAGAAGTTAACGAAGATGTCGAATTATTGAATAGGTTAGCCAACAAATCTCTTGACGATGATGTAATACGTTTTTGGAAAGAAAGAATAACTGCATTAACAAGGTTATAGAGGATAAAAAAAACAGAACTCATCAAATCAACATAAAAGAAAAAACACTAATCCTAAATAACAATGGATTATTATGGAACTAAATGAAAAATATCCACAAATTATATATTCTAATCTGATTGACCCTATTCTTTCTTTACCACCAGAGCCAAAGAAAAATAAAGTAAAGCCAATAATGTATCCCATTATTTTGGTTGCTCTATTATTTAGCATATGTTCTATTTCTGTTTCATTCATTAGATTCAAAGATTCAGTCATAGAAGGCGTTTTGGGAACCATTTTTAGTATTGTGATTTTTTTATTTGTAATTGTAGGAATTATTTTTATTCTTGACACTACTTGGGGATACAAAAAAAGATATAATAGATGGAACAAACAGATAGCTGACTTAAAAGAAAACGAATTAAAACGAAAACAACGAAAAGAGCAAATTGAATTACTTATACGATCAAGGCAGTCTGCTGAAATCGAAACCTATGAGGTAGATGAATCTGTAAGAAAAGGCATATGTGAAATATGGTTTTATAAAAAGATTAAAAAAATAATAGAGCCAAAAGATGGAGAAGTTTCTATTAATAAGAAAGTAATGATTTTTGGACATCTTGATTTAGAATCCATGTCAACTAAATTTTTTTACCCAGATATTGCAATCATAATTGAAAACCTATATATAGATGTTGAGATAGACGAGCCGTATACAATGGATAGTAAGTTGCCTATCCATTGTGTAGGTAGTGACGATTACAGAAACTATTATTTAGCATCTAACGGATGGGAAATAATAAGGTTCTCTGAACAACAAATAGTTGAACATACCGAAAAATGTATAGAAACAATAAAAAACACGATTGATTATATTTTAAATGGAAGATGTGGTAATCCGGTAACTAATCCCAATGGAAGCTGGATAACAAATCGTTGGGATGAAACATCTGCAAAAAACATGATGAAAAACCGTTTTAGAGAATCCTATTTGTATGATGATGTGGGAAATCTAAAAACACAATAGTTAAATATAGGTCACCTCCAATTATTAATTCTGAACACGAATTTCACTAATCTAACGAATTATTATTCGTGTCATTCGTGTTATTCGTGTTCGTCAAAAAATGAATATTTGGTGGTTGCCTATAATTAATCCTTAAACGTTCAACCTTAAGGCAAAAGCGTTTATGACTTGTGGCAGAAAGCATAAGGATTAATTATAAAGCAATAGAAAGTGATTGAATTAGCTACCCCTTTAACTGGTTACAGATTGTAACCAGTATCACATAATTTGACCGTTTGTATAATTGTTTTGGGGCCAAATCTCTTGACTGTGCTTAATGTAAACCCCTCGAATTCGAAGGGTTGATATAAATGCCTGTAAAAAAATCTGTCATTATCTGAAAAAGTTGTATTTTTTCAAACCGATACTTTAAAATATTCGGATAATTTAAAGTACGACTTGATGATAAAACGGTATTACACTGGACAGGTATCGCCGTATGAAAAACAATATTGAGATTATCCCTGTACGGGAATTTCTATCCGACCTTTGGGCAAAGAAAATCTATTAGTTGGCCAAAAAGCACTTATTACCCAAAATAGTTTTCTCTAATCCATTTTATTTTTGTATTTTTGTAAATTCACGCGTAAAGTAATAAAGAAATTTAAAATATTAATCCTTAAACGTTTAAGCTTATGGCAAAAGAAAAAAAGTTTATGACTTGTGACGGCAACTGCGCTGCGGCGCACGTGGCGTACATGTTCAGCGAGGTAGCAGCTATCTACCCCATCACCCCGTCCAGCCCTATGGCCGAGTA